>CAYLZB010000051.1:0-14326 GCA_964388165.1 uncultured Flavobacteriaceae bacterium | reverse complement strand
TCATTAAGAGGTTGATCGTTGATCTCCACGAGTTGCCATGAACCTTCGAGATCCTGAGCTGTTGCCATGGTGAAAAACAGCAGTACTGGTAAAATAAACAGTCGTTTCATATTCAGTAATTTAGCTGCTCTAAAATACTCAATTTTTCCGATTCTATTCTTCCTCGTCTGTGTAAGTATCGTACTCGGGATAGAGAAAATTGTTGTAAGGGAAGCGGGTGATATGTATCTCCCTTACTGCTTCATAAACCTTCTTTCTGAACTCTTCCAGGTTCTCCTTGTTTAGTGCCGAAATAAAGAGGACATTGTCTCCAAGTCGGTTCATCCAGGTGTTCTGCCACTCGGCCAGAGAATAATGGGAGCTCGTTTTTTCTGTCATGAGGTCATCCTCCTCGATCATCTCAGCTTTATAGGCATCTATTTTATTGAATACCATGAGGGTAGGTTTCTCAGCGCTTTTGATCTCGGCCAGGATCTGGTTTACAGAAGCAATATGATCCTCAAACTGTGGGTGTGAAATATCAACTACGTGCAGCAACAGGTCTGCTTCGCGAACTTCATCAAGTGTAGATTTGAAGGACTCAACAAGCTGAGTGGGAAGTTTTCTAATAAAACCTACTGTATCTGTAAGCAGAAACGGAAGATTTCGAATTACCACTTTTCGAACTGTAGTATCCAGGGTGGCGAAAAGTTTGTTTTCGGCAAAGACTTTACTTTTACTTATTACATTCATCAAGGTAGATTTCCCTACGTTGGTGTAACCTACTAATGCCACTCTAACCAGTTGGCCGCGGTTGCCGCGTTGAACTTCCATCTGTTTGTCAATGGTCTCAAGCTTCTTCTTCAACAAAGAGATCTTATCACGAACAATACGTCGGTCAGTCTCGATCTCCGTTTCTCCTGGTCCTCGCATCCCAATACCCCCACGCTGCCGCTCAAGGTGAGTCCACATCCCCGCAAGGCGCGGCAATAAGTATTGATATTGTGCCAGTTCAACCTGGGTACGGGCGTAGCTGGTAGTTGCCCGCTGAGCAAATATGTCGAGTATTAAATTCGTCCTGTCAAGAACTTTGCAGTTGAGCACCCGCTCAATATTCTTTTGTTGTGCTGGAGAAAGTTCATCGTCAAAAATGGCGGTTCCTACTTCATTCTCACTAATATAATTGCGGACTTCCTCCATCTTTCCTGAACCTATGAAAGTCTTGGGATCTGGCCTCTCCATTTTCTGTGTGTAACGCTTTACCACCTCTCCGCCGGCAGTATATGTCAAAAACTCGAGTTCGTCGAGATATTCATCAAGCTTCTCTTCATTCTGTTCCCGGGTGATGATCCCGATCAACACTACTTTTTCGTATTCAAGATTATTTTTTTCTAACATATAAATCTTCCTATTGGAACAAAGTTACATAAATCCATAGTACATGAGGACCAACTCATGGACAGGAGCTCTTAAAGCTTCCCCAAAAATGTCATTTTTGGATATGTTTTTTTAACGAATTAGAAGTTGTAGGTCAAACCGGCTCCAAAGACTTCCCGTATCTGGAAAGCACCTACAGTATTATCATCATAGATTGCCTGAAAGATAAGATTGGCCGAAATGAATTTATTTACGATCATTTCGAGGTTCATTAGGTAATCGATGTCAACATTACCCGGCTTGTCGAGATAATTGGAATAGAGGCTTAAGGAATTCTCTAAAGAGACGTTTGTGAAGATCTCATTTTTTAAATAAGCATTTACCGAAGCTCCCAGTTCAAATCTTGAACTTTCCCCTGCATCAACACCAAAGTAAGCGCCATCCTTGTAGCCGGGAATACTGGTAAAAGCATTATCCACGAAAATAAACCGGGCTGTTGCCGGTGCCAGGTTGAACCAAAAGTCTTCACTTTTCTTCCACATCATTCCGGGTCCAAACTGCAAATAAGCCGGGGAAAGGAAATGTGTAGTTTCCCTACGTATTTCTACCCCTTCAACATTTTTGGAATACACATAACCTTTGCTGAACTGGCTCCTGAAATTTGCGAAAAATGAATAGTACCAGTTGGAATTCTCAAGCTGTTTACCTGCAATAGAATTTACCTCCAGTCTGTCACTCGTTTTACGGGTGAATTGATCTCCTTTTAGTTTGGTAACACCATAGTTGGCGATCAATCGGTTATCCCAGGTAAAATTATCATGCCTGTAGTTGAGGTTGTAGTCCAGCATAAGATTTCCGGCTACACTGGAAGTTCCGCCGCCGCTCCATTCTTTATTAAAGGCAGATTGGTTGAAAAGCAGCTGAAATTTTCCTTCGGAAGTCCATCCGTTTGGTGGTACCTCTTCCTTTTCCTCCTGAGCGTTTGCTATTAATCCGGTAAGAATGAATACTGAAAGTAATAGTTTCTTCATGTTTTATTTTTTGTACAGCGGCACAGAAGAACATGCTTCGCCATACATTATGCTCTTTGCTAGCGGCTGAAGTTTAGAAGTTAATAGAAGATAAGCATTTTGGGGCACAGGTCTTCTGGAACAACCTTTAATGATCACCGGCAGGTCACGGTATTTTGTGACATCCAGATCCTGAATAATTTCAGTATAAAGAACCGTTTCCAGCATTTCCAGGTCGCCAACAACTACTTTTTTAACGACCGGAGCCAAATAGGTGCTTAATAGCATATAGGCCCATCCCGGAATAATAGCATCACTGGAACAGGTAAGCGCCACATATTTTCCCTGATATTGATCCCAATCATGAGCTTTGGCGGCAGCGCGGAACTCTTTTTCCCTGAGCACAAAACCTTCCAGCAGCCAGTCTTTAATATCAAATAAGATCCTTTCTCCGGCAGGATAAAGATCCTCGAGGTCAATGGTGATAAGTTTACTGTTGGCTACCCGGTTTACGATCTCTTCGGCCATAGGTTATCTAAAGGAATTTAGGTGGAATAGATTTATAACATTCCAAGCTCCAGCTTGGCTTCTTCGCTCATAAGATCCTGGCTCCATGGCGGATCAAAAGTGATCTCTACCTCGCAATCTGTAACTTCGTTCATAGATTTGACCTTCTCTTCCACTTCCATAGGAAGGGATTCAGCTACAGGACAGTTGGGAGTAGTAAGGGTCATAAGGATCTTGATCTCATTGTCCTGGCTCACCATGACATCGTAGATCAAGCCCAGTTCATATATATCAACAGGAATTTCAGGATCGTAAATAGTTTTTAGAACTGTTACTATCTTTTCTCCTAAAACTTCAGAATTTTGTGCGTGTTCCATTCTAATTTAATTGGGTTTGGTATGCCACTGCATACATTTTCAACTGCTTTATCATACTTACCAAACCATTGGCTCTGGTAGGGGATAAATGCTCTTTTAAGCCGATCTCATCAATAAAAGCCGTATCTGCTTCAATGATATCTTTAGGGTGTTGATTGGAATAGGCTCTTATGAGAATGGCTATAATCCCTTTCGTAATTATTGCGTCACTATCGGCAGTAAATACCAATTTATCATCTTCAAGCTCTGCATGTACCCAAACCTTGCTTTGGCAACCTTTTATAAGGTTATCTTCGGTCTTGTACTTATCTTCAATTAGTGGAAGTGACTTTCCCAATTCGATCATATGTTCATAACGCTGCATCCAGTCATCGAACATTTCGAATTCCTCTACAATATCTTGTTGTATTTCTTTTATGTTATTCACCACTTTCTATTTTCGTTAATGTCATTAAAGCTTCATCATTGTCAGAAAAAATGATGATTTCTTTCCCATTATGATTTATGCGGGCAACATGTTCAAAGGAAGAAAGGATCTTCTTCTCTGTTTCCATAAATCCCTCACAATATTTTCTTGTGCTCATCGGAGTGGAAAACTCGAGGTTATTCCCCTGTTGATTGTAATGAGCTGAAAATTGATTACAACCTGAACTTCCGGAAACCCTGTTGCCCAGAGGCTCAAAATTTAAAATAATATTATCAGAGAGGGCTTTCTCCCCCTGTACAGCCATAACCTGATATCTTCCATCCAATCTTTCTATAGAAACAGTATCAACTGTGTTGGCACATGAAATCAAGAGAAAAGAAAAGAACAAAAACAGAAAATTCCTCATTACACAGGATTTAAGATAGCATATTTTTTGCCCTTTTTACTCCCTCTACAAATATATCGATCTCTTCCTTTGTATTATAAAAGGAGAAAGATGCCCTAACAGTTCCAGGGATCTTGTAGTAATCCATTACCGGTTGAGCACAATGATGCCCTGTTCTTACCGCAATACCCAATTTATCGATAATAGTCCCAATGTCGTAAGGGTGGATATCACCAATATTGAAAGAAATAACTGCAGTTTTCTCTGTGGAAGTTCCATAGATCCTAAGATCTTCAATTTCCATCAATTTTTCTGTGGCATATTCCAGCAGTTCGTGTTCATAGGCTGCAATGTTATCAAAACCTATAGCGTTCATATAGTCCAGAGCAGCTCCAAAGGCGATTCCGCCACAGATATCGGGAGTTCCTGCTTCAAATTTATGTGGTAGATCGGCGTAGGTTGTTTTTTCAAAAGTTACGGTCGCGATCATTTCGCCTCCTCCCTGGTATGGGGGGAGTTTCTTTAACCACTCCTCTTTTCCATATAAAACACCTACTCCTGTAGGGCCACACATTTTGTGTGCGGAAACTGCATAAAAATCTACATCCAGGTCCTGTACATCGGCCTTGATGTGAGGTGCAGCCTGTGCTCCATCCAGAAGTACAGCTGCGCCTACTGCATGTGCTTTATCTATGATCTCCTTTACAGGATTCACAGTTCCTAAGGCATTAGAGACATGATTTACAAAGACCAGCTTTGTCTTTTCTGTGAGCAGGTTATCATACTCATCCATTCTAAGCATCCCATTGTCATTCATGGGAATGACCTTTAGTTTCGCCCCGGTTCTTTCACATAACATTTGCCATGGCACAATGTTACTGTGATGCTCTAAAGCCGAAACTATGATCTCTTCACCTTCCTGCAGCAAGGTGGTAAATCCACTTGCCACAAGATTAATTGCATGAGTAGTCCCTGCGGTGAAAATGATCTCATGAGATTCCCTGGCATTGAAATGTTTCTGAATCTTTATCCTTGCCTGTTCGTAAGCATCTGTAGCTTCCTGTGAGAGGGTGTGAACCCCACGATGAATATTTGCATTGTAGCGGCTGTAGTAATCTACTATGACATCGATTACCTGCTGCGGAGTTTGCGAAGTTGCGGCATTATCCAGATACACCAGTGGTTTTCCATTGACTTCTCTTGAAAGTATAGGAAAATCCTTCCGTATGGATTTGACATCAAAATTGAGTTTTGTTGAGGCAACTTTCATCAAATTCTATATTGTTTACAGGCTGTAGCCTACATTTACTCCAAGCTTGAGAGCAATAATTTTCGTGATCCTCGCCTTAAGTTCAGGAATTTTAACGCTTTCAAGAACGTTGTTGGCAAAGGCATACATCAATAGAGCTCTTGCTTCCTTAAGTGGAATTCCGCGGGAACGCAGGTAAAATAAAGCGTCATCATCTAACTGTCCAATTGTACAACCGTGGCTACACTTTACATCATCTGCAAAGATCTCGAGCTGTGGCTTGGAATTAATGGTAGCTTTGTCATCCAGAAGGATGTTGTTGTTGGCTTGAAAAGCATTGGTCTTTTGAGCCTCCTTATTAACAATGATCTTTCCGTTGAATACTCCTGTAGATGATTCTGCAAATACTCCTTTATAATCCTGGTGGCTTTCACAGTTTGGTTCGGTGTGGTGGACCAGGGTATTATGATCTACATGTTGCTTCCCGCCAATCACTGTAATACCTTTTAAAGTAGAATCTATACGCTCTCCTTTTTGATAAAAATTGAGATTATTGCGTGTAAGATTTCCGCCAAAAGAAAAGGTGTGGACAGAACAATGACTTTCCCTATGTTGCTCAATAAATGTATTATCTATTAAAGAAGCCTGTCGATTGTCATTCTGGATCTTGTAGTAGTCAACAATTGCCCGCTTATCTGCATAGATCTCGGTCACAGAATTTGTGAGAACAGGAT
The DNA here is from genome assembly GCA_964388165.1 of uncultured Flavobacteriaceae bacterium. GTDB lineage: Bacteria > Bacteroidota > Bacteroidia > Flavobacteriales > Flavobacteriaceae > Salinimicrobium. Next base: position 8,281 of record CAYLZB010000051.1, on the reverse strand, counting down.
GATCTGTTAGACTTTGATGTCTCTCAATGATCTGGACATGAGAATTCTCGCCTACCACAATAAGATTTCTTGGCTGCACCAATAAAGCCGACTCATTTCCTGTAGAGAAATTGATCACCTGTATTGGCTTATCGGCCATTGTGTTCTTCGGAATGTTTATAAAAGCCCCTTCTCTTGAAAATGCAGTATTCAGGGAGGTAAGGCTTTCTTTTGGCGCAACTGTATTGAAGTAATTATCAATAATTGGCTTGTACTTCGAATTATTCAAAGCCGAAGACATCAAGCAGGCATCGATCTTCTCGTGCGTAGTAGCCGAAAGATGCGAAGCATAGATCCCATCGATGAAGACGATCTTGTAAGTATCGATATCATCAATAAAGTATTTCTCCACATCCCGGTAATCAATGGTGTCCTCTTTCTTTGGAAACACTGTGTAGTCGTGCTTCAACACCTTATTAAGGGAAGTATATTTCCAGGCCTCCTGTTTTTTGGTAGGGAAACCCATTTCTTCAAAATCCTTTATTGCCCGGCTTCTTATCTCATGAATATCGCTATGCATGTCCACATTCTCTTCAAAAGCCAGAAATGAGGATAATAATTTATCTTTTAACTCCATTGTTCTTTTTTCTTGCTCCCCAAAAAGGGGAAAAATTTAAAGGCTTTCCTTCGACCTCCTTACGCTCCTACTTCTTCCTTGATCCAGTCGTATCCTTTTTCTTCTAACTCGTAGGCCAGTTCCTTTCCTCCGGATTTAACGATCTTACCATCCAGCATCACGTGTACAAAATCGGGGATAATGTAATCCAGTAATCTCTGGTAGTGAGTGATCACCAAAGTTGCATTGTCCGGTCTTTTAAGTTTATTCACCCCATTGGCCACAATACGTAGAGCATCAATGTCCAATCCTGAATCTGTTTCGTCAAGAATGGAAAGCTTTGGCTCTAACATAGCCATTTGGAAGATCTCATTTCTCTTCTTTTCTCCACCCGAAAATCCTTCGTTCAAAGAACGAGAAAGGAATTTGCGGTCAATTTCCAGAAGTTCTGATTTTTCACGGATCTTCTTAAGCATTTCATTGGCGGGCATATCTTCCAGGCCTCGTGCTTTCCTGTTGGCATTTATCACGGTACGCATAAAGTTGGTAACGGTCACCCCCGGAATTTCTACAGGATATTGAAATGAAAGGAAAACACCTTTGTGCGCTCTTTCTTCAGCATCAAATTCAGTGAGTTCTTCTCCTTCAAAAATGATCTCTCCCCGGGTCACTTCATATTCTTCTTTCCCTGCGATCACAGAAGAAAGAGTACTCTTACCAGATCCGTTTGGTCCCATAATAGCATGAACCTCTCCTGCATTTATCTCAAGATCGATGCCTTTTAAAATTTTAAGGCCTTCAACTTTAGCGTGTAAATTCTTTATCTTTAGCATAGTTCAAATATTTCCTGAATTCTCAGGGTTTATTTATGTCTTTTATAACTTTTGGAGCACTTGTAGTGTCTCCCTGTATTTTTGGTATTTCCAGGATCTCCCTTATTTGTACCAGCTCTTCCCAGCCGGTCTGCCCCGGATTTTGCACCACCTTTGCCTTTACGGTCACCTCTATCATGTCAAATTCATCCCTTTTCAAAGGCTCAACAGTATCGGCTAATCTTCTACTAATGGAGTCGATCTGAACTCCATAAATGAAGTCTTTACCTTTTAAAACTGCGGCATCTGCGAGAAAAATAAACTCTCCTTTAATAGTTGGGATGCTATCTTTTGCCACTACAGCTTCCGGTTCCAGCTCCGCGGGAGCCTGGTCATCGCCACAGGCGGTGATCATGAACAGTACTGCCAGTAATGCAAAATAAAATTTCTTCATCTTTCTTATCCTACAGATCCTTCCAAAGAAATCTCAAGTAATTTTTGAGCTTCCACTGCAAATTCCATTGGTAATTTGTTCAATACTTCCTTACTGAAGCCATTTACAATAAGAGCAATAGCTTTTTCAGTGTCAATTCCCCTTTGGTTACAGTAGAAGATCTGGTCTTCTCCGATCTTACTTGTAGTTGCTTCATGCTCGACTTTTGCAGTCTTATTCTTCGCTTCAATGTAAGGGAAGGTATGAGCTCCACACTTGTTACCCATTAGCAGGGAATCACACTGCGAGAAATTACGGGCATTATCGGCTTTACTGTTGATCTGCACCAATCCGCGATAGCTGTTCTGGCTGCGACCTGCAGAGATACCTTTTGAAATGATCGTACTCTTCGTGTTCTTCCCGATGTGGATCATTTTTGTCCCTGTGTCTGCCTGCTGATAATCGTTGGTTACTGCAATAGAATAAAATTCTCCTACAGAATTATCTCCTTTCAGTATACAACTAGGGTATTTCCAGGTAACTGCCGAACCGGTTTCCACCTGTGTCCAGCTAATTTTTGCGTTCTTCTCACAAATACCGCGTTTGGTCACGAAGTTGTAAACTCCTCCTTTTCCTTCTTTATCTCCCGGATACCAGTTCTGTACTGTTGAATACTTAATTTCGGCATCATCGAGGGCAATAAGCTCTACAACCGCGGCGTGTAGCTGGTTCTCATCCCGGGAAGGTGCAGTACAACCTTCGAGATAACTTACATAACTACCTTCATCGGCCACCACTAAAGTTCTTTCAAACTGACCTGTCCCTGCCTGGTTGATCCTAAAGTAGGTCGACAGCTCCATTGGGCATCGCACTCCCTTCGGGATATAGCAGAAGGAGCCATCACTGAATACGGCCGAATTTAAAGCAGCGTAAAAATTGTCTTTTTGAGGCACTACCGTACCCAGGTATTTTTTCACCAGCTCGGGGTGCTCCTGAATTGCTTCACTGATAGAGCAGAAAATAATTCCTTTTTCAGCCAGTGTCTTTTTAAAAGTAGTGGTTACAGAAACCGAATCCATTACTACATCAACAGCAACTCCTGCAAGTTTTTTCTGCTCGTCAAGAGAAATTCCAAGCCTCTTGAAAGTATCCAGTAATTCAGGATCTACTTCATCAAGACTTTCATATTTCGGCTTTTTTGAAGGGGCAGAATAATATGAAATGTTTTGAAAGTCCGGTTTTTTATAGTGAACATTCGCCCATTCCGGTTCGATCATTTGTTGCCACGCCCTAAAAGCTTCAAGTCGCCAGTTGGTCATCCACTCCGGCTCATTTTTCTTTTGGGAGATCGCCCTTACAATATCTTCATTTAACCCCACAGGAAAAGTGTCAGATTCAATATCGGTGTAGAATCCGTACTTGTACTCTTTGCTGTCGAGCTCTTTCTTTAAATCATCTTCTGTATATGCCATCTTATGTTGTTCCTGGTTTAAGGTTTAAAGTTTAAGGTATTACTCCTTGTACTTACTTCCCTTTAATTCACTTTTCTGCAGATAATTGATAAAGGAGCTTATCTGCTTGCTCAACTGAATTAGTTTATCGTATAAAATTTTAAACTCTTCCTGAGAGATATACTTTCGATCAAGTACCCGGTAAAGCTGGGATCTAGTCTCTCCACAAGAGGCTTTAGATATTGCTAAAAATTGAATGAATTCTCTATTGCCACCTCTCTCAAATCCCTCAGCGATGTTGTCCATAATAGATCCAGAGGATCCGTTTAATTGATTATAAAGTTTAAAATCAGATTTTAGTTCAGTGTTCAGTTTAATTTCAAAGATATCAGCGCAGATCTTGCGGGCACTTTTCCAAATCTCCAATTCCTCAAAACTTTTTACTGTAGCCAAAACCTGGAACTTTAAACTTTAAACATTGAACTTAAAGCGAAAAGCTTTCTCCACACCCGCAAGTCCTTTGTGCATTCGGATTATTGAACACAAATCCTTTGCCATTCAAGCCACCCGAGTATTCCAAAATGGTTCCTGCCAGGTATAAGACACTCTTCTTGTCTACAACAATTTTCACATCATTGTCTTCAAAAAGACGGTCCCCTTCAGCCTGAGAGTTGTCAAACTTCAGCTCATAGGAAAGACCCGAGCATCCACCACTCTTCACACCCACGCGAACAAAATCTCTTGTCGCATCAAAACCATCATCCTGCATGAGGGTTGCAATCCTCTTTTTGGCGCTTTCACTTACCTTTATCATTGCTTATAAAGATTAATTCTAAATTAAGTGCAAATATAATACAAACAATAGGTTTAACCATGGTAAAACCTATCAGAAAAAAGAATTAGAGCATTAGCTTCCGCTATTTGGCTTTACCCTTCATATTTTAAAGACTTTTGGTATAAGTTATTCAGTATCAGTTTTTAGCTGCGGAGTCATTTTTTCCTTACCTCTCAAAAAGGGGTTTTTACCGGCATCTTTCTTTTAATGAAGTTATAAGCCTTAATTTTGCAAAAACTTATGCACTAAGATTATGTTTGAAAACAGTCGGGAAAGCAGAACAGACCTTTCAGAACTCGGGGAATTTGGATTGATAGATCATCTCACAAGGAATTTTGGGATCACTCCGGAAAATACTTTGAAGGGAATTGGCGATGATGCCGCAGTGCTGGATTTTAGAGAGGAAAAGGTGGTGATCACGACAGATCTGCTTGTGGAAGGAGTGCATTTCGACCTGTCGTATATGCCGCTGAAGCATTTGGGTTACAAAGCGGTCATGGTGAACCTTTCAGATGTTTTTGCAATGAACGCCAGAGCCACTCAGATCACGATTTCTATTGCAGTTTCAAACAGGTTTCCTGTAGAAGCTTTAGAGGAGTTATATTCCGGGATCGAACTTGCAGCAAAACTATATAAAGTGGATGTAGTAGGAGGGGATACTTCGTCTTCTACTTCAGGAATGATCATAAGTGTAACAGCTTTAGGGGCAGCCAAAGAAGAAGAGGTGGTGTACCGTAGCGGTGCTAAACCCAACGACCTTTTGGTTGTAACCGGAGATCTGGGAGCGGCTTATATGGGATTGCAGGTGCTGGAAAGGGAGAAGCAGGTGTTCAAGGTGAACCCCAAATCCCAACCCGATCTGGATCAGTATACCTACCTAATTGAAAGGCAATTAAAACCTGAAGCCCGAAAAGATATTCCGCCGCTTTTCAAAGCTCTGGAGGTAAAGCCGACTTCCATGATAGATATTAGTGACGGACTCTCTTCTGAAACCATACATCTTTGTAAGAATTCCAAAACGGGAGTGAATCTATTTGAAGAGAAGATTCCGCTTGATCCTGCTGTGATCTCAGTATGCGAGGAATTTGAGTTGGATAGCACCACAATAGCCTTGAGTGGAGGAGAAGATTATGAACTTCTCTTTACAATTGATCAAAAGGATTACGACAAGATAAAGGGAAATCCCAATTTTACAGTGATCGGGCATATGACAGAAGAAAGCGAAGGCATGCACCTGGTTACCCGTGCCAATCAGAAGATCGAATTGATCGCCCGCGGCTGGAATGCCATGAAAAAAGAAGACTAAGAAGCTTTAGATAGGCTTTTAGATGCGAAGATCTTCCTGGCGCACCTGCGCTGGTGGATCTTGGCTATGTACGCGTTTGTTTCCCTGAATTTGGGGGTAAGTTTGGCTAGTAAACCTTGAGCCGTGTCGGTCATTTCTTCTCCGCAGCGGGTACATCTGTACTCTTTGATGTGATCTGTGATGTTCTGTGATACTGTGAATCGATGGTCGAAGACCGCACATATCCAGGCTTTGGGAGAAAACAAAAGGGGTATTTTATTTTCCATTTTTGAAGAGATTAAGTAGGGTTACAAAACGGAAACTACAAAAATTATTATAAAATCCGACAAAGCACATCATTTTTTCGATGAAATACACAATTTTATAAATTGTTTTTTGTTTTCAATGTAGGAAAGATGTCCTCCGGGAAGGACGATAAAACCGCAGTTTGCCTCCTCTGCCAACTGCTTAAGCTCCTGTATATTGACCAATTGATCTTCCCGTCCCGCAACAAGAACTTTGTTTCCCGAAAAGCTTTTTAATACTCCACTTCTATTTGTACGAATTTTCATACCTTTTAGAGCAGCCGTGATCCCTTGAGTGGGAAATTGTAACGCCCTTTCTTTCAGTTCTTTTATTTCCTCTGAAAATTTGCCGGTGTTATAAGGGGAGAGAAGGTTGTTAATTGCCATTGTGATATAGCCACGTTTGTTTTTCTTCACCAGTTCTACAGATCTATCCCTTATTTCTTTTTTTTCTTCGGAATCTGCCTGCGGAGTTGAATTGAGCAACATGAAATCCTGCACCATGTTCGGATGTTTTTCAAGAAAAGCCAGTCCTACATAACCTCCCATGGAATGTCCTATGAAATTGGCCTTTTTGACACCTGTAGTTTTCAGGACTTCCATTACAGCTTCAGCCATTAATTCCATGCTGTGTATTTCAGCCACACAGCCCGATCTCCCATGCCCCGGAAGATCTATGCTGATGATCTTTCCGTAGCGCGAAAACTCCGGTAGAAATTCCTCCCATATTTCAGAAGATTCCAGGAAACCATGAAGCAACACCGTCGCCTCTCCTTCCCCAACCACCGAATAGTGGATCTCTGCTCCCCGGAAATTAATCTTCATTTTTTAGCTTTTAAGCTTTTTGACTATTAGCCATTGGCAAGACGTAGTATAACTGGAAAAAAGGGCCACGAATTTACGAACATGGGTAAATTCGTGGCTAGTGTTTCAGTGTCAACAATGAGCCACGACTGAAACCTTTTCTTACCAATTAAGAACTACTAACTGTTCATTATTTCCTCGATCTCATCGGCTTCAATAGGAATATTTCGCATGAGATTAAAAGGTTCTCCTTTTTCCTGTATCACCACGTCATCTTCAAGACGAATTCCAAAACCTTCATCGGGAATATAAATTCCCGGTTCAACGGTAAAAACCATATTTGCTTTCATGGGTTCATACAGGAGTCCGTAATCATGTGTGTCCAATCCAATATTATGCGAGGTCCCATGCATGAAATACTTCTTGTATGCCGGCCAGTCGGGGTTTTCATTTTGAACATCGGCCTTGTCCAAAAGACCTAAGCCAAGTAGTTCTGAAGTCATTAATTTTCCGACCTCTTTATGGTATTCTTCCCACATGGTACCGGGAACCAGCATTTTCGTAGCATCATCTTTCACGCGGTTTACAGCGTTATAAACTTCCTTCTGTCTTTTGGTGTATTTTCCAGAAACGGGAATGGTCCTTGAAAGGTCGCTCGCGTAATTGGCATACTCTGCACCCGTATCTAAAAGGATAAGCTCCCCTTCTTTACATTGCTGGTTATTCTCGATGTAATGAAGCACGTTCGCATTATTTCCACTGGCAATGATAGGAGTATATGCAAACCCTTTTGAGCGGTTCCTTATCATCTCATGCCAGTATTCTGCTTCTATTTCGTATTCCCAGACGCCCGGCTTCACGAATTTCAAAACCCTTCGGAAAGCTTTTTCAGTAATATCACAGGCTTTTTGCATTAGGTCCAGCTCTATTGGATCTTTTACAGAGCGCAGGCGCTGCAGGATCGGGTTGCTTTTAGCTACCCTGTGAGCGGGAAACTGCTCCTTGCACCATTTGATGAATCTTGCTTCACGAGTCTCGGTCTCCACGTTGGCGCGGTAATGTTCGTTGGTATTGAAATATACTGTATCACATTGGGTCATGACTTCGAAAAACACCTTTTCAAAATCCTTAAGCCAAAAGACATTTTTGATACCTGAAACTTCAAAGGCTTTTTCCTTGGTCAGTTTTTCACCCTCCCATACAGCGATGTGATCATTAGTTTCGGTTAAGAACAGCATTTCCCGGTGCTTTTCTGAAGGAGCATCGGGAAAAAGCACAAGTATGCTCTTATCCTGGTCCACTCCACTTAAATAGAACAGGTCGCGGGCCTGCTGGAACGGCATAGTGCTATCGGCTCCAATAGGGTAGATGTCATTTGAATTAAAGACAGCCAAGCTGTTTGGCTGCATTTTCTCAGTGAAGTTCTTTCTGTTCTTAATGAACAGATCTCGGTCTATTTGATGATATTTCATGGGTATTTTTTAGTGTGTGCCACAAATTTAAAAAATTTAAAGGGAGGAGCCTTGCGAACGAATGGGAATAATGGAAAGTGAAAAAGCCTAAAAATCAATTAAAATTCAGGACCCTGGTAAAAAATCGAAACCTCTAAAATTCTTGTCGTTACCTCTCTAAAATGCGATCCTTTCATCTTCTTTAAACTTATTCTAAATAAAGACTAATTAAAGCGGGTTTATTTGTTAATGATGTGAAAGGGCGTATTTTTGTTTTCACTTTATTAAAACAATCATAAATTTTATGGCA
>CAYLZB010000050.1:0-14441 GCA_964388165.1 uncultured Flavobacteriaceae bacterium | reverse complement strand
GTAATTATGTATTTCGTCGATGAGGCATTTTTTGATTTTCGTTCTAGTGGTCTATAAGAGAGCGGAAATTTTACAGATCGATGAGTAGTAAAGTTAAAATACTTATAATTTTTATTTTGGCACAGTTATTACATAAAGAAAGAGCAGAAGAAAGTTTAAGGTTTTTTTAAGATTCTCTAAAATTTTCTTTAACTCACAGAATTGATGTAAGACATGCTGTTTCTAAAGATTTATTTGAACAGTTAAAAATTTAAATACCTACTTATGAAAAGTTTAAAATTGTCCCTTTATTTACCTGTCCTGGCCCTTTTAGCTTCATGTGCGAAAGATGCACCTCAAGACCCTGAATTTACGGAGAGTACAGATCCCAGTATTGAACAGACTGCAAAGGATACTGAAGTTGAAGTTGCTTATCCTAATCCCGGTGCGGTTTCCAAAGTGTTCTTTGCCGGTCAACAATTGCCTGTTGAACAAATTAACGGAGACTATATTTACCAGGGAGATATCCTTTTACCACCAGACATGGTTAGCCATGAAGAAGTAAAAATGGTCTTTGAAAAAGATGAGGAAATTCCCGCAAATAAAAGTGTTGGACGTACATCCGGGAGATGGCCTAATAACACTGTATATTATTCAATAGAAAGCGGACTTGACAATAAAACCCGTGTATATGATGCCATCAAACATTGGGAATCAAACACTAACCTGGATTTCGTCGAAAGAACTACCCAGTCTAATTACATCTATTTTGTTACCGGTTCCGGATGTTCCTCCTACGTTGGAATGGTTGGCGGTAGACAGAATGTTACATTATCTACGGCATGTTCTACTGGCAATACCATTCATGAGATAGGGCATGCTATCGGCCTGTGGCATGAACAGAGCCGTGTAGATAGAGAAAATTATATTACCATTAACTACGAGAACATTCAAAGTGGAAGAGAGCATAACTTTCATACGTATGCTCAACAGGGAATGGACGGAGATGAATTTACAAGCTCCCTCGATTTTGGATCAATAATGATGTATGGTCCGTACTCCTTCTCAAGTAATGGCAAGCCTACCATTACCACTAAAACCGGTTCTACATATTCAGTTCAAAGATCTGCTTTGTCAACTGGAGATAAAACTGGGGTTAATAATATGTATCCTTATTCCTCAGGTGGAAGTACTACCACAACTACTCCGGAAGAAACTTATGTAAATGGAGAAATGTATGTTGTATATGGAGTTTATCTTCTAAGAAATAATAATACCTGGTATTACTATAACCGTAATTATGGCTGGTTGGAAGTCTTTAACCGAGGAGGTTACTGGTTCTATAAGTAATCGATTCTAATAATATATAAAACCCGGCTGCCCCGCCGGGTTTTTTTATGCATTTATTCCAACCCCGACATAATACTTCATGCTTTAGCTGATTTGAATTAAAAACCTAATGATTTAGTAGTTAAGAATTATTTAAGTTTTGTGTGGCAATTTTCTACACTTATTGTGGAGGAAATTGTAGACTTCCCCAATTGTGATTTCCTTAAGAGAATATGGCTCATCCTATCTCCCCAAAAAAGAATATTTTTTTATTCTTGTAATGCCCTCAGTTTCTCGTTAGAAAATTCATGTAGTTGTGGGAAAAAACTTCGGAATTCTTTCTCGAATTCCTTATAGTGCTCTTGAAGGTCGTTTACTGCTCTATCCATTTTTACAATATTCTTTGTCCGCAAATTCATTTGATAAAGGATCCTGCTTATTCCCTCAATGCTTGCATAGCTAAGCAACCAGTTCTCTGAAACCATGTAAGGCAAAAACCTCTGTATGGGTGCCGGTAGTAATTCGAATTTCCTTTGCAGTAGTTTATAGAATTCAGCTACAAAATTTTCCAGAGGGACTCCAGAATAATCTTTCCAGTTAGAAGCAAGAAAATGATCATAGTATATGTCTACTATTACTCCGCTGTAATGGCCGTAGTTCTTGTATAACTTTGAGGCGCTGGTCCTAACCAGAGGATGGGAATCTGTATAGGTGTCGATTGCCCGATGTAATATGATCCCTTTTTGTACTTCAGGAGGATAGTTCAGATACTTTTTACCCTTAATGGAATCGGCTATAAAATTACCGAGGATGATATCTTCATTCTTTCCGGAGAGGTATATATGGGCAAGGAAGTTCATTGAAGCTAAGGTAAAAAAACCACATGTTTAAATTATGTTAAGGTTTGGGTCTGCTTCAGAAGGACCGTATCTTTGTGCGGCCTGGAATTTTTGCAGAATAACTTCCGCAGAGAACAGATCCCAAAAATGACATTTTTGACACGTTTTAGAATTTGATATTATGACACTAATAAAAAGTATTTCCGGAATTCGCGGAACCATTGGAGGAAAGCCTTCAGAAAACCTAACCCCTATAGATGCAGTAAAATTTGCAGCTGCATATGGTACCTGGCTTAAAAAAAGTCAGCCGGGGAAAAAGACAAAGGTGGTAGTTGGACGCGATGCACGTATCTCCGGGCCAATGATCCAACAATTAGTGATGAACACTCTGGTCGGTCTTGGAATTGAAGTGATCGATCTGGATCTTTCTACAACTCCCACAGTAGAGGTAGCAGTACCAATGGAAAAGGCTGATGGAGGCATCATTCTTACTGCAAGTCATAATCCCAAGCAATGGAATGCACTTAAACTTCTCAATAATAAAGGAGAGTTTCTTAGCGGAGATGACGGAGCAGAGATCCTGAAGATCGCCGAAGCATCAGATTTTACTTTTGCAGAGGTTGAGGAACTGGGAAAGATCACAAGTGTGGATCATTACATCGACACTCATATTGAAGAAGTTGTGATGCTGCCATTGGTAGATGCAAAAAAGATTGCCGAAGCAGGCTTTACAGTCGCTGTCGACGGAGTAAATTCCACAGGTGGGATCGCGATTCCAAAACTGCTTAAACGACTTGGAGTTAAGGTGATAGAACTGTACTGTGAACCTACAGGGCATTTCCCACACAACCCCGAACCTTTAAAAGAGCACCTGACCGATATCTGTGGGCTGGTAAAAAAGGAAAAAGCAGATCTTGGAATAGTGGTAGACCCAGATGTTGACAGACTCGCCTTTATTAGTGAAGACGGAGAGATGTTTGGGGAAGAATACACTCTTGTAGCCTGTGCAGATTATGTGCTGAGCAAGACACCGGGAAATACGGTAAGTAATCTTTCATCTTCAAGGGCTCTACGGGATGTAACTCAAAAGCATGGCGGGAATTATGAAGCCAGTGCAGTGGGAGAAGTGAATGTAGTGGAGCTAATGAAAAAGAACGACGCTGTGATAGGAGGTGAAGGAAATGGAGGTATAATCTATCCCGAACTTCACTACGGGCGTGACAGTCTTGTAGGAGTAGCCCTGTTTTTGACCTTTTTGGCTGAAAAGAAAATGAAGGTTTCCGACTTACGGAAATCTTACCCGGCCTATTACATGAGTAAAAATAAAATTGAACTAACCCCGGATCTTGATGTGGATGATATCTTGAAGAAGATCGAAAAGAAATATTCAGGAGAGGAAGTAAGTACTGTAGACGGGGTGAAGATCGACTTTGCTGAACATTGGGTTCACCTGAGAAAATCCAATACAGAACCTATTATTCGCATCTATACCGAAGCTAAAAGCCAGGAGAAAGCCGATGAGGTTGCTAAGAAAATGATCGAGGAGATCAAAGCTATCGCTGATCTTTGATCAAGACAGCTTGTTTGGGAACAGGTGCATTTCTGTGTTTCCATCTTTTATGGGTCCAAAGGTAATACTCAGGCTCCTGTTTGATCTGGGTCTCCAGGTTCTTTAAGTAGCTTCGGGTTATATAATACTCCGGTTCGTTTGCAGGATCGTATGAAATAGTTTTAAAAGAGGCTACATAGTGGCCTCTTTTCACTTTCTCAACATGCAGGTAAACAACAGCCATATCCAGAGATCGGGAAAGTTGTTCCAGTCCCATAAAAACCGGAACCCCAATTCCCATAAAATTAGCCCAGGCTTTTGTGCGGTCTAATTTGGGAGATTGGTCGGCTATCATGGCGTACACCCCCCGAATTCCTTTACTTTCATTGTAGGCAATTGTTTTTGTCGCTTTTGTAGTAGGAATTAGAACTCCGTCATAACGGCCTCTAATGTCTTTTGCCAATTGATCGAAATAACGATTTTTCACTTTTTTATAGACCCCGAAGCCTCTGTAATCAAGACCATATAGCTGAAGCGCGTTCATCCATTCGTAACTGGCGTAATGACCGCAGGCAAGAAGGATACTTTTGTCCATCTTCCTTATCTTCTGAATTTCTTCTATGTTGGTAAAGACAAAACGCTTTTTTAATTCTTCATTAGAGATCGAAAGGCTTTTGATCATTTCCAGGAACATATCCACCATATGCTTGTAAAAGCTTTTCCTGATCCTTTTTAGTTCTTTAAGAGGCTTTTCGGGAAAAACAAGCTTCAGGTTTTCCAATACTGTCTTTTTCCTGTATCGGGCTACGTAGAAAACTACAACATATACGAAGTCAGAAAACAGATAAAAAAGTTTAAAAGGAAGGATTGAAATAAGCCATAAAAACGGGTAGGCCAGCCAGAAAACCAGTCGCTGCATGAAAAAGTCATTTAGGCAAATATATGGTATATTTGGCACTAAATTTTAGCATATATGGGAGGTCTGGATCTCGTCACAATCATTATCATAGCAGTTAACGTACTTTTTTCTTTTAAAGGATTTAAAGACCGTGCATTTTTTGAAAAGTATAAATTCAATTCCGCAGCCGTTAAAAGAGGGGAGAAGCTCCGGATCATTTCTTCCGGATTTCTGCATGTGGATACCGCGCACCTATTTTTAAACATGCTTACCCTGTACTTTTTTGCAGATGTTGTTATTGCTTCACTGGGAAGTATCAGTTTTTTATTGATCTATTTGATCAGCCTTTTACTTGGCAATTTGCTCTCCTACTATTTCCATAAAGATGAATATCAATACAACGCAGTAGGAGCTAGCGGGGCTGTTTCGGGTGTTATCTATGCCGCGATCCTTCTTTATCCGGATATGAGTCTTTACATGTTTTTTATCCCTATTCCTATTCCCGCTTACGTTTTTGGAATTGGTTATATGTTGTACTCCATCTATGGAATGAAGAACAGAATTGGGAACATTGGTCATGATGCACACTTTGGAGGAGCTGTTGGAGGCTATATCTTCACTTTGATCCTGGTTCCCCAGCTATTCTCTACCAGTCTATTCATGGTGATATTGCTTGCCATTCCTATTGTTTTGCTGTTTTTCCTACAAAAAACAGGGAAAATCTGACATTGGCATTGAAATTGAACCTGCCACTAAAACCAATTCGAGTATGAAAAAATATCTTTTAATAATCGCATTTTTGACAGGTATCCTGAGCTTTGCACAGGAAAAACCTACCCCCTCCATTTCTGTCATGGGAACAGGAACAGTGAATATTGTCCCCGATAAGGTTCTCATCAACTCGAGGGTTGAACATACCGGTAAAACTGCTGCAGAGGTTAAACGGAAGAATGATGAGGTGGTTAACAGGATCATAAAATATCTGAAAGATGAAGGAGTGCCCCCAAGGAATATTCAAACTGAATATATCCGGCTGAATAAAGAAGTTAATTACAATACCCAGGATACCATGTATTCGGCTAATCAGGCGATCTCCATTTTACTTACCAGTCTTAAAGATTACGAGAAGATCATGTCCGGTTTGCTGAATTCTGGATTGAACAGGATCGATGGGGTTCAATTTCAGACTTCGAAAAAAGAAGCTTTACAATCTGAGGCTCGAAAAAAGGCAGTATTGAATGCAAAAATGAAGGCTGAAGAATACGCCCGGGCTTTAGACCAAAATGCAGGAAAAGCTATCCGGATCTCTGAAGTTCAAACAGATCATTATCAGCCGGTATATCGCGTAATGGAAATGAAAGCAGATAGTGCAGAGCAGCAAACCATAGCACCGGGAGAAATGGAAATTACAGTAAAAGTCAATGTGGAGTTTTTACTGAATTAAGAGGTTCTTAAAAACAAAAAAGGGTGCCCATTAGGCACCCTTTTTTGTTTCTTATTTGAATTTAGTTTTGGGCAGAGCTACCGTTCAATACTTCCGCAACCTTTTCTCCAAGAGCATCACCTCTAAGGTCTTTCCCAATGATCCTTCCGTTTTCATCTAGAAGAAAAGCTGCCGGGATCGCACGTACTCCATATTCAACAGCTACGGGATCCTGCCAGAACATCAGGTTGGAAACATGATTCCACTGCCCGAGGTTATCATCCTCAATAGCCTGTACCCATCTTTCCTTTTGTCCGGGACGATCCAGTGAAACCTGGATGATATTAAAGCCCTGATCGTGGTACTTATTGTAAACATCTACAATATTAGGATTCTCAACTCTACATGGCTTACACCAGGAAGCCCAGAAATCTACTAAAGTCACTTTGCCCAGAACATCTTTTAAAGCAAGTTCATCTCCGTTAGGAGTTGGCGCGCTGAATTGTGGTGCTATGCTGCCAATATCCGTTTTACTCATTCTGTCAAGACTGGTTTTCACCATTTTTGCCAGGGAAGTTTCTTTTACTTCAGCTCCCAGCTGCTCATATAAGCTCATTAATTCTGAAGAAGAATAAGCTGAAGAATTCAACATGTCCTGAAGGATCATTACAGAAACAATTGAATTAGGATTTTCCTGAATCAAGTTAATCTTGGCTTCCTTATCCTCGTCGAATACCTGTTGCTGAAATGTCTGAAGCTCCTCAAGATTCGCGGTGTCCCTGTTGAGCATGGCCTCTCTCATAGCACTTCTGTTCTCATTCATTTGTTTGCTCACCTTTCTTACATTTTGAAGATAAGCAGAGAGAACTTTATTGTCTTCACCTCCCGAGATCTCTGAGGTATAGATACTATCTGGGTAAACAGTGAAATTAATAGGAGTGTTATCGGCTATGTAAACAACATTTCCACGAGTTCCTTCTACTGTCAGGAAACTAATGGTAGGTTTATCTTTTTCGGGAAGATCAAGTTCAAATTTCCCATCCTGTACCGTTGCGGTATCTATATGTATGGCCTGAGTGTTGCTTTCATTTATTTCAGAAACAATTATCTTCTGTCCATCAGGGGCATTTTGAACTGTTCCACTAATTCTGTATCCTTCATTTTCGCCTTCACAGGCAGCCAGGAGAACAACTAGTCCGGCTAATAAGATTTTACGCATCATTTTTACATTTTGCACAAAAATAAGGAAGATAGGGGAGAGAAGGAGTTGAATTAGATAAATAATTGTTAATATGAGGTAAGGCATCAGCCCCCGGCACCAAATTCTTTTATTTTTAGTACATGAAGAATCAGAAAGAGTTTCCATTAGATATTAAAATAAGTTTCCATAAGATCATTCAGAAATACCGGCAACAGCTGGAAAAAGAAACTAGTGAGATATCCAGTGAATATTTAGAAAAAATGCTCGAATATATTTCCACCTTTCCCACGCTGGAGGAGGGGATCGAGAACTTTGATGATCTAAAAAAGCTCAAGGATCCAATCAGGATCCTTATGAAGGATCTATTTCCGGAGATCCTTTCCAATATTCAGATCAAGGCGATATCAATTCCGTTTCACAATCTCATCTTTAACTCTACACAACAGTTCAGAAGCATTTTAAAAGGAGCAGGAAAAGATTTTTCTCTCAGCATGAGGAACCTCAATGCCGATCTTGACTATATCTACGCATGTATTCTAATACTAAACAAACACTACGGCTATGACATTGACTTTTCTAGGCCGTTGTATTATGATATACCCGACGAAAATGGCATTTTAAGACATTATAGAATTGACCTCAATTCCGATTTTATGGAATTAGAACCGGGTGACAATGCAAAAGAAATTAAAGATGAGGATGTAGATGAATTGATACAAAATATTGAAGATATTGAGCTGTGGAAAAAGAAGTTTCCGCCACAGAGCTGGATCTTTAAGGGGTTCACCATAATTACCCTTACCGATGTCACTGTAGATGATGCAATTTCTGATTTAAAAACAACTTTGCTTCAGCGAAACACCTCGGGTAAGGAGGAGATCGAAAAATTTGAGGAGATCTTCAAATCCATTTACAAGATATCCAACCTAAGGGTGGGCTTCACAATGTATAATGAACAGGAATCTTCCTTTGAACGTATGATGGGAAACAGATCGCCCAGTTTTCTGCTGACCAGCGAAAAAGGAGCCGACTGTAGGGGAGCCCTTAGTGAAGAGGCTTTTCAAAAACTGATGAATGACCACCAATACTTTAGTATCCCCAATGTAGAGGATTTCATAAAAAGATCATCAGAAAACCTCCTGGCGAAATCTCTTCAAAAAGAGGGTGTCAAAAGTGCCATAATTGCGCCCATTGCCAAGAACAATGTATTGCTGGGAATACTTGAACTGGTCTCCTTTAAAAAGAATGAACTAAACAGTATCAATGCCACAAAGCTCGAGGACATCCTGCCATACATAGTTACGGCTGTTGAAAGAAGTAAATCGGAGTTTGAGAACAGGGTGAAAGCTGTTATCCAGAGTGAGTGTACCTCCATACACCCAAGTGTGCTTTGGGTCTTTGAAAAGGAGGCGAGAAAATTTATCAGGGATCTTGATGAAGATGGGCTTGCATCATTTAAGGATATCACTTTCGAAGACGTTTATCCGCTTTACGGGGAAATTGATATTGTAGCGTCTTCTGAAGCCAGAAATGAGGCTATTCAAAGAGACCTTCTGGATCAATTAAAACTGATAGAGAAGATCGTTTGTGAAGCTGAAGAAGTGGAAAAGCTCGATATCTATGAGCAGGTGAAATTCAGGATCAAAGAATTTGAGGAAGAACTTTCCGAGAGTCTCAGCACTTCAAGTGAGCAGAAAGTTTTCAATTTGCTACAGCGGGAGATCGATCCGGTAATGGAACACATTCAGAAGCAGACTCCCAACTTGCAAGAGAAGGTAGAGGACTACCAGAAAAACATAAATTCAGAAACCGGAATAATCTACCATCACCGGAAGAATTATGATGAGGCCGTACAGCAGATCAACAGAACTATGGCCAGATATATTGACCGAAAACAAGTTGATGCTCAAAAGATCTATCCACATTATTTTGAAAGATATAAGACCGATGGGGTTGAACACAATATTTATATGGGAGCTTCTTTGGTAGATAATAGAAATAAGCTATTCGACCAGGTTTATCTTTATAATCTCCGGTTATGGCAGTTGACTACCATGTGTGAAATGGAGAACCGGTTCTATCAGATCCAGGAAAACATGCCTCTAAAGCTGGAGGCTGCGTCTCTCATCCTGGTCTACAATACTACTCTTTCCATAAGATATCGTATGGATGAAAAGCAGTTCGATGTTGACGGGACTTATAATGCAAGGTACGAGATCATTAAGAAGAGGATCGACAAAGCATTTATAAAGGGTACAGAAGAAAGGGTCACAAAAAAGGGAAAAATCGCCATTGTTTATTCCAACCGCAGTGATGAAAGAGAATATCTTCGATACATCAAGTACCTGCAGTCAAAACAATACCTGGGTGAAAAGGTTGAAATGCTTGAGCTGGAGGATGTGCAGGGGGTTATAGGTTTAAAGGCTATTAGAACAGAAGTGCTATATCATCTTGAAAATGAACAGCACGAGGAACAGATCTTCACTTATGAAGATCTGGAAAAGGTTTTAAACCCAGTAGTAAGTAGCGATGAAGCTGAGAACCGAGAGAATGATACCCACCATAAAAATAGTGTAGGTAATTCTTAGAAGATAATATTTTCGGTTGAGCACCACTCCCAGCATGTAGAGGTCCTTCATTAGCGACTCATACACATCTGTTTGGTTCTCCAGAATCTCATGCATAGCCCATTCGAATTGCTCATATGGCATTCGGTGAAAATTTCCGAAGAAAAGCACGTTCACATCTCCATTCTTGATCTGTTCCCTGGTGAATTCCCCTGAAGTTACATTTGGCCGCGTAGACATAATCGCACCTATAATCGAAGCAACACTAAAGATCATAAGCACAAAAACAGGGATCATCATTGTGGTGCTTGAATTAGTTGGTGTAGTAAGATCGGGTATAAAGTTGGCGATTGCCAAAGAGATTATGATCGCATTGACCGATAAAAGAATGTTCGCCTTTGCATCGGCGATGTCGCTTAGCTTCAGGTGATTCCTCATGGTGACACGAAAGAGGGTCTGAATTCCACGATCCGGACTTTTGTCTTTATACTTTACCTTGAGCCTGGCTTTTGCTTCTTCTTTGGCCAGCTTCTTTTTAGCTTTTCTTTCCTTATTAAGGAGGTCATACAGATTCTTTTCCTTTTGCTCCCTCCAGTTTTCACGCGCATAAGGTGTGTAGTACTCATGTTTTTCGGTAAAAAGCTCAATATTCTGCTGGATCCATTCCTGATGGCTGTAATTTTTAATTTTATGGAGCTTAAGTTCCTGTCTCAGGAACTCACTGGTTTCACCAAAATAGTCTTTTGCTAAATGTGAAGTGTCGGCGTCTTTGAGTATCTTTTCAGGAAGATCCTGAGGTTCGGCACGCATCCTTGTTGCCAGGATAAGGCGAGTGACTTCCTTGATAAGGTCTTCATCTGCATTTTGCTTTTTTAGCCACTCTTCGGCTATCTCTGCACTTTTTTCTTCGTGACCTGAATATGCTTCCGTATAACCGGTATCATGAAGCCAGGCAGCCAGAAGTATGGGCTCCTCCTGTTTAACATGATTTTGAGATTTTTCAATTAATTCTTTACTACTTTTAACTACCCTTTGAGTGTGCTTAAGGTTATGATAAATTAAGGTATTGGGTAGTTTTTTACTGAATAGATCCTGTACAAATTTTTCAGCTTTCTCGGTAAGAGTTGTCATTCAGTTGCGGTTATGTTTCAAACCAAATTACAAAAAAATCCCCCCAATAATTTTGTATGGAAAAAAATAACATATTTCTAACACTGGTAGTTATTCTAGTAATTTCGGGCTGTTCCCCTCATCTTAATCAGCTTTATTACGCCAAAGATGAACCAAGTGAAAATTTTGGATATCCTCATGATAAACCAGTTGAAAAATCCTTTTACTTATTAGGAGATGGCGGTTACTCTCCTCCGGGAGGTTCTTCGGAAGCTCTCCTGGCTTTTAAGACCTATATAGACTCTGTAAAGCAGATAGGGAATTACACGCTTTTCTTAGGAGATAATATTTATCCTGAAGGACTTGTTCCGGAGGATCATCCCGAGAGGGAAATCGGGGAATACAGACTGGATGCTCAAATAGATGCTGTGGAGAACTACGATGGAGAGCTTATGTTTATCCCGGGAAATCATGACTGGTATAATCAGGGCATTGCGGGGCTGGAACGCCAGGAAGATTATCTTCAGAAAAAGCTTGAAGATGAGAATGTTTATCTCCCAAAACCGGGATGTGGGTTGGTTTCCGTAGAAATAACCGAAAACATTCAGCTCATCATTGCCGAGTCACAATGGTATCTCGAAGATTGGGATGACCATCCAACCATTAATGACGATTGCCCCGAAATAAAAACACGTGAAGCCTGGTTCCTTGAGATAGATAACGAGCTTAAAAAGAACCAGACGAAAACTGTGGTTTTTGCTATCCACCATCCTCTTTACACTAACGGGCTTCATGGAGGGAAATTCCATTTGAACGATCACCTTTTCCCTACCCAAAGAAAACTTCCGCTTCCCCTTCTGGGATCTTTGGCTAACTTGATTAGAACTACAGGAGGAGTAACCAGTACAGATCTTCAGAATGAAAGGTACAAGGGAATGCGCAAAAGAATTGAAACTATTGCTAGTAGATGGGGTAATGTGATCTTTGTTTCCGGTCATGATCACTCCCTTCAATATATTGAGCACGATTTTATCAAACAGATCGTATCTGGATCTGCTTCAAAGGCTTCTTACGTTGGATTAAGGAATGACGGATTATTTGCCTATTCAGGACAGGGTTTTGCAACTCTTGACATCTTTGAAGACGGATCTTCCTGGGTTAGCTTTTACGGAAGTGAGAACAAAAGACCTAAACTTCTTTATCAGAAGGAAATAATTGCTCCTCAACCTGAATTTGCTACGGATACTTTGCCAACAACCTTTCCAAAAACTGTAAAAGCTACCATCTATGAACCTGAAGAAACCGAAGTGGGGGATGTATATGAAAGTGTATGGGGTGACAGGTACAGGGCTCTTTACGGTACTCCGGTAGAAGCAAAAACAGCTGTTTTAGATACCCTTTTTGGCGGGCTGGAGGTGATTAGAGCAGGCGGAGGACATCAAACCCGTTCTCTTAGACTTAAAGATAGCTTAGGACGGGATTATAATATGCGAGCTCTTAAGAAAAGTGCAGTCCAGTTCTTACAAACAGTTGCCTACAAGGATTCACCAATAGAGACAAAATTTGAAAATACTCTTGCTGAAGATGTGATCCAGGATTTCTACACTTCGGCCCATCCATATGCATTTTTGGCTATACCTACGTTATCGAATGCAGCAGGTATTTACCATACCAATCCAAAGTTGTTCTATGTCCCAAAACAAAAAGCTTTGGGACCATATAATAAAGAGTATGGTGATGAACTCTACATGATCGTAGAGCGCCCGGAAGGTGACTGGAAGACGCTGGATACCTTTGGGAACCCCAATCACGATATCGAAAGTACTTCAGGGGTCTATGAGCGACTAAGGAGGGATGAAAAGTACAGTCTTGATGAGTCTGCTTACGTGCGGGCAAGGATATTTGATATGCTCATTGGAGATTGGGATAGACATGAGGACCAATGGAGATGGGCGGAGTTTGAAGACAGCGATGGGAACAGGTTGTTTCGTCCCATTCCCAGGGACCGGGATCAGGTATTTTCCAATTTTGACGGTGCTTTTTTCAATACCCTTAGAGGCTTGACAGGATTTGCCAACCAGTTTGCAGTTTATGATGAAGATATTAAAGATATCGAGTGGTTCAACTCCGCTGCTGTAGGATTGGATAGAAGTCTTATTCAAAACGTTACAAGAGAAGACTGGTTGGAACAGGCGAGATATTTACAGGAAAATATCACAGATGAAGTCATAGAGGAAGCCTTTAGTCATCTTCCTCCGGAAACTTTAGGGGAATCGACAGAAAAAATCATTAAAAACCTTAAAGCACGGAGAGAAAATCTGGTGGACTTGACCGAGCGGTACTATAAATATTTTGCCAAGGTTGGGATCATTTCTGCTACAGATAAGGATGATCTCGTTGAGGTGGAGAGGTTGCCCCAGGGAAAGACCCGCATTGGGATCTACAGAATTAAAGATGGGGAAAAAGCCGATGTTGTTAGCGAAAGGATCTATGATTCTAAATTCACAAAAGAACTTTGGGTATACGGTTTAGATGATGACGACGAGTTCGAGGTGTTTGGAGACCATAAGAGTTCTATTCTGGTAAGGATCATTGGAGGGCAGAACAATGATATCTACACGATCAAAAACGGGAAGAATATCAAGGTCTATGATTACGAATCGCTTCCAAATACAGTGGAGTTGAACAATGGTGCAGATATTACCTTCACAGACAATTATGAGGTGAATGTATTTGATAAGGATCGGAAGATCTATTCCACCACTGCAGTACTTCCTGCAGTTGGCTACAACCCCGATGACGAATTTCAGGTAGGGTTAAGTATGTCCTTCACCAAATACGGCTTCCGCAGAAATCCTTTTACTGCCCAACACAGGTTTAGAGGGGGCTACTATTTTGCCACTCAAAGTTTTGACCTTCGGTATCAAGGAGAATTTGCAAATGCATTTAGAGAATGGAATTTTCTTGTGGGAGCACACTTTACCAATCCCAGCTATACCCATAACTTCTTTGGACTTGGGAATGAGACGCCAAGTTTTGAAGAAGAATTTGGTAAGGATTATAACAGGGTTCGCATAAGCAGAATAGGAGGAGAGGCAGGAGTGGTCAAGGAATCTCCTTTTGGACGTTTTTATAAAGTTGCCGCTTCTTTTGAAGGTGTACAAATAGAAGATACTGAAGATAGATTTCTTTCTGAATATTATCCTGAAGACGCTTCATTCTATGAGCGTTTGTATTTTGCCGGGCTGGAAGGTACATTTCGGTATGAGAGTTATGATAATGTCCTCAATCCTACCAACGGGATGAGATTCCAGGTGATTGGAGGAGGAAAGGTGAATACAGGAGATACAGAGAACTTTTATGGTTATATCAATCCCTATTTAGGTTTTTACAGGTCAATAATCCGAAGCCGTAAACTGGTTTTAAACACAAGGGTGGATGCCAAAGTCAATTTTGGAGATTCTTTTGAGTTCTATCAGGCTGCTACGGCAGGAGGAGCCGAAAATCTTAGAGGTTACAGGGAAGAAAGATTTGCCGGAGAAAGTT
>CAYLZB010000049.1:0-14469 GCA_964388165.1 uncultured Flavobacteriaceae bacterium | reverse complement strand
ATCGGTTTTTTTTGCCATAGTTAAAAATACTTGATAGGATTGGTATCTGTGTTTGATAAAACGACTGCAAAATTAGCAAATTTTTTCTTAAGAAAAGAGGCTAGAAGGTTTTTTGTGTACTGCTCACTTTCATAGTGCCCAATGTCTGCCAATACCAGTTTTTGCTCGGCTTTATAGAAGTCGTGATACTTGAGATCTGCAGTAATGAAAATATCTGCCCCGGCAGCAGCAGCCTTTTCGATAGCAAAGCTTCCGCTGCCACCCAAAACAGCAACTTTTTTGATAGGTTTTTCAAGTAGTTTGGAATGTCTTATACAGCCGGTTCCAAAGGTCTTCTTGACCTGTTTCAAAAAAGTCTCTTCTTCCAATTCTTCCTCCAGCTCACCTATCATTCCCATGCCAATGTGCTGATTCAAATTTTCGAGACTAATAACTTCATAAGCCACTTCCTCGTAAGGGTGTCTTTCAAAAAGGGCTTTTAAAATAGCTTTTTCAAGATGCTTCGGAAAGGTCACTCCAATCTGCACTTCTTCCTCATAGTGCGTTTCTCCTTTTCTTCCAATCACGGGATTTGATTCTTCATTTCCGCGGAAGGATCCGCTGCCCAGAAGGTTAAAACTGCAGTGGTCATAATTACCTATAGTGCCCGCTCCCGCCGCAAAAAGGGCTTCTCTCACACTGGCTGCATCCTTTTTAGGAACAAAGGTGGTAAGCTTTTTAATGGTACCGGGTTGGGGGACAAGTATCTTTTTGTTTCTTAGACCCAGTTGTTCACAGATCATATCATTCACTCCTTGAAAGCTGTTATCCAGAGCTGTATGTATGGCATAGATCGCGATATCATTTTTAATAGCCTTTAAAACCGTCCTCTCTACATAATTGCTCCCGGTAAGTTTCTTAAGGCCCGAAAAGATTATTGGGTGGAAGCTTAGGATGAGGTTGCAATCCTTCTCAATGGCTTCATCGATAACGTCTTCCAGGGTGTCGAGGGTTACAAGTACTCCTTTGACTTTATCATTTGTAGAACCGGTTAGCAGTCCTACATTGTCAAAACCCTCGGCGTAGGCAGTAGGAGCAAATTTTTCTATTTCGTCTATAATATCTTTTATGAGCATGATCTTATTTTTACTGAAGTATCCAAAGATAAAAATTCTCGAAGCAAACGGTTAGCACGAACAAAATAAGGTTGAGACTGAAAATTTTTTAGAATAGGATATATTGAAATGAGGTTTCAAAAAGGGCAAAATTTAACTATCTTATTTCGATTCCATAAATCATAAATACTGTTTCTGTTTCAGGAAAAAAATTACCTTCGCGTTCATGTCTGCAAGAAAATTTCTTTACCCGTTTTCCATATTATACGGTACTGTTATGCACGTGCGCAACAGGCTTTATGACCATGGGATTTTACCATCACAGCATTTCGACCTGCCGGTAATTGCCGTTGGAAACCTGAGTATGGGGGGCACCGGAAAATCTCCAATGGTAGAATATCTCACAGACCTGCTTCGAAAAGATCACAGGGTTGCGACTTTGAGCCGGGGGTACAGAAGGAACAGCAAAGGGTATATCCTTCTTACAGGACAGGAAACTGCTGCTGAGGTGGGGGATGAGCCACTGCAGTTCAAACATAAATTTCCCGGGGTCATGGTGGCGGTAGACGAGAGTCGTTCTCATGGGATTGAGGAGTTACTGAAGGAAAAACCTGAACCGGAAGTAATTCTTCTGGATGATGCATTTCAACACCGAAGGGTGGCAGCGGGATTATACATTCTTCTTACCTCTTATTCTAAGATATACAAGAATGACCTGGTGCTTCCGGCAGGGAATCTAAGGGAGCCTGCATCGGGGGCAAATAGAGCTAAAGTTATAGTTGTTACAAAATGTCCACCCGATCTAAGTGTTCAGGAGCAAATGGAGATCATTAAAAAACTGAAGCCAAAGTCGGGACAGGAGATCTTCTTCAGCAGTATTCAATACAGTGAATCAGTCTACGGGAGAAACAGGTCTCTTACTCTAAAGGAGCTTAAAAATACCCATTTTACCCTGGTAACGGGTATTGCAAATCCGCTACCTCTGGTTAACTTTCTTGAGGAGCAGGGATTGAGATTCGATCACAAAGCTTATAAGGACCATCACAATTTTACAGAGTCGGAGTTAAGGGAGTTACAGCACGAGGAGCTCATTATTACAACCGAAAAGGATTATATGAGGCTCAAAAATGAGATCTCCAGGGAGAAAATATTTTACCTGCCTATAAAAACCGGTTTTCTTCACCGGGAAGAAGAGTTTTATTCTCTGGTACAGAGTTATGTGCAAAAAAAATGAGACCTGTGGAGGTCTCATTTTTGTATCTTGGCTAATTCAAACTATCTCTTACAATAACCTGAGCTAACATTTTATCAAACCTTGTGCCAAAATTAAACTGTAGCTTTTTCCTGGCTCAAGTATTTATTTATTTTCTGAAAGAACTCCTCGGTTTTATAAGGCTTCGGGATGATATCATTAAAGCCGTTGAGGTAGAATTCATCTAAGCTCTCTTCCAAAGTTACCGCAGTAAGGGCAATAATTGGAATGGATTCATTGAACTTCCTTATCTCTTTAGTAGCCTCAATCCCGCTAATCCCCGGCATATGAATATCCATTAAAATAAGATCGAAATGGTTATTCTCTACTTTGGAAATAGCGATGGTACCATTGTCGGCTACATCACAGATCACCTGGTTCTTTTCAAGGATCTTTCTTGTGATCATCTGGTTGATCTTGTTGTCTTCAACAATAAGGATCTTCTTATTGTGCATGATGTCATTGGACAATGGCTCCGGAATGTCGTTTCCTGTAGCACTTTGTGGAGTTGCCGGCTCAAGAGCTTCAAAGCTGAGCTCGAAGTAGAATAGGGATCCTTCGCCCAATTCACTTTCAAGGTGGATCTCACTGTCCATAAGGTTCAGAAGATTCTTTACAATCGAAAGCCCAAGTCCTGTGCCGCCAAATTTTCTATTGATCTGCAAGGAGCCTTGTGTAAAGTTCTCAAAGATCGCCTTCTGTTTTTCTTTACTAATTCCCTCTCCTGTGTCCTGAACTTCAAATCTTAGCAACACCTTATGTTCATTTTGACTAAGTCTTTTCACCCGTACCCAAATATCTCCGTTCTCAGTGAATTTGATGGAGTTACCAACCAGGTTGATAAGGATCTGTGAGATCTTAAGGGGGTCACCTTTAAGCTTTTTTGGAATGTTCTGGTCAAAATCCAGGTGCAGCTTGGTCTTTTTGTCTTCAGCCGAATTTTTTAACGCAACCAGAACATCTGTTATTCTTTTCTTCAAATTAAAAGAACTTTCCAGCATTTCTACCTTTTTGGCCTCCAGCTTGTTGAGGTCAAGGATATTGTTGATGAGAGAAAGCAGGTATTCACCGGAGAACTTCAGCGAATTGAGATGTTCCTTTTGATTTTCTGTAGGACTTTCTTCGAGTAGCAGGTGGGTAAGACCTGTAACTGCATATAAAGGAGTTCTTAATTCGTGTGTAATTGTAGAAAGGAATTGAGCTTTGGCAAGGGAAGCTTTTTCGGCATTTTCCTTTGCGGTAACCAATTCAGAATTCTTTTTTTGAAGCAGATCGTTCGCCCTTGCCCTCAGGTTGTTGTTCTTGTAAAGCGAAAGGGTAAGCAGCGACAGAATAGTGATCAAAGCCACACTTAAAATAGTGGTTAACTTATTCACTTTTAAAGTTCTTTCGGCCTCTTCTTTGGTGCGGTTCAATTCGTTCATGGTACTCTTCATAGCATCCACTCCGTATGGAGCACTGGTATCTACGGCCAGAGCTTCTTCGTTAAGATGGTAAAGTGAGTCCCGTAATTGATTGTTTTGACGAAGAAGTGACAAAGCCTGGGCATGATTACCCAATTCTTCCTGCAGCTGACTTTGTATCAGCATTGTGTGCTGGATCATACTGCCAAACTGGTTTCTCCGTGCATAATCCATGCTGATCTCTGCCTCTGCCAGGGCTTTTTCCAACTGTCCTGTGGCCTGGTAAGCACGGGCTTTGTAGAAATGCACCCTGCCCCGCTCATATTCGTTGCTGCTGGTCTTCAGTTTTTCTTCTGCGGAGTTTAGTAAGGTCAGTGCGGCATGTGGTCTCTTGGCTGTATTGAGGTATAAGATTCCTCTGTTGAGATCAACAACTCCAAGATTCTCGCTGTCTCCAATTTTCTTATAAAGGGTTTCAGATAGATCGAAATATTCTGTTGCACGATTGAATACCCGCTTTGCAGTAAAGATCTTTCCGAAGTTGAGATAGCTATAGGCAAGACCTTCTTCATCGTTGATCCCCCGTTGTATGGAAATGGCGCGTTGGAGTTCGGTTGCAGCTTTGTCGTGTTCATGCCGTACATAATGGAGTTGCGCAAGAATGCTACTGGACAGCGCTATCAATCTGGGATGATTGATGGACCTGGACAGCTCAAGAGCGGTATTCAACTCCCGCAGAGCCTGGTCAAAGTGAACGCTGTTGATAGATTCTTCTGCGTCTTCCAACAGCTGCTCAATAGTGGCATTTAATTCGTCTACTTCCTGTAGGTTGTTTTCCTGGGCGAAGGAAAAGGAATAGAATAAAATTGCCACCATTAAAAGAGTAAAATTCTTCATTTGGGACGTAGATAACTGTGGCTAAATATAATTATTTAATTGAAACATGGGAAATTAAATCGATAAGCCGGCTCGAATACCCAATTTCATTGTCATACCATCCAATGATCTTTACGAGATTTCCTCCAACAACAGAGGTCATTTGAGCATCAAAAATGCAGGAGTGTGTATTTCCATTGATGTCAATTGATACTATAGGATCTTCTGTGTACTCTAGAATATGCTTTAACGATCCACTCGCAGCTTCTTTAAAGGCTGAATTTATGGCTTCAATACTTGTTTCGGACTTAACGTGAAGCGTCATATCTGTGAGGCTTCCATTCGCTACCGGAACTCTTATTCCACACCCGCCAATTACATTAGACAGGTTAGGGAAAATACTGGTCAATGCTTTTGCAGCCCCCGTGGTGGTAGGAACTATTGACTGCCCGGCAGCCCGAGCTCTTCGAAGATCCTTGTGAGGTTGATCATGCAGACTTTGGTCTGTAGTATAAGAATGTACCGTTGTTATATATGCCTGTTTAACGCCCGCCAGCTCGTCAATAATCTTAAGCATGGGCGCAGCATTATTGGTTGTGCAGGAGGCGTTGGATATAATATCCTCTGTCCCGTCAAGGATACTTTCATTGACTCCCAGAACAACCATTTTAATGGAGTCGTCTTGTGGAGGCACACTCAAGATCACCTTTTTGACACCTTTTTGCAGGTGTGGTTCCAGGAGTGTCCGGTTCTTGAATTTCCCGGTGCTTTCAACCACTACATCAACCTCGTGTTCACTCCAGGGAATGTCGTGAGGATTTGCGCTATTCAGTACGGGAAATGCTTTGTTATCTACTACTATGGAATTCTTTGTGGAAGTAACCTCCTTTTTAAGGATTCCATGTATGCTGTCGTACTTTAGGAGATGAGCCAGGGTAGGGGCAGATGCGATATCATTTATCGCCACAACCTCAAGCTTCTCATGATCGAGAAGGAGCCTGAACAAGTTTCGGCCTATGCGGCCGAATCCATTGATCCCAATGCGGATCTTTTTACTTGTACCTGCTGAAGGTTTTGTGCCCTCCATTAAGTAAGGTGTTTTTGAGCTTTATATGAAGACCTTACCAAAGCACCGCTCTCCACATGCCTGAAGCCGAGTTCTAAACCTATAGTTTCGTATTTTTTGAACTGCTCGGGAGTTACAAATTCGTGAACCGGAAGGTGTTGCTTGGTAGGCTGAAGGTACTGGCCTATTGTGACTATATCCAGGTCAACTTCCCTTAAGTCTTTAAGGGTTTGGATGACTTCTTCTTCTTTTTCTCCCAGACCTAACATGATCCCCGATTTTGTTCTTTTGATACCCTGTTGCTTCAGGTATTTTAAAACCTGTAAGCTGCGCTCATATTTGGCCTGGATACGAACCTCCCGGGTAAGTCTCTTTACAGTCTCCATGTTATGAGAAACGATCTCGGGATTGACTGCTATGATTCGATCAATATTTCTTTCTACTCCCTGGAAATCTGGAATAAGAGTTTCCAGCGTAGTCTCAGGATTCATACGGCGGATCGCAGTAACAGTCTCTGCCCACATGATCGAGCCCATATCTTTAAGGTCATCCCGGTCCACACTGGTGATCACAGCATGTTTGATCTTCATTAATTTAATGGAACGGGCTACTTTTTCGGGTTCATCCCAGTCAAGGGTTTCAGGTCTTCCCGTTTTTACTCCGCAAAATCCGCAGGAACGGGTGCAAATGTTACCGAGGATCATGAAAGTAGCAGTTCCTTCTCCCCAACATTCTCCCATGTTTGGACAACTTCCGGAGGTGCAAATGGTGTGTAGGTTGTATTTATCAACCACACCACGCAGCTCGGTGTATTTCTTTCCGGTAGGTAGTTTCACCCTTAGCCACTTGGGTTTCGGGGTTCTTTGTGTAGGGATTTGCTGTGTTTCCATAAGGCTGCAAAGATACAATATCAAAGAGAATCAACAATGATTTGCCCGGAAGGTTGAACTTATTGAGCAATAACAAAAAGCTTTAACTGAAGGAGGAAGCCGGGAAAAGTTGAATTTCCTACTTCTTAGAAGGAAAACTACTTGGCAGTTCTTTTCTCAATTACTTCAGCCAGTAATTTTTTAGCCCTGAGCAACTTTACTTTTACGTTATTCATGGGTTCCTGGAGGTGGGCAGAGATCTCCTTATAGCTCATTTCCTGAAAGTACCTCAGGTTGATGACCTCCTGATAAGGGGCTTTTAATTTTTTAATATCTCTTAAAAGCTGCGCCAGGTTCTGTTCGGTGATCAGGGTGTCTTCAATAGTGGGTGCGTCATCGGGAATTCTGTGGACCCGGTCATCTTCTTCATCGGTAGTGCGGGAACGAATAGAAGCATTCTTCTTCCTTACGAGGTCAACGTGAATATTCTTTGAAATAGTTATGATCCAGGTCTTGAAGGTGTACCGGGGGTCAAAAGTGTCAATTTTGTCGAAAGCTTTTGAAAAGGCCTGAATGGTGATATCCTCAGCATCGGACTCATTTTGGGTTCGTTTAAGCTGAAAGCCGTAAACCTCATTCCAGAATCTGTCCAGCAAATAGTTGAAAGCTGACTGCTTTCCTTTTTTTGCTTTTTCTATTTGTTGCTGAAGTAGATCGGGTTCTATTTCCAATGAGTAGGTTTTGATATGATATTAGCTATAAATATAGCCAATTGGGCCCATATTAGAAACAACTCCAGGAACGGGAAAACCCAAAAGAGATCGGTCTCCCCAAATTTTTTACCCGAATTATAGATGACGGTTCCCTGCACAATCCATCTAATTGCCAGGAATGCCAGAGATACCTGCCAATAAGGAGTGAAAAGCAGAATTAAGAACAAGATCCAGAACAACAGCTGCGAAGTGTAAAACAGGCCTAAGATGAATTGGTGCTCCTTTTTGTAATGAGAAGCAATAGATACATGTCTTCTTTTTTGAGTGAACCAGGACTTAAAATCAGTTTTTGGTACACTTCGGGTTATGGCGGTGGGACTATAACACAGAGCAGTATTGATCTTATTTGCTGCCTTATTTACGAATAGATCATCGTCTCCCGCCTTCACATGTAGATGTGTCGCAAAACCGTTTTGTGCAAAAAACTCTTCAGAAGTATAGGCCAGATTTCTACCTACTCCCATATAAGGCTTACCCCAGCTTGCATATGAAAAATATTGTATAGCAGTAAAGAGGGTCTCGAACCTGATCAATTTATTCAGTATGGAGCGGGTGTTGATCAAATATCCGCCATAGCCCAGCACTATGCTTTTTTGATCTTCAAAATGAGCACTCATCTCCTGTAACCACTGGCCGGTCTCGGGCCTGCAATCTGCATCGGTAAAAAGAAGATAAGGTTTTTTGGCTTTTTTGATGCCCAGGGTAAGGGCATATTTCTTGTTGGCCCAAAAGGCTTCATTGTTTTGAACATCCACGATCTTCACCCGGTTGTCCCGGCTTTGGAAATCCTCAAGCACCTCAAGTGTTTCATCTGCAGAAGCATCATTTATCACCACAACTTCGAAGTCGGGATGATCCTGTGATAAAATTATCGGCAGAAAATTCTTCAGGTTTTCAGCTTCGTTCTTTGCGCAGATAATTACCGAAACCGGAAGATTTTTATAAGCAGGTGGATTTTCAACAGATGCCATGGCAAATTTGAAAAAGCCGAGATAATAGCACAGGTTAATAAGGCCAATGAGCACAAAGGCAATAAGGATGGTTAGCATGCTGTGGGAGGAATTATTTTACTGTATGAGGTTGATCACAGTCCTTAACTTCCTCGGGCATTTTTCCGCAGTAACTGCAGGCTTCACCCTCTTTATTTAAGAACGGACTTTGACTTGCGCAGGTTCCACTGAATTTCCCGTCTTTTTTGCCCCATATTTTTATAGCGATCCCGGCAACAGCCAACCCAAGTAATACTATGGTGATTAATACAAGTTCCATAACAAAAATTTTATGCAAAAATAACGAATAATAGGCACTATATGAAGGGAATGAAAAATTTAATTAAGGCTTCATTTACATTATTTTAACTAAAATTTATAGTGCTTTAATATGCAGTAGCATCATATCGCAATAACTTACTGATATATCTAAAATTTCAATAGTTATGAGCTACAAATTCTCAAGAATTATAATTATTTGCCTTTTTATGGGGCTTTTTTCCTGTCAGGACAAAGAACGTGGGAAGGATACTGAAGTAGACATCATTCCTGCCGAAGAAAAGAAGGATGAATTAAGAGACCAGGATCGACCAATGGGCCGGAGTTATATTCTCGCTAAAATGCGGGAGAATGATGAGCTTAGTTCTTTTACCGAAGAGTTAAGTCAATCTGGTATTGAAGAAGAGTTTGAAGGTGAAGAAGGGATCTATACCATTTTTGCTCCTTCAAATGCGGCATACGACAGGATTCCCGCAAAGGAAATGAACCCGGGGGATAGCCTCGAAATAGGGGACAGAATGCGATACTATATGGTAGAAGGGGAGATGACTGTAGATTACCTTCGCGAAAGGATAAGAGCTTCAGAAGATGGTCGATATGAATTCAGAACGGCGCTTGGGGAAAAGATCTGGGCTACCATAGAGGGAGACAAAATTGTTCTCATTGATGTTCTGGGGAACAAGGCTTCCATAGTAACTACAAATATGGATGAATATTACGGTGTCTATCACATCATTGATAATGTCCTGAAACCCGGCGAAAGAAGGGGACCCTCAGGTGAAGAAAATATGTAATGTCTCACAATTTAATTTTAGCCGATAGATTTTCTGTTTTAACTAAGGATTATAATTTCTTATTCGGTTAAAAGTCAGTTTTTTAATAAATTAAGTTCAAAATTTGTAAAAAAGAAACACGATGAAAAAACGATATTTAATTCTGTTTGCTGCACTTCTAATGTTTAGCCTCAATTCTTGCAAGGACAATGAGCGGGAAGTAGACACAGAAGCTGAAAGTCTGGAAATGCAGGAAGAGAATTTTGAAGAAAGTGTAGAAGATCTGCGCGAGAGAAATTCTACCGTAGACGCTATAGAGGCTAATCCGGAACTGAGCACTTTTGCCACCGGTCTCAATGTTTGGAATGTTGAGGATACCCTTGATATGGTAAATGAGTCGTATATGGTCTTTGCTCCAAGCAACAGGGCATATAGCAGGGTGTACAGGCAACAGGGCTATGATATTCTGGAAACCAGCCCGGAGTCGGTTATCCCATACCACATGGTGAAGGCAGATTACACCATGGACCAACTTAAAGAAGAGATCAAGAAAGCTAATGGTTCCCTTGTACTTCCTACGTTTGAAGGAGAGGACATTACCTTTAGTATGGAAGGCGATAAAGTAGTGCTAACAGGCGCCACAGGCCAAAAAGCTAATATTAGTGAGAGTTTTGATATAGAAAATGGCACAGCCTATATCATCGACAGCGTTCTGCTTCCGGAAGGGATCGCCACAGTGACAATTACAACGGAAGATTAAACGAAGAAAAATAAAGAGGAATAAAAAAAGCTGCTCAAAAATGTCATTTTTGAGCAGCTTTTTTTATTTTCTATTCTAGAAGATATTTACTTCGGGATGTATCTTGATCCCAAACATTTCCCACACCTTGTTCTGAACTTTTTTCGAAAGTGCAAGGATCTCCATACCGGTAGCATTTCCGTAATTCACCAGGACCAATGCTTGTTTTTTATGTACTCCTGCATCACCTTCTCTGTAACCTTTTAGTCCGGCGCGTTCGATCAACCAACCGGCGGGTATCTTCACAAGGTTTTCTTCAACTGCATAAAAAGGAATTTCCGGAAACTCTGCTTGTAATTTCTTAAGTTTCTCCTCAGAAACTACCGGATTTTTAAAAAAGCTTCCGCTGTTGCCAAGCTCTTTGGGGTTGGGTAATTTGGATTCCCTTATGTTGATGACTGCTTCAGAAATATCCCCAATAGTTGGATCTTTAACACCTTTTTCTTCAAGATATTGATCTATAGATCCATAGGAGGTATTAAGTTCGTGATCTTTTTTTCTAAGCCTGAAGTTTACACTCGTAATAATATATTTTCCTTTGGCTTCATTTTTAAAGATCGAATCTCTATAGCCAAATCCGCAGTCTTCCCGCGTAAAAGTCTTTAATTGCAAAGTTTGAAGATCTATGGCGGTGCAGCTTTCAAAGCTATCTTTTATCTCCACTCCATAAGCTCCAATATTTTGGATAGGAGCGGTGCCAACATTTCCCGGAATAAGGGAAAGATTCTCAAGGCCTCCCAGGTTATTGCTGATGCAGTACAGGACAAAATCATGCCAGTTCTCCCCGGCCATAGCCTTCACTATTGCTTTATCTTCTGTCTCCTCAACAATTTCCCGCCCTTTCAAATTGATATGAACAACTGTCTTCTCAATATCCTTTGTGAGGAGCATATTGCTTCCACCTCCCAGAATAAAAAGCTCTGATGCATACATATTCTTTAGCGTTTCCCGGAGTTCTTCCACGGTGGTGACTTCCACAAATTTGCGGGCCTTCACATCAATGCCAAAGGTGTTGTAAGGCTTAAGGGAAATGTTGGAAAGGACCTTCATTATCCTTTGTACTGCTTTAAAGCTACTTTTAAGATTTCAATGGCTCTAAGAAGATCTTCTTTTTTAAGTACATAAGCGATCCTTACCTGGTTCAATCCCGTGTTAGGGGTGGAATAGAAACCTGCAGCAGGAGCTACCATTACGGTTTCGTTGTCGAGCTCAAAACTTTCAAGGAGCCACTTGGCGAAATCTTCGGCGTCTGCAACGGGTAATTCGGCTATACAGTAAAAAGCTCCCTTTGGGTTGGCAACTCTTACTCCTTCGATCTGTTCCAGGCCTTTTACCAGGGTATTTCTGCGCGAAGTGTATTCTTCAATAACTTCATCAAAATAATCCTGTTCTGTTTCTAAAGCAGCTTCACTTGCGATCTGCGCAAAAGTCGGCGGACTTAATCTTGCCTGGGCAAATTTCATGGCTGTCGCCATAAATTCCTTGTTCTTGGAAGCTACACAACCAATTCGTGCACCACACATGCTATAACGTTTGGATACTGAATCTATCATGATGGCATTCTGCTCCAGTCCCGGCACGCTCATTATGGAATAGTGTTTTGCCCCTTCATAGGCAAATTCCCTGTAAACTTCATCGGCAACAATGAATAGATCGTGTTTTTTCACGATCTCTGCCAGTTGATCGATCTCTTCCTTAGTGTAAAGATAACCGGTGGGGTTGCCGGGGTTACAGATGAGGATGGCCTTTGTTTTCGGAGTGATGAGTTTTTCAAATTCCGAAATTGGAGGAAGGGCAAAACTATCTTCAATTTTGGATTGCACAGGTACGACTTTCACACCCGATGCGGTAGCAAAACCATTGTAATTTGCATAAAACGGCTCCGGAATAATTACTTCATCCCCTGCGTCGCAAATACTACCCATAGCAAAGAGTAAGGCTTCAGATCCGCCTGTTGTGATGATAAGCTCACTTGGATCAATATTGATATTGTGTTTGCTGTAATAGGCTGCTAGTTTGGTGCGGTAACTTTCAAATCCTGCAGAATGACTGTAGGAAAGCACCTCAATATTATTATCTTTTACTGCAGCAAGGGCTTTAGCGGGGGTTTTAATATCCGGCTGGCCAATATTGAGTTGATAGATGGTGCGTCCTTTTTTTATCGCGGCTTCGGCGTAAGGAACCAGTTTTCTTATAGGAGATTCGGGCATTGCCTGCCCTTTACTTGAAATGCGTGGCATACTTAAAATTTTGGCTTACAAAGTTGCAAAAATTAAAATTCAGAAAGATAATTTTCGTAATTTTTATCACATCCTAATTCTTACATTATGCTTAGAGCAGGGCTGCTAATATTATTTCTAATCGGAATGATCATGAGCAGTTCTGCACAGGAAAGATTTTTGATCAAGAACGACAGGAAAAGTGACAAGATCAAGTTCGAGATGGTAAACAATCTCATGATCGTGCCTGTGGAGCTTAATGGTACCCCTTTATCCTTTCTTGTAGATACCGGTGTGAAGACTTCGGTTCTCCTTACGCTAAACGAGGAAGACACGCTTTTGCTCAACAAGGCAGAAAAGATCTTTCTTAGAGGAATTGGTGGGGAGGAGTTGATCAAAGCTTACAGGTCTGTAGATAATGAATTTACTTTAGGGAAGACCACTCATCCCAGCCTCACACTGTATGTGATCTATGATGAAAATATCAATTTTTCTCCCAGATTGGGGGTGCCTGTGCATGGAATAATTGGATATGATCTCTTCAAGGATTTTGTTGTGGAAATAAATTATTCCCGGAAATTTTTCAGGCTTCATGATCCGGCTCAATTTAACAAGAAACTGAGAAGGTACAGTCGGCTCCCTTTACAGTTCAATCAGGACAAACCTTATGTAGAGGCAGATGTCGAGATCGAAGGCAGGGAGTCGCGTGCGACCCTGCTTCTGGACAATGGTCTTAGTGATGCCCTCTGGCTCTTTCCGGATGACAAACAAATTAGTGTTCCCGAAAAAACCTACACCGATTATCTGGGCATGGGACTCCTGGGTGATGTTGCTGGAGAACGCGGAATAATAGGATCAATTAAAATAGGGGAGGAAGTACTTGAAAATGTTCCTGCTTCCTTTCCCGATAGTCTCTCTGTACAGGATCTAAAAACTTACCGGGCCCGGAACGGCAGTATTGGTGCGGAGACTATGAGGCGTTTTCATCTCATCTTTGATTACCAAAACCAGAACCTGTACATAAGAGGTAACAAGTGGAGAGAACAAGCCTTTACCTTTGATATGAGCGGGATTATTTTAGAGCACAGTGGCTTCAATTTAATTGAATCTTATGAGGAGGTAGTGTCTTCTGTTATTTCTAAGAATGAAAACCGGAACGAGATCATCATGGAGCCCTCTTTCTTTAAAAAATTCGAATTGAAACCTGCTTTTACAATTGCCCGACTTCGGGAGGATTCTCCTGCTAAGAATGCAGGGCTCCGGGTAGGGGATGAGGTTATCAAGGTAAACCGCCGCTATGCCTGGAAAATGGATCTTGACGATTTCACAAGGTTATTTACTTCTGAAGAAGGGGAGAAAATAACAATGGAAATCATGCGTAACGGAAGAAGGTTCACTTACGAATTCCGGCTTCAAAATCCTTTTCAATAAAAAACCCCTCCGGCTGGAGGGGTCTCAAAAATGTCATTTTTAAAGACTATTCTTCAAGGACTTTTCCCTTGATCTTTATAGATTTTGCAGGCTCTTCGGCATTAGAGTAAACAGTGATCGTTTTCCTGATCGGGCCAACTCTCTGCGTGTCATATTTCACTTTGATCTCTCCGGTTTCCCCGGGAGCAATAGGATCTTTTGGTTTTTCAGGGATAGTACATCCACAGCTGGAGGTGACATCGGTGATCACCAGAGGGATGTTTCCGGTATTGGTAAATTCAAATACCCTTACCCCGTCACTTCCTTTCTTTATTTCGCCATAATCGATCACTTCAGATTTGAATTCAATTTTTGCTGTTTCCTGCGCCTGTACCGCGAAACCAACAAGAACGAACATGGCAATTGCAATTAATTTTTTCATAGTTTTTCATTTAATCAGAATTGTAAATATACTAATAATCTGCTTTTTGAAGCAAATAAAAAAGCAAACGACTGCTTCTCCTTTTATAATCCTGAAGTTATAATTACTTTTGCCCAGATATCCCAAAAACCGCACCAAAGAATGGCTGTAGCATCAAATTACGTAGCAAAGGAAGTTGAAAATAAGTGGTATGACTACTGGATGAAAAATGGATATTTTCATTCT
>CAYLZB010000048.1:0-15066 GCA_964388165.1 uncultured Flavobacteriaceae bacterium | reverse complement strand
TGCCATGACAGAAACTTCAGCATTACCCAAGGGACATCCTGTTCATATATATTCAGAAGAAAAAGAATTGATCCAAAGCTTAGGCAAGGAACTGCTCGAAACAGATCCCGAAACTGAAGCTCAGAAATTTTATAACATCTTCAATCAGCTTCAGCAGATCGAGCGGAGATTCGAACGCAAGGAAAATCAGCTTTTTCCTGTGCTGGAGCAAAAAGGCTGGACCGGGCCATCTAAAAATATGTGGTCTTTTCACGACACCATCAGGGAGCAATTCCGGTTGTTGAGAAAGAAGATCGAAGACAGGAATTTTTCCGAAGCAAAACAGGATGCACAATATCTGGTAAGCAGTATTTTCAGGCTTTTGTTGGTGGAAGATAACGTACTCTTCCCTAACTCCCTGGAACTATTAACTGAAGAGGACTGGAAGCAGGTACGAAAGGGCGAAGAGGAAATAGGATGGATGCTTCAGGATCAACCCGAAGCATACCCCGATGTCAGGGAAGAGGAATATGTTCACCCTTCCATGGACCACAGTAAAAGACCCCTCTCCTTTGATACAGAAAAAGCTTCACATTATGATGAAGGCTATATGACCGTTGAGCAGGTAAACCTGCTGCTGCGAACCATGCCTCTTGATCTAACCTATGTTGACGAAAATGACAAGGTGATCTTTTATAACCGTGGCGAAGAGCGTGTCTTCCCCAGAAGTGCAGGAATTATTGGAAGGGAAGTAAAATTTTGTCACCCGCCAAAGAGCGTGGGAACGGTTCTAAAGATCCTGGAAGAATTTAGAAAGGGTAGTAAAAATGAGGCTTCCTTCTGGATCAATTTTAAGGGCAGACTCATCTATATAAGGTATTTTGCAGTGCGTGACGAGCATAAAAATTATCGCGGGGTAATTGAAATGTCTCAGGATATTACAGATATTAAAAATATTGAAGGGGAAAAAAGATTGCTTGACTGGAATTAATTATCCTGATCAACAATAAATTACGGATTCCCGTAAGAATCATATCCATTTTTCTGTTATTTTTATTGATCTAATGCAAATAAGATGGAATACGTAATTTCAGGTATTGCAGGAATTGCACTTCTCTTGGTGATCATATTACTGATCAATAACCGAAGGCAGAGTTACAGGTTGAAAAGGAACCTCAGGGATATTAAAAATATCCGGACAAGTTCCCAGGATTACCTTGACTTCTTCAAATAAGATTCCTCCCCCCTACACCTTTTTTTTTAAACCCGCGTTCGCTTTTCGACGCACAATGACCGATTTTCCTTAACCGTCGGTCAGGATCTGCTTTGCTTTATTTTAGCGTTTAAGATATTTTAGTATTGCCTTCTCCCGTCAGGGAATTTACTTGACAGGTCCTATCGGTTCTCAACTGCTTATTTATTACCTTTAAGCTACACTAACTTCAAATATTGACAGATATGAAACTTGTGACCAGCCTTCTAACCTTACTTCTTCCCACCTTACTTTTTGCTCAATCAACTGTCTTACCTGCCGAAATTCAGATAAAAACAGCAAGTCTCGCAGCACCCGAAGAACTTCGGGATGGGGTGATGGTCTACGGGTATAATGACGAAGGAGAAATGGTAGTTCTTAGAAAAGGGACCAATCATTTGGTATGTCTTGCCGATGATCCCAATAAAGAAGGAATTAGTGTTTCCTGTTACTCTAAGAAGCTGGAGCCATTCATGTCCCGCGGACGCGAACTTTCTGCCGAAGGAAAAGGAGAAATGGAAAAACGGGAGATAAGAAAAAAAGAAGCCGAAGCCGGTACCCTGGCTTTAACTGATGCTCCGGGAATGACCACTATTCTTACCGGAAGTGAAGAAAATTATAACCGGGAAACCGGGGAGTTAAAAGACGGACATTTTAGGTATGTTATTTACATTCCATATGCTACCGCCGAATCTACCGGCCTTCCGGAAAAACCTTTTGCTCCCGGCATGCCATGGATCATGGATCCAGGTACACATCGTGCGCACATCATGATCACGCCACCAAAGAATTAGTTCCTGTTTCCAGGTCTGTAGTTCGGAGTTGGGAGATCGGGCTTGCCTGAATAGGGTGCCTTTTTTTCACACCAAAAGGTTAGAGGTTGCCATCGATAATGCTATTTTTGCACCCAAATTTGAACTGATGAAAAATTTCTTCTACCTGATAATTTTAAGCTGTTCGATAGTGATCACTTCCTGTAAGAATGATGCGAGTGAGGATCAATTATCGGAAAACAACATTACAAAGGAATCAGCCGAAACTTCGAAACCTGAAGGGAACGGAGAGCCATGGACAGAACAACAACTTTTGGAGCCAAGGGATCTCGTACAATTAATAGGTGATAGGCAAGATAGTCTTGTGATCTTTAGTCTTGGCGCAGGTGGCATTATTCCGGGTTCAAAGGATACAGGACCTGCAGGAGAAGAAAAAAGTCTGAAAAACCTGAAAAAAGAACTCGAAGGATTACCCAGAGATACAGATATCGTTCTCTATTGTGGGTGTTGCCCCTTTGAGATCTGTCCAAATGTTCGCCCCGCCTTTAGCCTGCTTAATGAGATGGGATTTACAGATCACCGACTTCTCAACCTACGGGAGAACATCAAGGTAGACTGGATAGATCGCGGATATCCTACAGCAGAATAGAATTTTTTATAAGCATTCAGGCTTAAAAAAGCCTTTTTCAGGAGTGGACCAAGTTCACTTCAAAGGATCGTGCCCCCAGTTCATCAGGCTGTACCGCCAGGGAGAATCTTTGATTCCCTTATCCGGTTTCTGTGCCTTGTGCCGACTGATGTAGCCATTTACCTTTTGCATATGCTCATAATCTGCTTCGGAAAGATCCTCTTTTTTCGTTCTCTTGATCTTGATGATCTTTTTAGCACTTTTTCTGCCTATTGATTCTCCATCTCCACTATCCTGTCCTACTTTTTTGGACTCGGCTGTTTCGAGCCAGTCTTCCAGTTCTCCGGGACTCAGATTCACGAGATCATTAAATTCCCTATAAACCTCATCTTTATTCTCTACCATCTTGTTTTGTATCTCTTTGTGTTATTTTTCAAGTTCAGCCAGGAGATCATCCAGGTGCAGGGCTTTAGTATACATCCCGAGAGAACCATCTCTGTTCCGCGGCCATCTTTCAGGGGGACGGTCATAATATAATTCCACGCCGTTGCCATCGGGGTCATTCAGATATAAAGCTTCAGAAACTCCGTGATCGGCCGCTCCTGTAAGCGGGTATTCTGAAATAAGAATACGTTGAAGGACCTCTGCCAACTCCTTCCTGGTATTGTATAAAATTGCGGTATGATAAAGTCCCACTCCACTTTTTGAAGCGCGTGGTGCCCCTTTACTGTGCCAGGTGTTAAGGCCAATGTGGTGATGGTAACCCCCGGCCGATAGGAACACAGCAGAATCGTTCATCCATTGGGTCACCTGGAAACCTAAAATTCCATTGTAGAACAAGAGTGCCTTCTCCAGGTCTGCAACCTTTAGATGTACATGGCCAATCTGCGTAGTCTCGGGGATCCTGTAATTCTCGTTATCCTGCATCCTTCTTCATTTTTTGACGGTCTTCCCGCCATTTTTCCTGCTACTCCTTGAGGTACTCAAAATAATTCCCCCGGATTTTTAACGGTGTATTTTTTAAAAAACCCTGCGAATGAGAGTACTGTAATTTACTCAAGATAATAAAGCAAACAGAAAAGCTCTTTTAAAGGAATCATAAAACAGAGGTGCCAAAAATGGCAAAAAAGTTCATTATTATTTTTCGGGTATTGACAACAGCATTTTTTTTGTTTCCTGACAAGAGAGTTAGGCCAGGGTTTATGCTTAAGGAAACTTTTAATGCTTAACTTTATTTGTATCAATTGTAAAGCTATGCAGACCATATTAGGAGCAGGAGGCCCGGTAGGAAATGCCCTGGCCCGGGAGTTGAGAAATTTCACTTCCGAAGTAAGACTAGTAAGTCGGAAGCCAGAGAGGGTGGACCCGGCTGATCATCTGGTAAAGGCAGATCTCCTTCGGGCAAAAGAAGTACTAACGGCAGTTGAAGGTTCGAAAGTTGTCTATCTCACTGCGGGACTTCCTTACGACCATGAGATTTGGCAAAAAGACTGGCCCGTGATCATGAACAACGTCATCAAGGCCTGTGAAAAATTCAGTGCCAAACTGGTATTTTTTGATAACGTCTATATGTATGGAAAGCAGGAGATCCCCCACATGACAGAAGCTAGTAGTATTGACCCTCCTTCTAAGAAAGGAACAGTACGTGCCCAAATAGCTGAGAAACTGCTACAGCGGGTTGAAACCGGGGATTTGAAAGCTTTGATCGCCCGCTCAGCCGACTTTTACGGGCCGGGTTGTAAAGATAACAGCGTGCTCGTAGAAACCGTGTTCAAGCCATTGTCTACCGGGAAGAAAGCAAACTGGTTGGGTAAAGCAGACAAAGTTCATGCCTTCACCTATGTTCCCGATGCTGCAAAAGCCACCGCCCTCCTGGGAAATTCTGAAGCTGCCTATGGCAAGGTGTGGCACCTGCCCACTGCTTCCAATCCTCCATCGGGAAAAGAATGGGTAGAAATGATAGCACGGGAACTACAGGTAAAACCCAGATACCGGGAAGTACCTGAATGGATGGTAAGATTGATGGGTTGGTTTATGCCGGTAATGAAGGAAACGGTTGAGATGATCTACCAGTACGACCGCGATTACATCTTTGACAGCAGCAAATTTGAAGTGGCCTATGGACTGGGACCAACTCCTTATTCAGAAGGAATAAAGAGGGTCGTCGAGCAGGACTTCAAATAAGCCCTTAACACTTCTTAAGCACAGATTAACAAGAGCTTAACCACACCGGGTTTCGTTTTTATTGGCAGAATCTACTTTTCTTTGGAAATTGTGAGAAAATCAAGTTATGATCTCCATTCATATAGAACACAACATAGTTTATACTGTGGCAGAAGGGAAATTGACCGACGAAGATTATAACCGGCTCATCCCTTTGCTAGAGGAAAAGATTGAGAGTTTTGGAATTATTAGGTGGTATTTTGAAATGCAGGAGTTCGAGGGCTGGAGCCTAAGTGCTATGTGGCAGGACATCAAATTTGACATAAGGAACAAGGAGAAGCTGGAAAGGATAGCAATGGTGGGGGATAAAAGGTGGGAGAAAGAGCTCACCCGGTTAATGAAGCCCTTTACAGGAGCGAGTATCAAATATTTTGATTTAACCCAAAAAGACGAGGCTAAAAATTGGATCAAGAAAATAGCAAATTAACCCCCGGCGAATCCTATAACGCCTGGGCTGCATCATATGACTCTATGACCAACAAGACCCGTGACCTGGAAGGGGAAGTACTGCGAAAAACTTTCCTTAATCCGCATTATGGAAATATACTTGAATTGGGATGCGGCACCGGAAAAAATACGGGCTGGCTTTCGGAAAAAGCAGATTTTGTTACTGCTATCGATCTTTCTCAAAAAATGATCGCCAAAGCAAAGGAGAAAATTAAGGCCGAAAATGTAAATTTTAAAGAAGCTGATATCACTGAGCAATGGCCGGTCAAACCCGGTTGGGCCAATCTTATCACTTCCAGCCTGGTTCTTGAACATATAGAAGATCTTGACTTCATTTTTGCTGAAGCTGCAAGGGCCTTAAAACGAAACGGGAAATTCTATATCTGTGAACTACATCCGGGAAGGCAATATTCGGGCAGCAGAGCAAATTTTGAGACCAAAGAAGGCATCCAAACCCCTCCCGCTTTTACGCATCACCTCTCAGATTTCCTGAATGCCGCAAGGGCAAATAAATTCACACTTCTTGACCTCAACGAGCATTTCGATCAAGGGGATCGAAAAAATGTTCCGCGATTATTATCTCTTGTTTTTGAAAGCGGGATCTAATAGCGAAGAAAATTCCAGATCAAAGA
Source organism: uncultured Flavobacteriaceae bacterium (assembly GCA_964388165.1). Lineage (GTDB taxonomy): Bacteria > Bacteroidota > Bacteroidia > Flavobacteriales > Flavobacteriaceae > Salinimicrobium. The sequence continues at coordinate 9,132 of CAYLZB010000048.1, read as the reverse complement.
TCTTATCGAAATACCTGAAGGTTTCTTTGGCCTTTTCAATAGCCTCAATTTCTTCAGCTTTTGTAAATGGATATTCTTCCAGTTCCTCCTTGAATTTTCGCCAGTCCTTTAGATTCTCCTTATCTCCACTAAAAAACTTCTGAGGTGGTAAGTCTTCCAAAGCGGGACAATCCTTCAGCTTTTTTGCCAGGACCATTCCCCCCAATGCAGATCCCTCTACAACATATGCAGTCCCCAAAGCTTCAGCTGGAGAATGACATTGAAAATCGTCATTTTGAAGAGGTATGATACCGGCCATACCGAGATTCTCAAGATCCTGTTTTAGCTGAAGATGCTTGCTTCCTGTATAGCTGGGAAGAAATTTTAGAATTTCAGTTTCTGTTTGTCGATATGCTATGTAGTTCTGAAGTAACAACAGCTTATAAGTATCCAGTTCAATACTGCCATTCATGATCTTTTGGGCCAGGTTCTTCTCCTCAATTTGATCATGAAGTTCCTGTGTTTCCTCTTTAAGCTTCGCTGTCCTCATTATCCTTCCACAAATTATTATCTCTTATTGTACTCTTGATCTTATTGATGTTTTCCTTCTGCTCTTTATTATCAGCTTGCAGATTATCCAGGTAATCATATATCTGGTTGATCGCGATCTTATTTTGTCTAAGCCGCTCCCGCACTTCCTGCTTTTCACTCATCCTAAAGACTACCTTGTTGAGTAAAGGTTTCAGCTTTTCCTGCAGATTGTCCATGTGCTTCTTTAAAATATAACCCGAAGCACCGGCAAGTATAGTGTTTGCTGCCAGCTCTTCGTCATGAACCGTTCCTGTAAGGAAAATGAATGGTAAGCCGGGGGATTTTTCCTGTACCAGTTGCATCACATCCAGTCCTGTACAGGTAGGAAGGTTGTAATCTGAAATTACCAGGTCAGGAATAAAATTTATCAACTTGTCCCTGCAGGAAGAGAGGTCTTCGACTACTTCTATCGTAGGTTTTTCCACAAGTTTTTGGAGAGTGCGCATGGTTAGTAACACATCAGCTTCATTATCCTCCACCAGCAAAATTCTCAACGGTGTTTTGATCATAAATCAATCATCATTTTGGGCCCTCAAGGTAAAAATAAAAAACCGAACCTTTCCCGGGCTCACTTTCCAGCCACACTTCACCTTTATGTTTTTCTACAATTCTCTTAACTATAGCCAATCCCACTCCGGTACCTTTAAACCTGCTACCTGCAGCCCTTTTAAAGGTCTCAAAGATCTTTTCCCTGAATTCCGGCTGTACGCCTATTCCGTTGTCTTTTATAAAGAACCTCGCACGGCCATCTACCTCCTGATGACCTATCTCCACCACCGGCTCTTTTTCTTCGGAAGAATATTTAAGGGCATTATTCAGGAGATTAGACCACAGTTGAAAGATCATTCTGCGATCCCCCTCAACTACCGGTAAATGTGGCTGAATTTCCAGACGGGTCTTCGGAAAATTTATTGGAAGATTGAAAATTTCCACAACTTCCCTTAGGACTGCAGAAGTATCAACAGGCTCTCTTCTCAATTCACCGGAATGTCCCAGCCTGAAGTATTCAAGGATATCATCGATAAGGCTGTTCATTTTTTCAATGAGTCCATTGCTCATATCAAGCATGCGAATCCCTTCTTCCCCAAGATCCTGTCCATGATCTTCCCTTAAGATCTTTAGAAAACCTTCCATCCCCCTCACCGGCGCTCTTAGATCATGTGAAAGCCCATAACTGAAAAGTTCCAGTTCCTTATTGGCCGCAAGTAATTTCTTGTTTAAAGCTTCTATTTCCTTACGTTGTACATGTAATAGAACGTAGCTTATATTTTCCCGCAGGGAGCGGGCACTATTCTTGTCTATTTGATGCCAGGGCTCTGAAAAGCCGGTAAGTTTCTCGGTCCACTTCTCAAAAGATCTTCGCGGACTTATTCTATTTTCTTTTTCGTTGTAGTATCCCTTCAGGTTTGGATTTCCTCCCCAGTTGATCACCTGCACCACCTGCGGCCTGAACCACAGCACATATTTATTATTTGATATTTTCAAACTCAGCAATCCCGATGCCTCCTCACAGTAAGCTTGTGCCTCGGGAAAATGTGAAGCGAGATTGCGTGTCAAAAACAGGTTTTTTGACTGCTTTTTTATGAAATTATGAAGAAGACTATCAAGTTGATCAAGAGTTGGCGTTTTCCCGCTCAGTTCCCAGCCATCTATATAAAAGATCGCACCCCCGGTGCATTCCATAAGATCTGTGAACTTAACAGTATCCCTGTTCAAGGCTGTTAGAATATCATGGTGATACTCCATCTGCACCATTAGCTGACGGCGGATATTTTCTGTCAACTCCGACTTGTTCAACAAGCTATTGGTCTCCTGCAAGGTAATCTCTGTAGACAACATTTGGGCGAGAAAACGACAACTCTCGCGTTGATAAAGATCCAGGAATTTCTTACTGTTATGATGACAGGCAATAAGCCCCCAAAGCTTTCCCTTAACTACTATGGCAGCCGAAAGGGAGGCGCCAACGCCCATATTCTTTAAATATTCAATGTGAATAGGTGAAACAGCCCTAAGGCCGGATCGGGAAATATCGAGCGGTTCTCCTGTAAGCGGGGAAAATTCAGGTTCTATGGGAACAGGATCATAGTGGACATCGGTAATGAGTCTTACCCTGTATTTTAGAAAAAGATCGCGGGATTGCTCCGGTATATCTGTAGCAGGATAATGTAAACCAAGCCAGGAGTCCATGGCCTCTTCTTTACATTCGGCGATCACTTCCCCATTCCAGTCTTCATCAAACCTGTATACCATTACCCGGTCATAACCAAACATCTTGCGGGTAAGGACCGCCGCTTCATTTACAAGCTCCTCCAGCGAAATTGCTTTTTGGAAACGATTGAGGATGGAGGTCAATTCCTTTTGAAAAAAGAAAGGGTCCTGAACCTCCTTCACAGGTTCGAAATCCAGCACGAGACTGTCGTTGGAAAAATGAGAAAGTAAAACAAATTTCCTTTCGTTCACCAGCACTTCCAGAGGCGTGTTCCCTTCTTCAGTTTCAAGGGATCCTTTCACGAGGCGCACCTGTTCCCCTCCCAATAGAAAAGAGAGTGGCTTCCCTAAAAGATCATTCAGCCTTATTCCGAAAAGATCTGCAGTGTTCCGGGAAGCCTGGGTGATCTCGAGGCTTTCCGCATTACAAGCAAGTAAAACACCGTGTTGCTGAATTTTTCCGATGATGTGGATCGGTTCCAGGGCACAATTTTCCAGATTTACCAGCTCTGGATAATTTTCGGGTGTGGCCATCTGTCTACGCCTTGATCTTGAAATAGAATGAACTTCCTACTCCTTCCTGGGAATCTACCCAGATCGTTCCATCGTGCAGATCAACGATCTTTTCCACATGAGCAAGCCCTACTCCTGTTCCCTCATAGCTGTCATGCTTTTTAACTCTGCTAAAAATGGTGAATATCTTGTCCTGATCTTCTTTGGCAATACCCACTCCATTGTCTACTACAGAGAATACCCAATACTCATCCTCTTTATAGGCTGAGATCCTTACTTCGGGGTTACGTTCCCCCGGGGTATATTTGATCGCATTACTAATGAGGTTCTGGAAGAGTAATCTAAGTTCGACTTCATAGCCTTCGATCTTAGGCAGATCTCCTATATGGATCTTTGCTTTGGTGTCTTTGATCCTTTTTCCAAGATCATATTTTACCACTTCTACCAGTTCCCGGATGTTGACGACCTTTTTCTCACCATTCCTTCCAATTCGGGAATGTTCCAGCAGAGCTCTGATCTGCTCAGATAAACGCGTGGAAGCCTGCTTGATATAAGCCACATAGTTCTGGCCTTTTTCATCCAGTTTAGGAGCATAGATCTTACCGAGGATGTCAATACCGAACTTAATGGTAGAGAGAGGCTCCTGAAGGTCGTGGGAACAAATAGATACGAACTGTTCCAGGTCCCGGTTTGCCCTCTCCAGGTCAGCTTTTTGTTGTTTAAGCTGATCTTCGGCTAATTTTAAAGCGGCAATCTCCACGAAGGTATACCTAATAGTAATTATATTATCATCTTCATCTGTTTCGGCAATCGCATTCAGGATCACCGGCAAAGTCTCGCCATCTTTGGTGAGGATCTTTTGCTCCAGATTGACCAACACCCCTTTTTCAGCAAATTCCTTACTGGATTTTAGTGCCTCCACCTGTGAATCTTCATTGTAAAGATCATAGATCGATTTCCCAACCAGCTCTTCTTTAGAATCGTATTTGAGCAGTTTTAGTGTCATTTTGTTACAGTGCAGGATCTTGTAGTTCTGTGGATTTACACTAATATGCATAACAGGATCCTCTTCGTAGAAGCTTTTGAACCTTCTCTCACTCGCCTGTAATTTCTCTTTTGACTTTTGAAGATTTTCAATTTCAATAAAGGTGATCACCACTCCGTCAATTTCCTGAATTGAATTGATATATGGCGAGATCCTTCTTAAATAGTGAATACCATCTTTTGAAACAACTGCCTTTTCGAGGGTCTTTCCTGATCTAAGAACCCTTTTGCAGCGTTCAAGAAGGTTACTTTTACCGATACTACCGGTAAAATGGCTGATTGGACGCCCCACATCTGAATTTAGAAAGCTGAAATGTTCTTTGATCGCCGGGGTGAACTTTCTTATGCATAAAGAGGAATCTAAAAATATAGTTCCTATTTGAGTACTCTCCAGCAGGTTATTGACATCTGCATTAAGAGCCGCGAGATCATCCATCTTCTGAAGGTTCTCGGCATTAACGGTATTTATCTCCTCATTTACGCTTTGAAGCTCTTCATTGGTACTTTGCAATTCCTCATTTGACGCCAGTAACTCTTCATTGGCTGCCTGTAATTCTTCATTGCTTGTCTCGATCTCTTCCAGAGAAGACTGTAGCTCCTCCTTTGTCTGTTTTAGTTCTTCCTCGAGATTGGATACATATTCTTTTGTACGGGTAGTAAGCGTAATATTATCTACCTTTTCTACCTGCTCCAGGTTAAGTTCCTTTTCAAGGAAGGTGATCATGTAAGCAGTCTCGGAATCCAGCTGGCTACTGTCAAGGGGCTTAACCAGTATATCTACAGCCTTTTTCTCACCATGATGCTCAAAAACAGCATCTTTATAGTAAATTTTTTTTCCGATCTTTTTTGACTTTTTAAGGCTGTTCTGCACCAGATATTTAAGATCGGTGCCTAACATGTCAAGCAAATTGGTAGAAAAACCACTAACAGGAAGGTTAGCATACTTCCTGAACTCTCCTATAGCCTCCAGGATGTTGTAATCTGAATCTACATAAACACTGGCAGCTTTAAAATGGTCCAGTACAGTTTCATTGAAGTCACCGGTAAGCTTACTATGATTAGAGGCTGCAGGAGACTTATAGGTTATTCTCTCCTTTACCGCCCTGTTCTCTCGTAATTTTCCTGCTAATAATTTTGAAGGGGTATGTGATATACCACCCTCTAACCTACTACTTGGGCGAATATTTCTATAGATCTTCCATTTTCGATCTATCTCAGCAAAATTGTTTTGCTGCGTATGCACGCTTTCACTTGTTCCCAAGACAAGAATTCCATCCTTCTTAAGGCTGTAATGTAAAACGCTTAAAGCTTTCGTCTGAATTGCCGGCTGAAAATAGATAAGGAGATTACGACAGGAAACCAGGTCCATATTACTAAACGGCGGATTCTTGATGACATTATGCCTGGAAAAGATGACTGAACGTCTTAGCTTTTCTACGACCTCATATTTGTGTGGTTTACTGGCAAAATACTTTGACAGGAATTCGGCAGGAACATCTGCCGCAATACTTTCAGGGTAAATCCCTTTTCCTCCAATTTCGAGATGTTTTTCAGCAATATCTGTAGCAAAGATCTTAAGATCGATATCCTTCCCCTGTTTTTCTATTTCCTCGAAGAAACACATAGCAAAGGAATAGGCCTCTTCCCCTGTACTGCAGGCAACATCCCAAATTTTAACAATGTCACCATCTTTTCGGGAACTTATCATTTGAGGTATCACCTTTTCGCGAAGAGCCTCCCAAACTTTACTGTCTCTAAAGAATTTAGTGACCCCAATCAGGAATTCTCTATACAATATATCAACCTCTCCCTGGGTACCGGAGAGATATGAGAAATACTCAGATAAAGAACGACATTTACACACACTAACCCTTCGGGCTACTCTTCGGGCTAAAGTGGACCTTTTATACTCCCGGAAATCCAATCCTGTCTCCTGATCAATAAAATTTAGGATCTTCATTAGCTCTGTTTGATCATAAGCTACATCTCCATCCTCGAAATGAAAAATAGAGGGTGCTGAAAGAAAATTATCCAGCTCCACTCCCATTTCTTTAACGGGCAAAACATAATCGACCAGCCCGGTGTTTATGGCACTTTTGGGCATCCCGTCGAATTGTGCTTCCTCTGGTTCCTGTACCATGATCATCCCGTCATTTTCTTTAATAGCCCTGGCTCCACGGGTACCGTCACTGCCGGTACCACTAAGAATAACTCCGATAGCCTTTTCCTTGTGTTCTCTTGCCAAAGATTCAAAGAACATGTCAATGGGAAGGTTAAGTGTAGGGTTCTTGGGTTTCTCCAGCAAATGAAGGGTGTTATTCTTGATCACCAGGTTATTCACAGGCGGGATCAAATAGATATGCCCCTGCAGGATCTCCATACCTTCCTGAACTTCCTTTATGGGCAGACCGGTGCTTCGGGCGAGTAACTCTCCCATCATACTCTTGTAGTCTGGGGAAAGATGCTGGATAATGATATAGGCGCTTTTAGTCTCCCGGGGTATATTCTCAAAAAAAGCTTTAAGAGCTTCAAGTCCTCCTGCGCTGGCTCCAATGGCTACGATCCTGGAATCTGCAGGAGTAGCGGAAATTTCTGATTGTAATGTCGGGGAATTACTTATTTTTTTACTCATATCTGAATAGAGGCTGATAAAGCTCCCTTAGAAGAAACCGGTTCCGGGGACCCCCTGATCATAGCAGGATCATACTCAACCTTTCTTAAAAAGAATTACAAACCGTGAAAATAATTCTATCTCCGATTTTTTGCTGTTAATGATCTGTTAACTAACATTTCTCAGTCAGGCGGAATTTCAGAAAAAACCCTAAAAGACAAGGGTTTAGGAGAAATAAAGGTATGTGTTAAAGTTTATACCATTATTGAGATACCAGAAAATGGGTAAAAAGGAATAAAAATGGAAGAGAAAAGAATGATGAGCCTTCTTCCCCTTTAAAAGGCACACCAGTGATCGTTCTCCCTTCCTTTTTAATAATCAATAAGCTTGTATCAAACAATTGATTTTTAGACCATTTAAATTAACACTAATAAGTATAATAGACAAACTATCACTAAGGGATTTTCCCCTATTTTGACTCTTAAAATTTACAAATCGTTCTTCTTAAAAATTGACTAAAATTCAGTATATTGGATAGATAATTCCTATAAAACTTGCGCCATGAGAAATACCGCTATCAATTTCATCAGGCCCCTTCTAATTCTAATATTTTTTTTTAGTCTTCCCACAGGGGCTATTGCAGCATTTCAGCAAACTATAACAGATTTTACCGAGTATAAAGGACTTGTAGTTAACAGCCGAAATGAAGAACCACTTGCCGGAGCCTATCTTTCGGTTCAAAACACCAATATTGCTACCGTGACGAATAGTGACGGAGAGTTCTCCCTAAAGATCCCTAAAAACCTTGAAGACGTCAATGTCCAGGTTTCTTATCTCGGCTTTCAAAGCAGGGTACTGCCTTTGGAGTTCTTTCAAAAAGAGGAAGTAGTGATCGAGCTACAGGAATCCCTGGAAGAACTTCAGGAAGTGGCCGTTTTCACCTATACAGATCCTGCTGCTCTGGTAAGGAACATGCTGGAGAGGAGAGGTACCAATTATTTCACAGATCATACTACCATGACAGCTTTCTACAGGGAAGCAATTAAAAGAGGCAGGAAAAATGTTTCTCTTTCTGAGGCTGTGGTCAAAATACATAAACAACCCTACGACTCCAATGCCGATGATGACATTGCCCTGGTAAAAGCGCGTAAAACTGCAGATTATGACAGACTGGATACAGTTGCTTTAAAACTTAGAGGGGGACCATATAATCCTCTAAGCATTGACATCATGAAGAATCCCACTCATATTTTCAACCAGGAGGATCTCGCCAATTTTAAATTTAGTTTTGATGCTCCAACCAAGATCGACAATCAATATTTATATGTGGTCAATTTTGAGGAACTCGATAAAAGTATGCCCTGGTACTATGGGAAGTTGTTTATCGATGCCAGTACCTTTTCCCTTGCCAAGGCTTCATTCAACTTAAATGTAGATAACCGCTCTGCCGCTACAGATCTTTTTGTAAAGAAAAAACCGGGCGGCACAAAAGTTTATCCTGTTGATGTGAAATATGACATTACCTACAGGCAAAAAGACGGCAAGTGGTACTACGGCTATGGCCATACGCAACTTGAATTTGTGGTCAATTGGAAACGTAAACTATTTAATTCCCGTTATAAAGTGGATAGTGAGCTTGCAGTAACTAACTGGGAAGTTAACACTGAAAAAGTCAAAAAAGACGACACCTTCTTGAGCCGAAGAGTGATCATGAACGATGATATTTCGGGATTTGCAGACCTTTCATTCTGGGGTGAGAACAATATCATTGAACCCGATGAATCCATTGAAAGTGCTATAGATAAGATACGAGATAAGCTGGAAAATAACTAGTTAAGGTTCTATTGAGAAAAAAATACTCCTGAAAAATGCCATTTTTCAGGAGTATTTTTTTGGGGTTATTGGGAATTATTCTTTGAGCAAATTCACCTGGTGAGATTCACTTCCATTTTCAAGCTGCAGGATATATACTCCCGGAATCCAGCCTGTTGTATCGATGTTCCACAAAATATCTGCACCACCGGTGGGAACATCAAAACTTCTGCTTCCAATCAAATAACTATTAAGATCATAGACCCGGGCATTAAAGATCTTTCCACCCAAGGCTTCAGGAAAGCTGACGCTAAAACCGTTGTCCCCAACAGGGTTAGGATAAGTACTTGGAGCTTCATTGGAAACTTCTTTTT
>CAYLZB010000047.1:0-15214 GCA_964388165.1 uncultured Flavobacteriaceae bacterium | reverse complement strand
ACTTTATTAATTATTATTTTTTTACAATGGAAGGTACAGTTAAATTTTTCAATGAGTCTAAAGGCTACGGATTCATCACCAACGACGAAACAGGAAGAGACATCTTCGTACACGTTACCGGTCTTAACGGGGAAACTCTTAATGAAGGTGACAAAGTTGAATACGTTGAAGAAGAAGGAAGAAAAGGATTGACCGCAACTAGAGTGCGTGTTATCAACTAATCATATTAGTTTTTATTCTATTAAAAGTCCTGCATGGTGTGCAGGACTTTTTTTATGTCTATACGTGATGTACTTCTTTGATCCCCTCCAGCATTTCGGAGGTCATTTTATCCAGGTCGAATTCATGTTTCCACCCCCAGTCTTCCCTGGCACTGGAATCATCTATGCTTGAAGGCCAGGAATCGGCTATAGCCTGCCGGAAGTCAGGATCATAGGATATTTCAAACTCCGGAATATGCTTTTTGATAGAAGCCGCCAGAGTTTCGGGAGTAAAGTTGAGAGCCGAAAGATTATAGGAAGATCTTATCTTCACCTTCTCTGCAGGAGCTTCCATCAATGATATCGTTGCTCTAATGGCATCATCCATGAACATCATGGGCAGCTCGGTATCTTCTCTTAAAAATGAAGTGTACTTTCCGGTTTTTAGAGCCTCGTGATAAATTTCCACTGCATAATCTGTGGTCCCGCCGCCTGGAAGGGTCTTATAACTTATTAGCCCGGGATAGCGAATGCTGCGCACATCAACCCCAAATTTCCTGTTGTAATATTCACACCAGCGTTCCCCTGCCTGCTTACTTATTCCGTAAACAGTAGTAGGCTCCATAACTGTTGTCTGCGGAGTGTTGTGCTTTGGAGTGGTAGGCCCAAATACCGCTATACTCGATGGCCAAAAAACCTTGAAAATCTTTTTGTCCTTAGCCAGGTTAAGGACGTGGAACAGGGATTCCATGTTCAAAGCCCAGCCTTTCATAGGAAACTTTTCAGCCGTTGCACTTAGCATTGCTGCCATAAGGTATACCTCATCCACTTCATACTGTATGACCAGGTCTTCGATCTGGTTGTAATTGGTAGCATCGGCAATTTCAAAAGGTCCCGAAGACATAAGTTCCTCATTTCCCTCCCTAATATCACAGGCAATTACATTGGAGTTGCCGTTCTTTTCACGAAGTGCCATAGTAAGCTCGGTTCCAATTTGTCCGCAAGCACCAATTATCAATATCTTTGAAGCCATATTAAGTTTCTGTTTTCAAGTAGAAGCAAAGATATCTAATTCGCGACAGATGAAAAATTCCGCAGCCTCAAATCACACCTCCGGGAGTGATAAAATTGCTGATTTTTCTTTTAAAAGTATACCTTTAAAAAATGAGAAAAATCCTTACTTTTTTTGTGATCATTTCCCTTTTCGCCTGTGAGGAAAAGAAGAATACCCCACAAACTTCCTCTGTACAGAGTAAAACCTCTTTTTCAGACCAGCTGGAGGTAAACACCGATCGTACTGTGAGTCTTCTCCCGGAGGCGAGACAATTAGCGGGCGAATGGGTGGCTTATGCCACAGCCCAGAATGAGATCCAAAATCTGGAGCGCAGTACAGGGCAGGAGATCATGGGATCTTCGAATAACCTGGTGCAGATCATGGAAACCCTTCAATCCTCCATCCCCGATACCCTGCGAAGCAATGCGGTAGAAGCACGTGCGAATGTGCTTTACACCAAAGCCCGGGTGCTACACCAACTATCCAACAAGAAGCAAAAGAATCCCGATGAAATTTTCGAGGTAGCCGAAGACCTGGTAGTGGAATTTGATAATTTCAAGCTTCAGCTGAACGAACTCTTTTTAAAGACCCCAGAGAATTTTGAAACAGAATTGGATGAGGAGTATGAAGGATCGCTCCAGCCCGACAGTACCGGAACGATCCCTCTTTTAAGGGAAGGAGAAGATTTTTAAAGCTACTGTACATTTAAAAAATTGATTTCCATTGCAGATCCTGAGTCTGCCCAGGTCATGCTGATTATTACTATCCTTTTACCCCATAGGATCTGCTTTTGGGTTAAAAAGCATTTATGGCTATTAGTACGTCCCTGCAACATCTGTTTCAGATCCAAGGCCAAATCTGACATTCACCTGAGCCAAAGCTAAAAAAATGCTTTCAGCGGAACCTCCTATGACCGCTTGGATATTCATCTTTTTTTACATATCTCTCAAATCTTGCAGTTAAAAAATACCGATTATTGAGTTTTCGGAGCCAAGGGAGAAAATATTAAGAGAAAATTATATAAATCTTAACCCGATTTAAACTGTTAATTTTAATGAATCCCTAATTTAGTTAGCAGCAGGAAGAAAAGGATGAATTATCCATTTCTCATGTTTATAAACTAAAAAGTGTAAGAAATGAGATCGCTAGTTAAAATAACCATTATGGCCCTTGTGTTCACTTCATTTATTGGATGTAAGGAAAAGCAAACGGTAGAAATAAACACACCCGAAGAAGTTAAAGAAGAAAGAAAAATGACTGCTGATATTGCAGATGAACATTTTATTGACGGCATGACGGGCAAAATATGGCATAATTACCTTGAGATAAAAATGGCATTAACATTAGCTGATGCAGACCAGGCACAGGAAATAGCTAACGTTATGGCCGAATCTTTCTCCCAGGAAAGGGCTGAGATGAAGTCCCTGGCACAGCAAATGTCCGAGACAGATGATATTGAGGTGCAACGGGAACTTTTTGCCCAATTCACGGAAAAAGCAGGCCCTATGTTTGAAGATGCGCTCTCGGGAGGTACGATCTACAAAAAGTTCTGTCCTATGGCATTTGATAATAAGGGCGCATATTGGTATTCCAGTATAGAAGAAATTTCCAACCCCTATTTCGGAGATAAAATGCCTGAGTGCGGATCTGTTGAAAAGACTATCTCAAAATAAATGCCCGGCCTTCGCTACAAGAAGGCGGGAACCATCAAATAATCAACCAACAATAAATTTTCTAAATAATGGATTCACAAGAAAATAAGCACGGTGGAATGAAAAAAGGAATGTATGGCAAGTTTATGCTCATGCTGACTCTCTCCTTTATCGCGATGTACATAACCATGTACATGAATACCTATGCCTGGGATCATGTTTGGTTCAGTCTTACAAGATTCTACATGGCCATTTTAGGGATCTGTGCAATGGCAGTGATCATGCTCACAGTAATGCTGGGAATGTACAAGAACAAAAAAAAGAACATTGCCATATACGCGGGCAGCCTGCTGATCTTCTTAAGTGCCTTAGGTCTGGTACGAGCCCAAATTCCTGTTGGCGATGTGTTGTGGATGAAGGCAATGATACCTCATCATTCAATTGCAATCCTAACCAGTAAGAGAGCAGATATTCAGGATCCTGAAGCACAGCAACTTGCAAAGGAAATTATCGAGGCACAGGAACGGGAAATTGCAGAAATGAAAAAAATAATTTACAGGCTTGAAAACCAGGAAGATTAAATAATACTCCTTTTACTGATCTATAATTAGTTAAATCTTTGATTTTGTCGCGGGAAGTGCGAAAGGTGGCTATCTGGAGTATTCTTGAAATGTGAAAGATATTCTGTTTGTCACCCGGGCATACGGAGGAGAGTCAACAAAATCAACCTGAAAAAAAGTTAGCTTATCCAAAATAATGGAGAAAAGGAAAGATTACAGTAGCGAAATGGTAGGGCAGGTAGGACTGGAATACATTTTAAGCAAAGGGATGAGACTTATAGGAAGTTACTATAACCGCTTTGGTGCCGGTGGAGGAATTTATCTATGGTTCTGATAATCAAAATTTAAATTTTAAAGATGCACATACTTGCTTTTAGTGTAGGATTGATTCTGCTCATTATAATAATCTATGATTTCTTTTTTACCACCCTCTCCGGAAGCGGAGCAGGACCTATCTCTAAAAAAGTAGCCAGTCTCTCCTACCGGGCAACCCGCTGGTCTTCCGGTTTTTTTGGAAGGAAGGCCTTTGACTACTGCGGGATGAGCGTAAATCTGGGAGTTCTTTTTGTCTGGATCTTGTTAGTCTGGTTTGGACTGTTCCTGGTCTTTTCTTATGATCCTTCCGGAATAACCAATAGTGATTCGCGGCCGGCCAATTGGGTAGAAAGGCTGTACTTTACAGGATATGTGATCTCTACATTAGGCATGGGAAATTTTAAACCTATCACCCCCTTCTTTGAGATATTAACCAGTTTATTTTCCTTTTTCGGATTTATTTTCTTTACCAGTTCAATGACCTATCTCATTTCTGTTTCCTCTGCAGTAATTAGAAAACGGACCCTTTCCCGTAGTATCTTTAACCTTGGGAAAAGCCCTTCTGAAATTGCCAATAAGCTCGAGAAAGTAAACAGCTCTTACAGGGATCAACAAGTGCTTTCGTTACAGGAAAAGATCGATAATCACCTTGTGAGCCACCAGGCATATCCTGTGGTACATTTCTTCAGCCACTCAAATCCTGAAAACTGTCTTAGCCTCAATTTTGTGCGGCTTGACGAAGCCCTTACCATCCTTCTTAAGTCCAATGAAAGGTCTCAAAATGAACAGGAAGCGCTGCAGCTATTAAGAAGTACCATGACAAATCTTTTAATGCATATAAAAGAGAATTTTTCAGCTTCTCTTCCCAATGAAGAACGAACTTCGGGTGACAAACAGGAACAAACAGACTTAAATGATCTAGGTCAGAGAAGAGAGATCTTATCTTCCCTGTTGCAAAGTGAAAGTTTGAACTGGAGTCACGTGGAGGAGGATTAAAGAATTTTGAGGTCTAAGCCAATGCCCTTTTTTTAATCCTGACAACGCCTAAAAGGCTTAGAAAGCGGATAAAGTAATACCCAATGTCAAATTCAAACCATTTATAGGCATGATTTAACTTCCATGGATGTTTATGGTGATTGTTATGATAGGATTCACCCAAAAACAGCACATCCAGGGCTATTAAATTATTGGAGTTATCATTGGTTATGAAATTCCTGTAACCAAAGGAATGAGCCCACCAGTTGATCAATGCACCTTGAAGAGCACCCAGGCCAATGGTAATGGGTAAAAAAAGAAACATCCACCAGGCAGTAGCAAGAGTTATATATAAATAAATATAAAGTAATACCCACACAGATCTGGTAATCCAGCTGTGTGCAAATTTATCAAAGGAATGCCACGCGGGGAGTCCCTTTAATATGAATGGCTCTACCCTGGTTTTACCAATAAAAATATTAAAATAACTATTTCGAGCCTGCAGTAAAGTTCCAAAATACCCCGGAGATTTTAAAGGAGAGTGGGGATCCAATTCTTTGTCTGCATGTGCATGATGGATCTTGTGCATGGCCCCAAAAGCATATGCACTCATATAAGAAGATCCCAGAATCAAAAATGTGAAAAAATAAAAGATCTTTTCCCATAAAAGGCTCATCTCAAAATTTTTATGGGCAGCGTAGCGATGCAGGAATACCGACTGAACCAAAAACCCTAAGTACCAGTGTACAATTAGCAATATGGCTATTCCCATTTTATTTTGGAATTAGTTTTGTTCCACAATTTTTCTCGCCAGATCCACCTTTGTCCTTAACCTGTTAAAAAACATTAACCTGTCTTTTTGATTTTCTACACTTATTGGAGTCGACTTTTGAGCAATGTTATCAAAGGTTTGCTTCATATAAGTATTAAAAGCAGGGTCTGCAGTCGTTATGAAATTTATAATGCTATGGTTTATATAGGTCAATTGTGTGTCCCCCAGTTGCATGATCTGCATATTATCCCCCATTGTGATCTCATTTACAAACATTTTGTGCGCCGGACCACTTGTAGCACTCTCCTGTCCCGCCTTTAACTTAAAACCACATTCTGCTTGTTTTTCGATATGATTGATGATCTCATCTAATTTCCCATATAAGACCAAGGCGTCTTCATTTGATCTCAAGGCTCCTGTAACCCGGTAAAACTCAATTTGATGGATTGTACTCGTTATGTTTTCAATGCTCCATATTTCTGTACTGGGAATGGATGCGAAAATGTCACTTATCTTTTTACATAGATGTTGATACTTACTATAATCATCATTTACAGAAAATTTTGCTTGTCTCCAATCTTTATAATCAAGGATCGACTTCATAAAAAAGAATGACTTGAACGCAGAAATTTCCGGGATCAGAAAATAATAAAAGAAAGGTATTTCCTTGGCAAGGTAATACATATGATTTGGGTTGTACTTAGCGATAGTTTCTAAATGGTACACACAGGTTTCCAGCCAATTATCATATTTGAAGTCAAAATTATTGGTTATTCTTCCATTAAAAATAAAACTGTCATTTTGGATGAGTAGTAAATTATCGAGTGAAATCTTGAATTGTTTGGAGAGTTTTTGAAGTTCCTGTAGGGTAAGCTGCTTTTCACATCTTAATCGACGATATGCGCTGTCATTACTAATATCCAGAGTCTCCGCCACTGCAACCACCAAGGAAATGTTTGGGGGTAATTTGGCTTTTACCTCCTGAAAGAATCTATTCTGTATATCATCTTTATCCATTGCCGGGAATTTGATGGAAAAATGAGTAGATGATGAGAAAACACCTTTTCCTTTATGTACTTAAAGATAAAACTATTTTCTAACTTTTTGAGCCATTGATAATTACAGGGTTGAAATATTATCCTATTTCAGTTATCAACCTGCAGATAAAAATCCGTTTTGTCGCAAACATGGGGAAATCTCAAACTCAGCATCCCTAGATTTTAAAATTTCTGTCTTCATCAATCTCTCCAATCTATTAATAAATAAATTGCATTTTATGCAAATCATTAATAATTAAAATGCGGATTCTAATAATTACAGATAATAAAAATTTAAAACCCCAAAATAATCACTAAAACCTGTTCGAAATTTTTCTTTATTCGAGGAATTCTATTTATTTCTACTACACTTCAATTCTTTAACGGACATTTCAATTTCGGTATAGCACTGATTATCAGGAACTTTAATTCAATAATTAATTAAAACCTGGAAATCATGTTAATCGCAATGTTTATTCTACTAATGAGAACGCTTAACAGAAGATATTCTGTTTTAAGCAGGCTGAAAAGCGTAACAAGGATCCACTTTAAAACCAGGATCGTTTTAATGACACTTCTTTTTTTATTTATAAAAAGTAGTAATGCGCAGGATAAGATTTTATCCTTTGAGGTATGGAAAAATAGATCTCACATTGGAAATATTTCAATGACAGAAAAAATTAATTCCGACTCTGTTGTTTACGATCTGTCTTCAACAATTACAGCAAAAGCTATCATTAAAATGAAGATAACCGGAATTGAAAAAAGCGTCTACAAAAATGGGATACTGGTATATTCTTCCATTTCCCGAGAACTGAATTCTAATCTAAGAGTGAATAAGAAATTACTTCTTAATGATGGTAAATACGATCTTATAAACAAAGGCAGGATAAGCACATTGCCTATTAACAGGATCACAGACAATCTCGTTACACTTTATTTCAACGAGCCAGTTAACCTTTCACAGGTGTATTGCGATAATCATCAATCCATGGCGGGTATTGTCCCATTAGAAAGCGGAAAATACCGGGTCACATTCCCGGATGGCAGTTATAATATTTTCTATTACCAGGACGGTAAATGTAAAAAGGTCGATGCTTTCAACTCCCTTTATAAAGTTCAATTAATTTCAACCCTATAGCTATGGAAACTTTCTTCAATATCTATCCTTTAATGGCTTTAGGTTACACCGGCTATTTCATTATCAGTTATATATATAATGTGGTCAATATCAATTCTCTGGTTGACACCTTAACCTCCTTCAAAGCCTTTAAATTGATAAACCTCAAACATATTTTGGGGATCCTTTTGTTTGGAACCGGGTTTGGAGTCTTTTTTTCAGATTTCCAGTTCTTAATAAGTAACTCAGGATTTGACGATTTATTCGGAAACATACTCCTGTTGATTATAATATTAATTTCAGGCTATCTTTCTAAAAGATCGGCTTCAAAATATTTTTGGGAGCTGGATACTTCAAGTGTTGTTAAACCCAGAGAACAAATACTGTACTTTTCCATTCGAATTCCATTTTTGTTCTTCTATGAGCTCTTTTTCAGAGGCATTCTACTGCATAGCAGCCTAATTTTCACCAATTTATTTGGAGCCATTTTTATTAACCTGATTCTTTATACTCTAATTCATTCCTTCAATTCCAGAAAAGAAATTATCGGCTGTATTCCATTTGGAATTGTTTTGTGCCTCTGTAGTTATTATACCGGCAGCATTTGGCCTGCATTCTTAATTCATGCAACATTATCATTTATGTATGAATCCACTTTATTTAAAATAACAAGTCTTAAAACTCAGAAATCATGAAAGTCTTCTTAACTGGTGCAACAGGGTATATAGGGAACCGGTTGGCTTTACAACTCGCCGAAAGTAATTTTGAGGTGCACGCGCTTGTACGGGATCTTAGTTCAAAAAATATTCCCGTTCATCCCAATATCAAATTGTTCAAAGGAAATCTAAATGATCTGGATTCTATTGAGAAAGCAATAGTCAGCTGTGATTACGCTTTCCATACAGCAGCCTTTACACGGCTTACCTGTACTGAAGTAGAAGAATTTTACAATGTGAACGTTCAGGGAACTGCCAATGTATTAAATGCAGCAAAAAAATACGGGATTCAAAAATTCATTTTTACCAGTTCTGTTTCAGTTTTTGGCCCTTCCCAACCCAATTCTGTGATTGTTGAAAATCATCCAAGAATGAGCTCGTATGCTAATGACTATGAATTAACAAAAACCATGGCAGAAAATCTCGTCCTTGATTATAATAAGAAGGGGCTTCCGGGAATCATTCTAAATGTGTCCAGGGTTTATGGCCCGGGTAGAACAGGTTTTTCAAACGGGGTCAACAGGTTTATATCCATGTTGCTCAAACAGAAAACAGTATTTGTTCCTTCAAAACTACACATAGCATCCAATTACGTCTATATAGATGATGTGATAGAAGCGCATATCCTGGCTTTACAAAACGGCCGGGCGGGAGAAAAATATATTGTTGGCGGAGAAAATGCTTCTTATGAAAAATTGTTCACTACTATCTCTGAATGTAACCAAACAAAAATACCGGTAGTAAAAATTAATTACACGGTTTTAAAAACAGGCTTGTTTTTAAAAGTTTTGATAGATAAGCTCCTTTTCAAGGAACCTTCTTTAACCCCAAAACTGCTGGATTATCTATTTACAAATAGAAGTGTATCCTCTCAAAAAGCAGTATCACAATTAGGATATGAGATCACTCCGCTCGAAACAGGTGTAGAACGCACTTTAAAATTCTTAAAAAACTGAAATCATGGAAACTCGATATTTTACTTTGATCACCGGGGCAAGTCAGGGATTCGGCAAGGCCATGGCAATTGAATGTGCTAAACGGAACATGAATCTGGTCCTGGTTTCTTTACCTAATACAGGTTTGAATGAATTAGCCGATGTTTTGGAAAGAATCTATAATATTACTGTACTCAGCATCGAATTGGATCTAAGCACTCCCCAAAATTGCAACTCCCTTTTTGAAAAAGTAAAAGAGGAGCAAATTTCAATTAAATATTTCATAAACAATGCAGGAGTGCTAAGTAAGGGATTTTTTAAAGACCTGAACACAGACTACATTTTAAGTCAAATAAACCTGAATATCTGCACCCCTACCCTATTAATTAAATTGTTTCTAAATGATCTGAAACAAAATGCCCCGTCGGGTATTTTAAAC
Organism: uncultured Flavobacteriaceae bacterium; assembly: GCA_964388165.1. Lineage (GTDB taxonomy): Bacteria > Bacteroidota > Bacteroidia > Flavobacteriales > Flavobacteriaceae > Salinimicrobium. The sequence goes on along the minus strand of CAYLZB010000047.1, from coordinate 5,439 downwards.
GTAGGAAGTATGGCGAGTTTCTTCTACCTGCCTAAAAAACAGGTATACGGTGGAACTAAAGCGTACTTACTCTCTTTTTCAAAAAGTCTACGCAGGGAATTACGATCAGAAAATATTTCGGTATCCATAGTTTGTCCCGGTGGAATGAATACCTCCCCGGTTCTTACCTATCAAAACAGAACAGGAAGCTGGGGATCGAGAATGTCCATAATGGATCCCGAAGATGTTGCCAAATTTGCAATTGATGGAATGCTTAGGGGGAAAGAAGTTATTGTTCCCGGAATTCTAAACCGTTGTTTTATGTTCTTAAATAGCATTTTACCAAAACCCGTAAAAGATAAAATTACAGCGGTTGAAATGAAGAAATTTAAGACCGAAATGCTTTGTTCCTGAAGCGGACTAACATGGGCAGGAATAAGAATCAATTAAGAAGGAACATCCACTGGAATCTCATCTTTGGCTGGAGGTATCAATGGGTGCCACCAATAACGTGATACAGAATCCAGCCCAGACCACAGAGACCAAGAGCCCCATGTATCAAGGCTACCCACTTTGGGATCTTGAGGTGGCGTATATCCTTGTAAAAGAGATAAACCCCACCCATGGCCGCAAGGAGAAAAATGATAATGCTATCCCAATGCTTATGATGGGAAGTTGTAGTTAATGCGTAAATAATTAGAATAAGAATTCCTATCACAGCCAGAGAACCATGAACTATAGCCACTCCTTTAGGCGGAATTTTCTTCTTTAAAACGAAGCTTATCAGGTAAAGTCCGAGTAAAACAGCGAGGCTGATCAATACAATTGCAGTAATAACCATGGTTTTATTCTTTTTTATTCAGGTTCCTCTTGTCAAGCGGGGAAAATGCAGGGCCCTCGATCACTTCCCCTGTAGCCTTGAAGCGGCTGCCGTGACAGGGACAGTCCCAGGATCTTTCGGCATCATTCCAGTCCACAATACAATCCATGTGGGTACAAACTGCCGACTGGCAATGTACCTGCCCCGATTCATCTTTATAAACAGCCCATTTCTCGTCATCGACCTCCACAACTTTCCCCTCCCCGGGCTTGATCTCATGGAATGATTTAGCATCGACTTTGCCCGGCATATCTTTGAGATATTGTTTAGCAACATTGAAGTTTTCCTTTATAAAGTTCTTTGCAGATTTTATGGGGGTAAACCTGGAAGCTTTGTAGAGGTCGCTCCATTCGTTTTCACGGCCGTTGAGCTGGTCGTTCAGGATCATTGCCGAAAGTACACCGTAGGTTAGTCCGTCTGTAGAAAAACCGGTAGCCAAATAAATATTGTCATCTGTACTTTCTCCTATGTAAGGCAAGCCATCTGCAGGTTTATAATGTTGCGCACTCCACCTATATTCAATTTGATCTACATCAAAGTAGCGTTGTGCATTCTTATCAAGCTTATCAAAGAAACGGCTGTAATCATCTTCCTGCCCTACTTTATGATGCCCTCCGAGAACCAGCACATATTTGTCGGTTCCTTTGCTGTAGGTGCGCATGGAGGTATGAAAATCGGCTTCGGTATCCCAGTAGATACCATCAGGAAAATCCCCCGACTTCAATCTGGCCGCAATGGCGTATTCCCTGTAAGGGTATAGAGCTGTTTGCAGGCCGTAGATCCCTTTGGGAGTATGGGTGGCTAAAATGACCTTTTTGGCAGTCACTGTTCCGGAGGAAGTTGAAAGCACCAGCTCCTCCTCTTTTTCAATATGATGTACTTCGGAGTTCTCAAAGATCCTGCAATTCCTTGAATCGACCTTTTCGGCAAGACCCCGAACAAAAGCGGCGGGGTTGAATTGAGCCTGGCCTTCTACTTTAATCGCTGTACTTACTTTCACAGGAATTGGCAACTCATGCAATTCTTCAACGGGCAGCCCATAATCTTCAGCAGCATCTAATTCCTTCTCTATGGTCTTATCCTTCTTATCGGTCTCACTGAACAGGTACCAGGGCACCCGTTTAAAACTACAGTCGATCTGGTACTTATTCACCAGTTCCTCTACCAGGTTTACAGCCTGCGCCCTGGAGCGTGACACTTTTGAAGCAGTCTCTTTATCCCATTTACTTTGGATGTGGTGTAAACGTTTGTCTACCATAGCATATAAATTGCCGGTAGAATCCCCTGTGGTGCCTCCACTGATGGTGCCGGCTTCCAGCAGCACTACTTTTTTACCCGATCGGGCCAGAAGATATGCTGCGGTGATACCGGTAATTCCACCTCCAACAATGGCAATTTCGGTGTCGATATTTTCACTGAGAGTAGGGAAATGGGATTTTGGAGCAGTTGATTTCCAGATAGATCGTGTCATAGGATGGCTTTTTCTTAAAGTTAAAAACAGAACATCCTGCTGCCAATTCTTTTTAGTTAGTTTTTTGTTAATCATGTGTATGCCCAGGCTATTTCTGTAACAATAATTACTGATATTCGTCTAAGGATAAACTGCCTATTATGAGGATCTTCATTTTGCTTCTTCTGGTACTTCAGGCTTCACTAATTCAAGCCCAGGAAGTCAAGGCGCGCGTGCTGGACGCCGCTACAAAACAGCCTGTTCCCTATGCTAATGTGATCTTTGCCGAAAACCGGGGGCTGGTGACCAATGAAGAGGGAGCCTTCAGTTATAATCCCGAAGATGAAAAGATGCCGGCAAGCATCAAGATCTCCTCTCTTGGATATGAGATTGTCGAGATCGCACCCGAAGCCATTAGCGGCGGAATCATTTATCTCAAACCAACTTCTATAGAATTGGGAGAGGTCTATCTTTCCAACAAGAATCTTTCAGCAAAAGAGATAATAAAGAAAGTTAGGGAAGAGGTAAAAAATAACTACAACTTCGACAACAGCCGAAAAAGGATCTTCCTAAGGGAATCCGATTTCAATTATGTGCGCCGCTTTGATATGGAGGTGGACAAAAGTACTATTGCCGGGATCGACCAGGCCCTTATGAATGAGATCTCTGCTAAGATCCCAAAGGTTTCCGATTCATATAAGGAAGTTTTGGGAGATCTCTACGGAAACTATGACAGCCAAAAGCTACAGGTCTTAAAGGCAGCCAATCTTCACAATCCACAGAGTACAAAGAACCTGGATCAGCTCACCGAACACCTACACTCTCTTTTTATGAATACCTTGAAAGAACGTTCCTATTTAAAGGTGCGCAGTGGGATCATAGGGGTCAAGATCGACGAAGATGAAGTGAGAGAAGAGTTTGTGGTAAAGGAAAAGCAGCCGGAAAAGGAAAAAACGGCCGAAGAAAAGGAAAAAGCCCTGGCATCGAGGAAAAAGAACTTAAAAGCGGGCGCCACAGGAGATGTGCAAAGACTTATGAACGGTATGTTCTGGAAAGAAGACATCACTTTTAATCTTTTTGACAAAGCCAATAAATATAAATTCACCCATAACGGCTATGCCTGGATAGATAATGCTGCAGTTTATGTGATAGATTTCGAACCAAAACGTGGAGCAGACTTCAAAGGAAGACTCTATGTAAACACTGTGGATTATGGAGTACACCGCCTGGAATATGAAAACGTCAAACCTTTAAAGAGATTCAGTCTCTTTGGAATAAGCATGGCCGATGATCTTTACCGCGGAAAAATGATCTTTGTGAAGGACGAAGCCGGGAAGTACAATCTTAGCTATGTGGAACGTGAAACCGGAGAGACCGTTGGAATTAATCGCCCGCTGACAATAATTGAGAAGAACAAGCACGTACGGGGACGTCGCAAGCAAAATGAACTGGACCTGGACCTCAAAATGAAAGTGAGCCAGGTACAAAAACTACAGCTTGTAGTCTATGAAAATGAAAGCCTCGCCCCCGGAACCCTTGAACAACTTGCTGCAGCAGCAGATTTTGAATACCAGACCTTTAAAGTTTACAATCCCGACTTCTGGAGCGGTCATAACATCATTGAACCCAACGCAGCCATTAAGAGCTTTACAGCGCTCGGGTCTGATGATGAAGAGCTTTAAGCTTTTTGCAGCTGCCTCTTCTTTATCGCTGCAGCAATCGCAAAGAGAACGGCAGCTATGGCAGCAGTAGCCGTAAAGACCTGTAGATGGTTTTCTGCCGCGGGAACAAAGAGCTCTTCACAGTAATGGGCAAGGATCTCCATTCTCGCCAAAAAATGCAACCCAATTCCCGCCACACTATATGCGAGGAATATTGTGCCAATGATCTGAAGAAATGATTTCATAGGTTGGTGATTAGTAACGGAAAGTTAAGCTTAAAATCATCAGGTTATGATGCCTGTAAAAAAAAATGTTTCAAAAATCATCTTTTTGACAGCTAAGCTGTGAAAAACTTATCTTGGTTCAAAATTTCAAAATATGCACAAATTCAATCTTCTAATTCTCGCACTTTTCTTCGGAAGCATTTTTCAGGCCCAATCGCAAAAAGAACAGATCAATGAACTACTCGGGGAGTGGCATGAAGCTGCCGCCGAAGCCGACTATGATGAATACTTCAACATGATGGCTGAAGGATCAGTTTTTATAGGTACAGATGCTACCGAAAACTGGAACAAACAGGAATTCATGGAATGGTCGAAGCCGTATTTTGACAGCGGCAAAGCCTGGAGTTTCACAACGCTTGAGCGCAATATCTTTCTTGCCGAAGATGAGAACCTTGCCTGGTTCGATGAATTACTGGATACCCAAATGGGCATCTGCCGTGGTTCCGGGGTGGTCGTTAAGGTTGATGGAGAATGGAAGATAAAGCACTACGTCCTTTCCATCGCTATTCCAAATGAAAATGTAGATGAAGTCACCTCCCTAAAAGCTGCTTTTGACAAGACTTTAATTTCAGAAATAAGGTCTCGCTAAGCTGCTGAAAGTTCTAAAGATGTGGATCATTTTTCTTATTTTTCGACACTCTTAAAAACAATTACAAATGAACAGAATAACAAAAGCATTTCTTTTGCCATTTTTGACTGCAGCCGTGGTTACAGGTTGCAAAAATGACAAAGAAGTTGCTGAAAATCAGGAGCCACGCGGGATCAACCTTGCCAATATGGACACCACCGTAACTCCGCAGGACAATTTCTTTAGGTATGTGAACGGGCGATGGCTGGACACTAACGAAATTCCTGAAGACAAAACGGTATGGGGAAGCTTCAATGAACTCCGTGAGAAGACAGATAAAGATGCCCTTGCACTGCTGGAAGGTGCCGTTAACGACAATGAACTTGATCCTTCCAGTGACCAGGCAAAAGCTGTTTACCTGTACAAAACAATTATGGATACTGTGGCCCGCAACAAGCAAGGCATAGAACCTATTCGTCCTTATCTTGAGAAGATCGCAGCAATTAAGACCAAAGAAGATCTTCAGAATTACCTTCAGGAGATGCAAATGTACGGCGGTGGCGGATTCTTCAGCTTTGGCGTAGGTGCCGATGCAAAGAATTCCAACATGAACGCAG
>CAYLZB010000046.1:0-15610 GCA_964388165.1 uncultured Flavobacteriaceae bacterium | reverse complement strand
TTTTGATAAACTCAACACCAATTCTTTAAAAAGGGTGAGTTTAAGTTGTAAAAGCAAGCCGCCTTTGAGCGGATCCTTGATCAGCTTGTTAGCCCTAAACGTGATTTAAAGAGTTTATGCAAATCAACAACTAATACAGGCTTTTTTTTTACATAAAAACTAACTAATGGATACACTAACTATAGCGATCACTATTATTTCACTTGTCCTGGGGCTTGCAATTGGGTTTGGCCTGGCAAAATACTTTGAGAAGCAGAATGCTTCAAAGATCATCCAAAGGGCCAAGAAATCGGCTGCCGGGATCTTAAAAGAAGCCAAACAGGAAGCCGAAGGGATCAAAAAGGATAAGATCCTGCAGGCCAAAGAGAAATTCATAGAATTAAAGTCTGAACACGAAAAGGTCATTCTTTCCCGCGACAAGAAGATCGCAGATGCCGAAAAAAGGATAAGGGATAAAGAATCCCAGGTTTCAAGTGAACTTGCAAAGAGCAAGAACCTTAACAAAGACCTTGAAGAAAAAATAGCAGATTACAACCACCGCAATGAAGTTCTCGAGAAGAAACAGGAGGAGGTTGATAAGCTCCACAACAGCAAAGTACAGCAGCTTGAAGTGATCTCGGGACTTTCTGCCGAAGATGCAAAAGCACAGCTCATCGAATCATTGAAAGATACCGCCAAGGCAGATGCTATGGCAATGGTTCAGGATACCATCGAGGAAGCCAAACTTACTGCGCAGCAGGAGGCAAAGAAGATCATCGTGAACACCATCCAACGTATAGGAACAGAGGAGGCGATCGACAACTGCGTCTCTGTTTTCAACCTGGAGAGCGATGATGTTAAAGGACGTATCATTGGTAGGGAAGGAAGGAACATTCGTGCCATTGAGGCTGCCACAGGAGTAGAGATCATCGTGGATGACACTCCGGAAGCTATTATTCTTTCCTGCTTTGACTCAGTAAGAAGGGAAGTAGCCCGCTTATCTCTTCACAAGCTGGTGACCGATGGTAGGATACACCCGGCACGTATTGAAGAGGTGGTGAAGAAGACTACAAAACAAATCGAAGAAGAGATCATTGAAGTAGGTAAAAGAACTGTAATTGATCTTGGAATCCACGGATTGCATCCGGAATTGATAAGGATAGTAGGACGTATGAAATATCGTTCTTCTTACGGTCAAAACCTGTTGCAACACTCGAGAGAGGTGGCAAAACTCTGTGGTGTAATGGCTGCAGAACTCGGATTGAATGCAAAACTGGCAAAACGCGCCGGACTCCTTCACGATATTGGGAAAGTACCCGATGCAGAAACAGAAGTACCTCACGCGATCCTGGGAATGCAATGGGCCGAGAAGTACGGTGAAAAACCGGAAGTATGTAATGCCATTGGAGCTCACCACGATGAGATCGAGATGACCTCTCTGTTATCTCCAATCGTTCAGGTTTGTGATGCTATAAGCGGTGCAAGACCGGGTGCAAGAAGACAGGTGCTGGATTCTTATATTCAAAGACTTAAAGATCTTGAGGACATAGCCTTTGGTTTTGGAGGGGTGAAAAAAGCCTATGCGATCCAGGCCGGTAGAGAATTGAGAGTGATTGTAGAGAGTGAGAAAGTGAGCGATGAAAAAGCGGCCAATCTTTCCTTTGAGATCTCTCAAAAGATACAGACAGATATGACGTATCCCGGGCAGGTGAAGATCACCGTGATAAGGGAAACAAGGGCAGTGAATATTGCCAAATAGAACTGTAGAATTAATAAATCAACTCCCGTTTTTGAAAAGAGGCGGGAGTTTTTTATTTCACCCGGTTATGTTTTTGTAAATTAAAGCTGCGAAGCAAATAACAATGCGGAAAAAAAACCTTCTGAAATTCCTCTTTTTGACAGTACTGCTATATCCTGTCTTCACTCTCTTCAATGCAGTGGGAAACCTGAACGGAGCAGAACTGCCGGAGGCTCTAGATGCTGTTCTGCACTACCAGATAAGCATCTGGGTGAGTTGGTTGGTATTGGTTACAGCTTCAATTTATTTTAAATGGACCAGGCACAAGAATTTCTTTTTCTTTTTTACCTACGCATTTCTCGTTGTGGCCTTTGGTTTCCTGGGCTATCTAAGTCAGGAACTAGTAATGGAATACGACCTGCCGAACAAATACGGGGACCAATATTCTTTCGGGATATTACATGCTTTGCAACATATCATTACTTCTGTGGTATTGACGGCATTTCTTCAGGCTGCAGTGTGGTGGTTCACCCGCAGGTGGCATCGGCGATAGTTATTAGTTAAGAGTTATGAGTTCGGAGTTTGGAGTTCGGAGTAGTGCTGAAGAAGGGGTTTCAAAAATGTCATTTTTCAGACCTCTTTTGAGTGCATAATTCGTCCGCCTTTGGAAATGATCTCTTCCCTTATCCTGTCAAATGTTTCCGGAATTAAAGGAACTGCTGCATCTTCTATTAAAGTGGCATTAAAACCTTCTTCAAGGGCATCGAGCAGACTGTAGTAAACACAAATATCTGCTGCGAGTCCGCAGAAGTAGAGCTCTACAGCTCCTCTTTCTCTCAAATACCCGCTAAGGCCGGTGATCTTCTTGTGTCCGTTATCGTAAAAGCCGCTGTAGCTGTCGATTTCCGGGTCCATACCCTTTCTAAATATAGCCTCTATGGGTTTGACATTTAGTTCGGGATGAAAATCTGCTCCTTTGGTGTCCTGTACACAATGCGGGGGCCACAGCTTTTGTTCCAGACCATTAAGATCAATCACTTCAAATTCCTTTTTTCCGGGATGATTGACCGCAAAACTCTTATGATCCTTGGGGTGCCAGTCCTGGGTAGCAACTACCAGTTCAAATTGAGGTAAAATATTGTTGATCACAGGTACGATCCTGTCTCCCTGCTTCACTTCCAATGCTCCCCCTGGCATGAAATCTATTTGTGCATCTACTATGACCAGCGTTTTCATGATCTTTTGTTTTTGTGTTCAGCAATTAATCGATCTCTTTCATCCCTTAGGTCACGGCTTATCCCTACTTTGTAAAGGTGTGGATTGAAAAACCTCTTATATTCCGGCGGAAGCTTAGTTAATCGTTGTTTGTTGAAATTCTTAATTTCTGAAATGCTCCTGTCTTTTGAAGTTCTTTTTTGATCATCCAGAACAAGATGGAGAAGTTCCTCCTTCTTTGCATCTTTGATATGGCGGAATTTTAAGGGGTCATAGGGGTGGTACATCATTTCGGGATTTTCTTCTCCTTCCAGACACACCACATCTGCTCCTACGAAGAAGCCTGCCTCGTCCAGAAGTCGGTATACCTGCTTTTGATGTGGTAAGGTGACCTTTGAAATTGTTTCCGATAATTTGATGCGTGGCTGATCCTTAAAATAAGACAGCTTATAAACTCCGTCAAGAGCTGCATCAGGTTTTCCTGTGACAAGACTGGTACCTACTCCAAAGATATCAATGGGGGCTTCCTGGTCCAGCAAACTCTTTATCAAATGTTCATCCAGCTGATTAGATACCGATATTTTCACATAATCGAGCCCCGCCTCGTCCAGCATATGTCTGGACCTCCTGGCGAGATACGCAAGATCGCCACTGTCTAACCTGATTCCCTTTAGTTTTTGGCCACGGCTTTCCATTTCCTTTCCAACCTGGATCGCGTTTGGAAGTCCGCTCTTCAGAGTATCATAAGTGTCAACGAGTAAGATCGTATTTTTAGGATGGGCTTCAGCAAAATCTCTGAAGGCTTCGATTTCATGTTCATAACTTTGGATGAAAGAATGAGCCATTGTGCCTGATACCGGAAAGCCAAAATCCCTTCCGGCGCGGGTATTACTTGTAGCTTCAAAACCTCCAATTGCTGCGGCTCTGCTTGCGTGATAGCCGCCAAATCCCTGGGCGCGTCGCAAACCGAAGTCAATAAGGGTGCGCCCTTTTGCCTGGATCGACATTCTTGCTGCTTTAGTTGCTATCAAGGTCTGGAAGTTGAGAACATTCAGCAGTAAGGTTTCAATGATCTGGGCCTCAATGATGCCTGCTTCCACCCGCATCACAGGTTCCCCGGGAAATACGAGGTCTCCTTCTTTCATGCTGTAAATCTTTCCGCGGAAGCGAAACTCTTTCAGGTAATCAAGATATTCAGAAGAGAAGTTCTGGGTTCTGAGAAAATCCAGGTCCTTCTCTGTAAACCTGAAATCCTCCAATAGATCCAACAGCGTTTCGAGTCCGGCAAATACAGCAAATCCTCCTTCAAAAGGTAATTTTCTAAAGAAGTAGTCGAAGATAGCAATGTCATTGGCTTCTCCTTTGTTAAAGTATACCTGCCCCATCGTGAGCTGATACTGATCTGTGTAAGTACCGCTTATATCTATCATCTTATCTTCTTTTTTTGCTGCGTACTTATAATCGTTCTTCCTGGGCTTCGAGGTACTCATCCTGCTTGTGCCAGTCGAACCGGTATGAAAGTCCGCCGGCAACCTGCCAACGGGAAGGTGTGTCCTTAAAATTTATTAGCCCCGAAATATCGGCCTGGAAGTTCTTATGGAAGAGATAGGCAAAGCCGCCGCGGGCGATCTCATCACTGTAGATGTCGCTTATGAAAGTCTGAAATTCCCCAAACATTGCAAATCTCGACGAGAAGGAATGGGTAAGGGTGGCGATGCCGGAGTAGGTTGGATAATCATCTCCAATTCTGTCGGCCATTACATTCAGCACAAGTACCCATGGTCCCCAGTTGTTCTGGGAGATCACTGCGGCCCGGGGAGAAAATTTCCCCTGTCCCTCGTAGAGGTAAGGATTGTCACCGAAAGAAAAGTTAGCCCCCGCATATAGTGCAACGGCAGGTATTAAAATGCTCCAGTCAAACTGCTGATTCGCTTTCCAGCTGTAGAGGTTCGGTTTTTTTTCTTTTGCATCTTTGTTTGGGTCATAGACCAGGTATTTGACCCCAATAGCATTAGAGTCAAAATTGCTTATCCCATAGGTTCGGGTACTCGCACCCACTATATAGCTGGTTGATTGGTCGAGGTAAGAGCCCATGAGATTGATCTCCAATTGTTCAAAAAGAAATCCGAATCTCACAGCGTAGTCGATCCCCCACAGGTCAGTTTCCGTCTGCAGCAAGTTGTGCTCATCATTTCCAAACTTACCACCTGCCTCCAGTTGCAGTACCATTGGGCCAACCGCAAATGCCCCCTGGGAATTTCCGGGTCGGTTTGAATTTATAGTTTCGGTGTACTGAGCGGTAGCTAAAAAACTTCCGACGAAAAAAAGGAGTAAAAAACTCGCGTAGATCCTCATATTTGGGCTGATTGGTTACAATCAAATATAGAGATTTTATCATTTTTTTCGGCTGCAGCAATGGTTTTCTTTCCGTAGAATGGTAATTTTACCAAAACTTTTAGAATGCATGAAGCTTCATTAGCCGAGGTGTTAAGAGTGGTCTTAATAGTCCTTCTTGTTTACTTTGGTATAAAACTTTTATTCCGCTGGTTCGGACCTATCCTGTTGCGCTGGGTGTTGAAAAAAATAGGAAAGAAATTTGAGCAGCGTTTTAGCCAATATGATCCCAGCCGGGCGCAAAAGCGAACGGAAGGTGAAGTTAGTATAGATAAAAAGCCCAAAACTAACCGGAAATCGAAGAATGACGTTGGAGAATACATCGATTATGAAGAAATTGACTAATTTCCGCTCCAAAATCCTCTTCTTATGAATTTCTCGCTGAAGAAAGTTCTTCCTCACCTTTTTGTTTTCCTGGGTTTCATTGTTCTTTCACTCGCATATTTCTATCCTGTACTTCAGGGAAAGGAGATCTTTCAAAGTGATATTGCACAGTATATTGGGATGGCACGCCAGCAAAATGAATTCAGGGCTGAGACAGGGGAGGAGCCTTACTGGACAGATGCTGCCTTTGGAGGAATGCCTACCTATCAACTAGGAGCAAATTACCCACACAACTATATAAAAGAACTTGATCGCACTTTGCGCTTTTTACCGCGCCCGGCCGATTATCTTTTCCTTTATTTCATTGGGATCTACATTTTGTTACTGGTCCTGAAAATAGATTACAGACTTGCCTTTTTGGGAGCCCTGGCTTTCGGCTTTTCCACATATCTCATTATTATCCTTGGAGTAGGACACAATGCAAAGGCACACGCCATAGCTTATATGCCCTGGGTTCTTGGAGGAATACTGCTCTGTTTCAGGCAGAAATATATTCCCGGATTCTTACTCCTTGCCTTCGGGATGGCGCTGGAGATAAGTGCAAATCACTTCCAGATGACCTTCTACCTGCTCCTGCTGGTGATCGTGTTAGGAATAGTATATCTCATTGACGCTGTCAAAAAGAAAGCTTTACCTGAATATTTCAAGGCCCTGGGAGTAATGATAGTTGCGGTCATACTTGCGATTGGAACTAATGCGACAAATTTAATGGCTACCCAGGAGTATGCCGATTTTAGTACCCGTGGCAACACCGGCCTTACAATTACCCCCGAAGGTCCTGCTGAAAAAACCGAAGGTCTCGACTACAACTATATCACCGAATACAGCTACGGGATCATGGAAAGCTTCAATCTTTTCATTCCGCGGTTTATGGGTGGTTCCAGTGCAGAGAATGTTGGGACAGATTCTGCTGTTTATTCGCAGTTGCTTCGACTTGGAGCTAACCCTGTTCAGGCGGCGCAGTTCGCTGAGGCAGCGCCAACCTATTGGGGAGATCAGCCGTTTGTTGGTGCTCCTGCATATATTGGAGCTACCGTGCTCTTCCTGTTCGTTTTTGCTCTTTACCTTGTTCGGGGAAGGTTAAAGTGGTGGATCGTGGGCGGTTCATTGCTGGCTCTGTTTCTTTCCTGGGGGAAGAATTTTGGATTTTTGACCGATTTCTTTATTGAATATGTGCCGTTGTACAATAAGTTCAGAGCAGTGTCTTCCATACAGGTGATCCTTGAACTGTGTATTCCCGTGCTTGCCATTGCCGGCCTTTCGAGGTTGTTCTTCAGGGAAGAGTCCGAAGAAAGGAAACTACACGCTTTAAAACTGGCGACCCTCATCACAGGGGGAGTTGCTTTGTTATTCATTTTATTCAAGGGAATGTTCTTCAGCTTTACCGGTGCCAGTGACGGGGTGCTGATTCAGCAGTTGGGACCTGAGTTTGTAAGGGCGCTGAAGGAAGACAGGAAGGCAGTTTTTACTGCCGATGCAATTCGATCTCTGGTGCTGGTGCTATTAACAGCAGCAGTTCTATGGTTCTTTCTGAAGAAAAAATTATCACAAAATCTGGCCTTTTTGGCACTTGGAATTTTGATCCTTTTCGATCTGGTTGGGGTAGATAAGAGATATGTTGATGCTGAAGATTTTGTGAGGTCGAGCGTTGTAAACCGGCCATTTGAAGCAACCGCAGCAGACCGGGAGATCATGAAAGACGAAGGTCATTACAGGGTGTTTGACCTAAGCGGAAGCCCTTTCAATACTGCCCGCACCTCTTTTTTCCATAACTCGGTTGGAGGATATCACGCCGCCAAACCCGGCAGGATGCAGGAGTTGTACGACTTCTATTTGTCACAGAACAACCTGCAGGTGCTCAACATGCTCAATACCAAGTATTTCATAATCCCCACAGAAGATGGTTCGGTGGCGCAAGTAAATCCCGAAACAAACGGTAATGCTTGGTTCGTGCAGGAGGTGAAACTGGTGGAGGATGCGAACGAGGCGATCCTCTCTCTGGATGGGATCAACACTAAAAGAGTTGCCGTAGTGGATAATGATTTTGCGAAATACCTGCCAAAAAAGGAATTTCCGGCAGATACTACTGCAAGTATTGAGCTGATCTCATACCAACCGAATGAACTTGTTTACAGGTCAAATTCAGCAACTGACCGCTTAGCGCTTTTTTCTGAAATTTATTATCCGCATGGCTGGCAGGCGTATGTGGATGGCGAAGAGGTGCCTCATTTCAGGGCCAATTATGTTTTGCGGGCAATGATGGTGCCTGCCGGGGAGCACGAGATCAGCTTCAGGTTTGAGCCGGAAGTAGTGAAGACCGGAAGTTCCATTGCACTGGCAAGTTCGATCCTGCTGGGGTTGTTACTCATAGGGGGAATAGTCTGGGGAATAAGAAAGAGGTAATTTCCCACTTTTAAACAGGGCTATGAAAAAAGTACTTATAGTTACTTATTACTGGCCCCCGGCCGGTGGCCCGGGTGTGCAGCGCTGGCTCAAATTCACGAAATATCTTCCCGAAAACGGAATAGAACCCATTGTCTACGTACCTAAAAACCCTCACTATCCTTTAAAAGACACTTCTCTTGAGGCTGAAGTTCCTTCAGAAATAAAGGTGCTCAAAAATGACATTTTTGAGCCCTATGCTTTTGCGGAAATTTTTTCAAAAAAAGATACTTCAATGATCAGCTCCGGAATAATTCCGAAGGAGCAGAAGCAAGGTTTACTGCAAAAGCTATTGCTGTTCATACGCGGAAATTTCTTTATTCCCGATGCCCGGAAGTTTTGGATAAAACCTTCAGTAAAATTCCTTTCGGGTTACCTGAAGGAGAATAATATTGACACAATAATTACTACCGGACCGCCACACAGCATGCACCTGATTGGTCTAAAGCTCAAAAAAGAAGTAGGAGTAAAGTGGATAGCCGATTTTAGGGATCCCTGGACGCAGATAGGCTATCACAGTAAATTAAAGTTGCTCCGCTCTTCTAAGGAGAAGCATGAAAAGATGGAACTGGAAGTTCTTCAAAATGCCGATAAGATCATCACGACCAGTTTTACCACAAAAGAAGAATTTTTAAAGAAGACCAACCGTCCTGTTGAAGTGATCACCAACGGCTATGATGTGGAAGAGGTGGAAAAGTTATCTTTGGACCAAAAATTCACTCTTTCTCATATAGGTTCCCTGCTTTCGGGTAGAAATCCAGAAAATCTCTGGAAAGCTCTTTCAGAACTTATTGCCGAAAAAGAGGATTTTGCCGCCGACTTTCAGTTAAAGCTTATTGGAGCGGTGGGAGAGCCGGTACTGGAAAGTATCAACAGCAGCGGACTCGAAGATCATCTCTCTTTAAAAAATTACGTTTCTCATAAAGAAGCCCTCCAATTGCAAAGAAGTTCTCAGCTGCTTTTGTTGATCGAAATTGACAGTGAGGAAACTAAAGGGATCATACCTGGAAAACTTTTTGAATATATGGTCAGCGAAAGACCCATTCTCGCAGTGGGACCCCAGGGAGCCGATATTCAAAGGATCATTAAACAAACCAATACCGGTGATTTTTTCCTGTACTCTCAAAAAGAGGAAATAAAAGACTTCTTACTGGAGAAATATAGACTCTTCAAAAAGGGAGAACTAAGGTCCTTTCCAATTGGACTTCAGCAATACAGCCGAAGCTCTTTGACCAAAGAACTGGCAAAACAAATAAAGGAGCTCTAATGGGGATAATCATTAGCCAATCGGCCAGGAATCTCACCACCACCTACGTAGGATTTGGAATTGGAGCTATAAACACGCTCTTTCTTTACACCAATTTCCTAACTCCCGAATATTATGGACTGGTTGGCTTCCTGCTTTCTGCGGCGAATCTAATCTGGCCTCTTATGGCTTTTGGAGTTCACAACACTCTGGTGAAATTTTATACTTCCTATGACACGCAGGAACAAAAGGATAAACTCCTGAGTGTGATCCTGCTTTTGCCACTTGGAATTTCTCTTCTACTCGGGCTGATTGGTTATTTTTCATACGATCTTCTTCTGAATTATTTCTCAGATGGCGAAGGCCTGGTGCAGCCCTACATCTGGCTCATTTTTGTTATCGCCCTGGCCACATCTTATTTTGAAATTTTCTTTGCGTGGGCCAAGATCCATTATAAAAGTGTTTTTGGAAACTTCATGAAAGAGGTATTCCACAGGACATGTATCTCTTTGCTGTTGCTGGCGGTCTACTTCAGGTATATCTCGATAGAGAATTTCGTGTATGCGATTGGGCTGGTTTTCATACTTAGAGTTGTGATCATGATGCTGTATTCGTTCAGCCTTTATTTTCCGAAGCTGAGTATTTCCTTTCCAAAGAACCGGAGTTTCATTCTTAAATATTCAGCTTTAATTCTCATTGCAGGCTCGGTTGCCATGGTGCTGCTTGATCTTGACAAGGTAATGATCGAAAGATTTCTTCCTATCGAAATGGTGGCGGTTTACGGCATTGCCGTGTATATCTCTTCTGTGATCGCTGTTCCTTCAAGGGCTATGCACCAGATCACTTATCCCATGACCGCGACTCTTTTAAATAAGAGGGACAAAAAAGGCCTTTTGGAGCTGTATCAAAAAAGTTCGCTCAACCTACTCATCATTAGTGGATTGATCTTTTTACTGATCATTTGCAATATCTCACAGCTGTACGCATTGATACCGGAAGAGTACCAGATAAGCTATTCCATTGTGATCCTTATTAGCTGTGTTAAACTCTATGACAATCTGCTGGGAAATAACAATAGCATTCTGTTCAATTCAGATTATTACCGGTTGGTCCTGGCCATTGGGGTCTTTCTTGCTGTACTTGCATTTGTCTTCAATATTATCTTCATTCCCATGCTAGAATTATTTGGAGCTGCTCTTGCTACTTTTCTCGCCTTTGCCTGTTATAACACGGTCAAACTGATGATAGTGCAGAAGAAATTCAGGATGAATCCTTTCACAAAAGAGACCGGCTACAGCCTTGGTCTAATCCTGATGTTCAGTTTTGTCTTCTACTTTTGGGCTTTTCCGTGGCACCCGGTGATCAACATTGTGTTGAAATCGGCGGTTATTGGGTTGCTTTATGTCCTGGTGATCTATTTGCTAAAGTTGTCGCCGGACATTAACAGGATCGTCGAAAAGACCTTAAAGCTTCCGAAGAGGTAGAGGCTCTTAGCTGATCAAAGGAATTTTTAAAAGAAAAATCCCCGGCGCAAGTGCAACCGGGGATTAACCAACTAACCAACTAAAATTAACAAACTAACAATTTTTAATTTCCTCTGCGGGAGCTCCTGGTTCTGCGAGTAGATTCAGGAGAACTTTCTTCTGTTGCAGGGTTTACAGTGGCAGATCTCTCCACTCTACTTGTCTGTGCCTGCACTTCTCTGGCAGTAGTTGCTGTGGCAGATCTCCTGGTCTCCTGTTGTACGCTGCTTTGAGCAGGGGTTCCTGCCCGGCGGCTTTCGCGAACTGTTCTTCTTTGTTCTACTCTTTGTTGCTCTACGCGTTGTTGTACTGCTCTCTGCTGTTCTGCTCTTTGCTCAACAGCAGGAGTTTCTACTCTTGAAGTCCGGGAGCTTCTCTCGCTTCCCCGGGCTGCAACCGGAGTTCTTTGAGCTTCGCTTTGCTCATACGATCTCTTGTTTTCAACTGAATTTGCTGTTCCACGAGGAGCGGAATAATGCTTTCTAATATCTCTGGGTTCTTCTACTCTTCTTCCCCTGTGATAGGAAGTAACCCTTTCTCCGGGCTTATAATAGCTTTTTTGGAAGTTATTAGAGTTGTTGTAATAATTATTGTGATAATGTCTCTTATATGCAGAATATTTCATTCTGTTGGGGTGATAGTACAAACGATAAGGCTCATTGTACACTATTGCATAGTGGGAGTAAGGCCTCATATAATGATCGTGCCATGGTCGATAAACATAGCGAACGTTTCTGCCGTTGATGTAACCCGATGTATGGCTGAAATGGTTATAAGGGTTGTAATGAACGAACATGTTACCAATCCTGTTCACCATTCCAAAGGCGTTGTATCTTATCTGTACCCGACCGGCCTGAATGATCCTTCCATAGTAATCATAATAAACCGGCACATTTTCAATTTGAATTACAGCACCATAGTCATCATACTGAACAAAAGGGCCATAGTTATAGCCGGAATTGAAACTGTAGTTGATATGGGACGGGAACCTGTTGAAGTTGCCTCTGGGATCAAAGAAGAAATCAAACTGACCGTCGGGAAAAACGGCAAATTCAACCCCTCTTTCCACGAAAATAAAGGCATCTCCGTAATTGCGGCGTTCAAAGTTCACCTCGGCTGCTGCAGGAGCAGCTTCAGCAGAAAATCCAACCACCAAAAAAGACAATAAGAGGTAAAACTTTTTCATAATAAAGGGGAATTAAGATTAAACAATTGTACCCGATAAATGGACACATTAATTTATATTCAAACTGCGTGCCATAAATTAGAAAACCCCGGCAGCTCAAAGCTCCACGGGGTTTCCAAACTAACCAACCAAAAAATTATTAATTACAACTAATTATGTAACACGAATCTTGTACTAATTTTAATTCAAAGGCTGTGCCAAAAATGAATATTGGCTTTATCTCATTGTTAAAATATGCGGGGTCAAAAAAATATTTTTCTATAGCTTTTCCTTAAGGAAAGGAGCAGTGTATGATTCCTGATTTTCAGCTACTTCTTCGGGAGTGCCGGCTGCAATGAGACGGCCTCCTGCTTCTCCACCTTCCAGTCCCAGGTCAATAACATGATCGGCACATTTTACCAGATCCATGTTGTGCTCGATAACAATAACCGAATGACCTTTGGCAAGTAAAGCATTGAAGGACTTCAATAATTTCTGAATATCATGGAAATGCAATCCTGTAGTTGGTTCATCGAAGATAAAAAGCGCCTTCTCCTTTGAAGTTCCTTTTACCAGGAAGGAAGCCAACTTTATCCTTTGGGCTTCCCCACCCGAAAGGGTAGAGGAACTTTGACCCAGCTGTACATAACCAAGACCAACGTCCTGTAGGGGTTTCAGCTTTGAAGTGATCCTGTCCTCTCCATTTTCAGCAAAGAAATCAACGGCATCATCAATGGTCATATTCAGGATCTCGTCGATGTTCTTATCCGCAAATTTCACTTCCAGGATCTCTTTTTTGAAACGTTTCCCGTTGCAGGTTTCACACACAAGGTGAACATCGGCCATGAATTGCATTTCAATAGTTACCTCACCTTCCCCTTTACAGGTTTCACAACGGCCTCCATCCACATTGAAAGAAAAGTGCTTTGGTTTGTAGTTTCTAATGTTGCTTAACTTCTGGTTTGAGAAAAGGTTCCTTATATCGTCATAAGCTTTAATGTAAGTAACCGGGTTGGAGCGGGAGGAACGTCCAATCGGGTTTTGATCTACGAATTCTACGGAAGTGACATTACTGAATTTACCTTCGATCTTCGTGAACTGTCCTGCTTTTTCGCCATAGCCTCCAATTTCTTTACACATAGCGGGGTAGAGGATCCTTTTGATCAGCGTACTTTTACCACTTCCCGAAACTCCTGTTACGGCAGTAAATATTCCTAAAGGAAACCTTACGTCAATGTTCTTCAGGTTATTTTCCCGGGCTCCAACTACATCAATATAGTATTTATAGTCCCGCCTTTTTGCAGGCACTTCAATTTGTAATGTATTGTTCAGGTACTTTGAAGTGAGCGAGTCGGATACCAGGATGTCACTGTAGGTGCCGGAGGCAACGACTTCTCCGCCATTTGTACCGGCTTCGGGTCCAATGTCGATGATCTCATCTGCCGCTTTCATGATATCCTCATCATGTTCTACGACAATAACAGTATTTCCAAGATCGCGCAGGGATTTTAGCACTTCAATAAGTTTAAGTGTATCACGTGGATGAAGACCAATGGAAGGCTCATCCAGAATATACATGGAACCTACCAGGCTGCTTCCCAGGGAAGTCGCAAGGTTGATCCTTTGAGATTCCCCACCCGAGAGGGTATTGGATTTCCTGTTGAGAGTGAGGTAAGTAAGTCCCACTTTGGTTAAAAATCCAAGCCTGTTCCTTATTTCGGTTAGGAGCCTCTTTGCAATTGCAGCATCAGTTTCATTCAGTTCAAGTTGGTCAAAAAAACCGGCTACTTTGTTGATGGGCATTTCCACCAGATCGGTTATTGTTGCTCCCCCAACTTTCACATAATTCGCTTCTGGCCTTAATCTTTTTCCCTTACAGACAGAACATTTTGTCTTTCCTCGGTAGCGGGAAAGCATCACCCGGTTCTGTATCTTATAAGCCTTGGATTCAAGAAAGGCAAAGAATTGATTCAATCCTTCAAAATGCTTATTCCCATTCCAGATCAGATCCTTCTGCTCTTGAGTCAGCTCAAAATAAGGTTTATGTATAGGGAAATTGAATTTGTGGCTGTTGTTCACCAGTTGATCCCTATACCAGCTCATACTTTCTCCGCGCCAGGGAAAAATAGCGTTCTCATAAACAGATAATCCGGTGTTTGGAATGACAAGATCCTCATCGATCCCTATCACGTCTCCATATCCTTCACATTTCGGACAGGCACCATAGGGATTATTAAAGCTGAAGAGATGAGGATTGGGTTCAAGAAAGCTCATCCCATCCAGTTCAAACTTATTGCTGAATTGCCTCATCTTCTTATCTGCAAGACTTTCCACAAACAGCTCTCCTTTCCCTTCAAAAAAGGCAGTTTGAACTGCATCTGCAAGGCGGTTGAGGAAATCTTCATCATCTTTGGTAACTATCCTGTCAACTACAAGAAAGAGGTCCTTTTCTTCTATTTTTGAAAGGTCAGCTTCGTCGATCCTAAGCACTTCACCGTTGAATTTCATCCTGCTGTAACCTTGCTGTAAAAGAACTTTCAGCTTTTCTTCAGGAGTACGACTTTGCTCTACATGAACAGGTGCCAAAAGAAGCATTTTTGAGCCTTCAGCAAAAGACTTCACATAATTTACCACATCGGTCACGGTGTCCTTCTTTACTTCATCTCCCGAAATAGGAGAGTAGGTCCTTCCTATCCTGGCAAAAAGCAGTTTCAGGTAATCATAGATTTCCGTAGATGTTCCAACAGTGGAGCGTGGATTGGTGGAATTTACCTTTTGCTCAATAGCAATGGCCGGTGCTATTCCCTTGATCGATTCTACCTGGGGTTTGTTCAGTCTGCCCAGGAACTGCCTTGCGTAAGAGGATAAGCTTTCTACATAGCGGCGCTGACCCTCGGCATATAAGGTATCGAAAGCCAGGGATGATTTACCCGAACCGGAAAGCCCTGTTAGAACTACCAGTTTATTCCGGGGGATCACTACATCAATGTTCTTTAAGTTGTGAAGACGGGCTCCCTTTATGATAATATTCTCCTTTGGATCAACTCCTGAGATGTCTGTTTGCATAGTAAAATTTCTGATGGAAATGCAAAGGTACTTAAACTCAAAATAATTAGCTTGGGAGCTAGAGTTTATAAGTGGTTGAGAATTACTTTGTTAAAAACATTAACCTTTTATTTGTATATGTGAAAATTTTCCTGTTATATTTGCTATTAGTAAACCACAAATCTCATTTGCCTATAGCATAAAGTTACTTTGAACTTGTATTAACTAACCAGCAGGCCTACCCCAACAGCCTGAAAAAGTAACTCTTATGAACTACACCGAGGCAAACGATGCTTTTCTCGTGAAAAGCTACATTGAAGGAGATGAATATTCTCTTTCTATCCTTATCAACAGACATCAACAGCGAATTTACAGTTTCATCTTTTCAAAGGTCTTTGATAAAGACATTGCTGAAGATATTTTCCAGGACACCTTTATTAAAGTGATAAGAACCCTCAAGAGAGGGAAGTATAATGAGG
>CAYLZB010000045.1:0-15681 GCA_964388165.1 uncultured Flavobacteriaceae bacterium | reverse complement strand
CAGTTTTCCCTTGATGAGCAGATGTTCTAAATCTTTAATTTCGTACCAGATCATGATTTTGCTTCTTTAATGATTCTTTTTGTTATTCCGAGTTCCTTATTGTTCTACCATTCTGGTCAATAATAAATTTTTCCCCATTTATGCAAACCTCTGATTTGCCATTTTTAAAATAAATCGCACTATTAAATTGAAAATCAATGATTATTGCGCCATTTCTATTGATAAATCCTTGACCTTTTGTCTTCCAAGAAGAGAAAAAAATACAGAGGCAGAAGAAAGTTCTATTGAGGGCTTCTCTGGGTTTAAGTATAGTATAATTCCCTGGGGTGGTGGGGGAGTTGATCTGCATTAAGAGAACTGCGTTAGTTTTAAATCAGACAAAAGCTTGTAGGGAGTCGCTTTTGTCCTTACCTCGTTAACAAGTTCTTAAATGTAGGAATTTTTTTGAAGCCGGTAATGAAAATCCCTGCAGAAAATATTGCAGCCTAAGGGCCGGTGCCTATTACAGGATGGTCTTTTCTTTTTCTTCTCTCAGTTACTGTCGGGAGGAAGATCACCGGAAATTAAAAACTTTAAAAAAAAGTTAATTTTTTTAACAAATCAAAGAGCAATTTTTGCTAGATTTATAAATTGAATAACGAGTGTTCCTACCACTCTCTTTTAGATAATACTATTAAAAGGTCCCTCCATTTTCTTCTATTCAATTCATTACTAATGAAAAACTTTTATCTACTCCTAATCCTGTGGAGCTCCCTGGGCTTTGCGCAGGAAAAATTATCTTTTGCTGAAGGGCAGGAGCTCATGAAGCTTGCTGCAGAAGCCGGCAGTGAGGGGAATTACGAACAGAGTCTGGAAATACTACAAAGCATTCATCCCAAAGACTCTTCATTTTGCGCTTCTCTTGTACCCAAATCTTATTACCTGCTTAATTCGGGAAAGTTTGAAGAAGCTATTGCTGTCACCGAGGATGGGATTTCCCGCGACTGTGGATCCCTGAGCCTGTCCTTTTATATAAATCAGGTTGTGGCCTACATCAATAATGAGGATCTGGACAAAGGGCTTCTGGCTGTTGAGAAGGGTCTTGATGATTATCCCAGGAATTTTCAGTTATGGTATAACAAAGGCCTCCTCCTGGAGAAAGCAGACAAAATTCCCCAGGCTGTAGCGGCATATCAACAAGCTATATATCTTAATCCCTCCTACGCTTTACCGCATTTAAGGTTGGGAAATATTAGTTATTCCAAAGGCTTAATGGCTCAGGCTATGATGGCTCTTAATATGTATCTTATTCTAAATCCCGATGGGAGTGATAGCTTTAAGGTGCTGACCAGCTTTAATGACCTTGTTCGAACTAAAATGCCGACTGCTGCTTCTCAAGGGCAGAATATTAGCGGTGATGATGCTTCTTTTGAGCAATTAAATCTTCTTCTCGAGAACAAGCTGGCTTTTAATGAACAATACAAAATAAACTCGAAGATAGATGTAGCCCTTACCAGGCAGAACCATCTTATGCTGGAGCAATTGGCTGCATTCGAGGAAGGCGAAGGATTTTGGACTAAAGTTTACGTGCCTCTCTACAAATGGGTGTGGACTAATAACCGCTTTGAAGATTTTACAAATGTTGTCTCATTTTCAATTGAAAATGAAGATTACAGAAAGATCGTGAGAAAAGACGTTGAGGGTTTAAAGACCTTTAGAAATTCCCTGCTGGTAAAATGGAGTGAAATTTTACAATCGCCATCTTACAGGGTTCTTGAAGAAGACCGGGGACTTATGTTTAAATATCTTAATCTCAGGTTGGATGGAATAGGAGAGGCTGAGGGTGAAACTCCCAGCGGAGCATGGAAATTTTATAATTCTGAAGGTGTACTTGCCGGGGAAGGTAGTTTTGACCGTGAAGGAAACAGAACCGGGAAATGGGTTTGGCTTCACGATGGTAAAAGGATCAGTGAAACAGCCATATATAAAAAAGGTTCCCTGGAAGGGAGCAATAAGGGTTATTTTGAGAATGGGAGGCTAAGATACTCTGCCAACTATCAAAATAACGAACTTAATGGAGAGCACCTGGTGTACAATAAAAAAGGAGCTCTGCTGGAGAGAAAATTCTTCAAAAATGGCGCTCTGGAAGGAGCATACCGTTCAAACTTTCCGGTAGGGGAAGTACTCAAGGAATTTGATATTACTTATCGTAATGGGCTTGTTGAGGACAAGGCGTATGAATATTATGCAAATGGGAAGGTCTTTTCTGAAATGAGCTTTAGAGGAGGTGAGAAGAATGGCGTAGAGAAACGGTATAACCGCAATGGGAGTTTAACGTCTGAAGTTAATTATGAAGCTAATAAAGCTGTTGGCCCTTTCATATCCTATTTTTCAAACGGAAATATCTATGAGCGCACGACCTATAAAGATGGACTTTTTGAGGGGCTCTATGAGGCGTTTTATGAAGATGGTAGTCCCAAATCAACCGGTAATCTTAAGGAAGGGCTTTACCAGGGAACTGTGAAATATTTTGATCTCGATGGTAAACTTCATTACGAATTTGACTATAAGAATGGAGATATCATAGCTTACCGTTATTTCGACAAGGCAGGGGAAACCCTGGCTGCCGGAAAAAGAAGGGGAGGAGAATTCTATTACAGGTCCTATTCCCCTTACGGGCAGATTACTGCTGAAGGTTTATATGATACTTCGGGTGGAAAAAAAGGCGCATGGAAATTCTATTCCGATACCGGCGTTCTCACCGGGGAGGGAGTTTATACTGAAGATAAAGCCAATGGCATATACACTCAGTATTATGAAACCGGAGAAAAATTTTCGGAATCCACCTATCAGCAGGATACGCTGAATGGATATTACCGGAGCTTTTTCCGGGACGGTATTATGCAATCTCAGGGCTGGTATGCAGACGGGGAAGAGCAGGGGGAATGGAGACATTATTATCCCAACGGTACACTTAAGGCGAAAAATTTCTTTCATAAAGGAGAATTCCATGATCTGCAGGAATTCTATGGAGTTGAGGGAGAACTAATAAGCACCTTAAGCTATAACCATGGAGACGTCAAGACAGAAAAATTCTATGATCCGGAAGGAGAGCTGTTCGAAGAGCTTGACCGTGATACTACAGGAGAATATACTTTACAACTTCACCATTTCGATGGCAGCTTAAGTCATGAAACCACCTACGTTAATGGTATAAAACACGGGATCTTTACTCAATACGACCATAATGGGAAGAAGATCGAAGAAGGAAATTTTGTGAATGGAGAACAGGATGGGACCTTTATAAGTTACTATCCAAACGGTAACAGGAAAATGCTCGCAAATGTGTCCCGGGGTGATCTGCACGGGGAGGTACTTTATTTTTATGAAGATGGCACTCCCGAACTGGTTCGTAACTATGAATTTGGCAACAGTACCGGCGAATCAAGATCATTTCATGAGAACGGAAAACTCAAGGTGCTCACTCCATATTTTGCAGACCGGGAGCATGGGAGAAAGGAATTCTTTGACCCCGAAGGCAGGTTAGAACTTGTTAGGTTCTATGAACACGGGAGGCTTATGGGCTACTCCTATCTTGATGAGAACTCAACAGAATTACCGATGATCCCACTGGAAAACGAAACAGGAGTGATTCGATCGCTTTATGATAACGGAAAAGTCTCCCGTGAAATGGAATATGTTAGAGGGGAGGTAACCGGTACTTACAGATCATATTATTATTCCGGACAACTTATGTACGAAACCTTTTATAAGGCAGGTGAATATCACGGTAAGTCAAAAGAATATTATGCCAATGGAAATTTGAAAAGTGAAAAGACCTATCACTTTGGAGAACTTCACGGTCCTTCCCGCGAATACTTTGAGAATGGGCAGCTAAGGAAAGAGATCAATTATGCTTTTGATCTAAAGCATGGAAAAGCTGAAACTTTTGACCAACAGGGAGTGCGGCTTACCCGGGAACATTACTTTAATAATAATATCTATGAAGCGGACGAAATATAAAATACTCCTCCTGTTTGCAGTTGTTGTTTTCAGCTGCCCTGTCTTTTCTCAAGTCGCTCCCGAAGTGGAGTATTATCGTGAGAAATATGTCAATGCTCATATGATTAGACTTCAACAGGAAACAAACCTCACAATATCCCTTAGATCGGGACAGCTGGAGATCGATCAAAGTCATGTTGAGGAAGATCTCTACCTGGATGCTGCTGCCGTTTCGAACTCAAGACGCTCCCTTAATTTTTCCTCATTTTTTGAAATGGAAGATATTAAGGCTTCTTCCTATTTATATGAAAATAACAGGTACAGGGAATACAAGGTTCAGGATTACAAGCAAAAGGACGAACTCGACAATTCCTTCCACGATGATACCAGATCTGTGAATTTTATATTTCCGGGGCTTCAGAAAGGAGCTAAATCCAGATTGGAATATTCAGAAAAGATCAAGGATCCGCGTTTTTTGATGCCTTTCTATTTTGGAGATTATTTTCCGATTGCAAATAATACTTTCACCGTAACCGTAGATAAGGATATCTCCCTTAGATTTTTGAAGTTCAACACAGAGGGGCTGGAATTGGAATTTAAAGAGGAAGAAAAGCGGGGAAAAAGGATATACACCTGGAAAGCATTAAATGTAAAGCAGTATGAAGATGAGGCGGGCAGTCCTACCTTTAAGAAGGTGA
Source organism: uncultured Flavobacteriaceae bacterium (assembly GCA_964388165.1). Lineage (GTDB taxonomy): Bacteria > Bacteroidota > Bacteroidia > Flavobacteriales > Flavobacteriaceae > Salinimicrobium. The sequence goes on along the minus strand of CAYLZB010000045.1, from coordinate 11,002 downwards.
TCCCACATGTAGTACCTGTGATCTCTTCTTATGTTCATAATGGCCAAACCGTCAAAATACTGGAAGATGTCAATGACCTCTACGCCTGGTATAGCTCCCTGGTGAAAGATCTTAACCGCAGTGAGGAAGATGAAGAACTGGTCAAATTAGTCGACGAGATCACGGCGGGAAAGGAAACCGAGCTGGAAAAGGTGAGAGCCATTTATTACTGGACCCAGAAAAATATAAAATATATTGCCTTTGAATATGCCCTGGGTGGCTTTATACCCCGGGAGGCCAATGAAGTTTTCAAGAAAAAGTACGGAGACTGTAAGGATAATTCCAGTATCCTGCACGAAATGCTTTCCATAGCGGGAATAGAAGGTAGATTGACCTGGATAGGCACAAGGAGCATTCCTTATACGTACCGGGAATTACCAACTCCATTGGTAGATAACCACATGATCCTGGCCTATCAAACAAAAGAAAGAACTTATTATCTGGATGCCACAGGTAGATATATCTCCCTGGAATACCCGTCATCTTTTATTCAGGGAAAAGAAGCTTTGATCGCGCAGGGAGATAAAGGTTTTACTGTGGAAACAGTGCCTGTGATGTCTGCAGATAGATCGGCAGTGATGGAGCATACAGTTCTAAAGATCGACGGGAGTGATCTAAGGGGTAGCACCAAAGCTGAGGTTACAGGTTATAATAAGACCGAATTATTTCGGGAGCTTGAAGAGATCTCCAATCCTGCCAAAATAGAAGAATACTATAATGCTATTTTTGAAAAGGGTAATAACAGGTTCCTTATCAGTTCCTTCGAAGAGCATAATAAATATGAGTACGATCTGGATTTTATTCTGGACTATGACTTTGAAATAAAAGGATATGCAAAGGAGATTGGAGACGAGATCTATCTCAATCTCAATCTTAACAGGTCACTTTCTCCTTACCGGGCTCTTAAAGACCGGGTCAATGAAATGGAATACGAATACCACAACACACTTTCGTATTCTACAGTGCTTGAAATACCCGCGGGTTATGAAGTAGAATACTTACCCGCTAATGAAAAGTTTGAGAATGACCTTATTGAATCCAGTATTTCCTATACCCAAAAGGACAATAAGATCATATATGAACACAAAACTCAGTTTAATTTCCTCCTTCTTGATCTGGAACAGCAAAAACGGGTCAATAACCTTATCGATAAAGCCGAAAAGGCTTATAAAGAAGTCATCATCCTAAAGAAAACCAAAACCTCCTGATATGAAAAAAATAACCTTTGCTATACTGTTTTTCCTTGTCTTACAGACTGCTGTAGGACAGGAGCAACCTTTTTTTAAGACCTATACCTGGAACAATAATCCTGCTTATACTGTAGATCCTGCCACTACAGAAGAAATACTGGAATTGAAGAGTAAGATCGTTACCGAGTTCATTTATGATGAACAAGGTTCTTTAGTGGAATACTTCCTGGAGCACCGGGTGGTGTGGCTTAATTCAGATCATGCTATTGAGAGATATAACAAGATCTATTTACCGCATTCCGGTTCTACAGAACTGCCGGTGAGCAGGGCCAGGGTGGTTAAGAACGACGGAAAGATCTTTGAGTTGGATAAGAGCAACATCTTTACAGCCAAAGACGAAGAGACCGGAAAGCAGTATAAATATTTTGCCTTTGAAGGTATCGAAAAAGGCAGTTTCATTGAATATTTCTATGTTGAGAAGCGGGATCCTTCTTATAACGGGAACAGGCTCTTTCTACAATCCTCAATACAAAAGGAACAGGTTGAATTCGATTTTTTCTCACCTAAGAATTTGGTGTTTGCTTTTAAGACCTATAATGGTTTGCCTCCTGTGAGCCTTGACACCCTCACTACCAATAAGCTTCACTGGAGTTTAAAGACCGGGCAAATAGACAAACTGGAGGAGGAAGAATTGTCTGCCTTTAATGCTTCCAGGGCTTCTGTGGTCTATAAACTGGACCAGAACCTGTACAATAACAAGAAAGATATTTCTTCGTATGGAGGGATCTCCCAGAACATCTATTCTTACTACTATCCCGAATACTCGAAAAAGACGCAAAAAGCAGTTGATAAATTCATTGCAGAAGTTTTTAAAAAGGAGATCCCTGAGGAAGATGCTGCCATAAGAAAGCTGGAATTCTTCATGAAGAACAATGTCTATTTCACGAACGGAAACGGGGATGACCTAAAGGATCTTGATGCGGTCCTGGAAAAGAAGGTGGCCAATGAAGCCGGAATGGTGAAGCTTTATGTCGCAGTTCTCAGATCTCTTGATATCGATCATGAATTGGTCCTGACCTGTGACCGGCAAGATCTCAAATTTGACCGGGAATTTGAAGCCAGTAACTTCCTGCAGGATTTTCTCATCTATTTCCCCAAGAGCAAAAAATATCTTTCTCCTGTGGAGCGGGCTTCAAGATATGGATATCCGCCTGCCTATCTCACAGATACTTACGGGCTTTTCATCAAAGAAGTCACGGTTGGAACCCTTACCTCAGGATTGGGTAAAATAGAATTCATTGAACCTGTTAAAGCAGAAAATACTACCGACCGTATGCTGGTAGAGGTCAATTTTTCTTCGGAAGATCTCTCAAATATCAACGTCCACCTGGATAGAGGAATGAGTGGTTACTATGGCATGTTCATTCATCCTTTTATGCACCTGGTAAAAGAGAAGGACAGAAATGAGTTGATCGAGAATTTCGCGAGAAATCTGGATGAAGCTGCAGAGGTAGTTAATAAAGATGTTCTCAATGCAGATCCCGAGCTTTTTGGGGTCAAACCATTGCAGTTTGTCCTGGACTTCAGATCTGATGCTTTTATGGAAAAAGCCGGTAACAAATACATTTTCAAAATCGGGGAATTAATTGGAAGGCAAATAGAGCTGTACCAGGAAAAGGAGAGGAAATTACCTTTGGAAAATGAATTTCAGAGAAGCTATTACCGTACGATAAGGGTCAATATACCCGAAGGATATCAGATCTCCAATCTTGACGACCTCAACATTCACAATACCTTTTCAAAGGATGGGCAGGAAGTTCTGAGTTTCCACTCTTATTATGAGGTTAAGGATAATGTCCTGAACATTACTGCAGATGAACATTACAGGGTAAATATCGTTAGTGTCGACAGGTATGAAGATTACAGGACCGTCATTAACAGTGCAGCCGATTTCAACAAGGTGAGCCTTATCCTGGAGCCAAAACCAATAAACTAGATAGAAAAAGATCTCTATTGCGGCTGAAGGAAAAATGCGCGGATCCCCGAATTTTTATTCGGGGATCTTTTTTTTTAATGGTCCGGATCTTTTGCGATCTGCAACAGGATAATAAAATCGGGAGAAGGAGGTCTCTGCTGATCCTGCCCTGCATTTCCACTTGAAAATTTAGGATTTTATTGGCGACCGCTGTTATTCAATATTAAGGATATGGGTGTATATTGTATTGAAAATCAGGAAAGTAAACCAATAAATCTTGTAATATGAAAAATCTAATCTTTATTTTTTCAGCAGCTTTTTTGCTACTGTTCTCTTCCTGTGAGACAGAAGCTTTAGAACCGGAAATGAATCAGACACAGCTGGAAGCCGATCTTCAGGCAAGCAGAGCACATGCCAAAGCTGTTTTGAGCTTTAAAGCTCATCTTAGCGGTGATGAGGAGGTGCCGGCTGTAATGACAGATGCTACAGGACAAACTATCTTTAAATTGAGTAAAGACGGATCTGAATTGTACTATAAACTAATTGTTGCAAATATTGAAAATGTTGCAGCATCCCATATTCACGCGGCTCCGGCAGGGGAAAATGGGGGAGTAGTTGCATTTCTCTATGGCGATGGACCTATTGCAGGTAAAACAAACGGTATCCTTGCTGAAGGTGTTATCACTGCAGATGAACTTATTGGCGACCTTGAAGGGCAAAGTCTGGAAGATCTACTCGATCTTATGAGCTCGGGAGGAGCCTATGTGAATGTTCATACCAGCCAAAATCCCGGAGGAGAAATTAGGGGGCAGATCTCTGCAAATAATCAATGATAGCATCTATTCTTACTTTAGAAGCAGGTATATGGGCTAGTTCGTGTACCTGCTTTTTAGCAAAGCTTCATGTCATCCGATGGGATTTAAAAACGATAACTAAAGCCCGAATAAATTCCGAAATAAAACGGACTTAGATTTTCTGAACTTCCCAGCCTTACCTTTAATGTAGGCTCTAGATTGAGCTCAATATTTTTCAAAAGACTGTAGCCCAATCCCAGACCGATATTTCCGGTGTAATGGAGTTTTTGTTGCTCTGCTTGATCGCCGGACTCTCCCGCTGTGATCCCGGTTACCGGAACAGCATTGTTATCTAAAAACAATATGCTGCTTCCCCCCAGCAGGTGTAGCTGCAGTTTTTTGTCTATTAAAGCATACTCCATTTCCAGGGGTAGCTCAATGAAACTTGAATTCCTCTCCGTTACATCAACACTAGGAGTTGCAAGGGTGGTATTAGAGCTTCCCACCAAACTTCTGGCCTCTACACCACCGGCATAAGTCACTGTGGGTGCGCTGCGGCTTATGTCCATTTTAGTGATCCCCGAACGAATGGCGATCTTTTTGGAAACCTTATAGGAAACACTCAGGCCATATGCTATGGAGTTCCCTGCACTGCCCTGGTCTTCGCTGTTGCTGCCGTTGGTAAAAAGAGGTGCAACTTTGGTGCTGAGGCTAAATCTACTGTCCGCCGAATTATCTAAATCAACTTTTTCATGCTCCATGTCCGCGGTGGATTCAACCTCTTCGGAAGCGATGGCGTCGGGAGTGATCTCCTCAGGAATCATTTTAGCTTCTACAGTTACAAGATCCTTATCTGTTTCTCCTGAAGGTAGATGAATACCCGGTCTATCTTCAATGTCTTTCTCATCTTCTGTTGTTTCTGAAGCTAAAGTAGTGGCAGTAGAAAAAGAGGTGAGTTTTTTACCTTTTTTGACACCCCTGTTTTCGCTGATGATCGCTTCAGGCTGTTTTACATTTTCCGGAATCTGCTCCTCAAAAGATCCATAGGTTCTTTGTTCTGTTTGTTCTACCTCCTGTGGGTCTTCAGAAGTTATTACTGGATTTGATCTCTCGGAATCTAAGGGTCCGGGGGCAGCAAAATAGTTGAGGGCGACGGTTGCTGCAATTAAAAGAGCAGCAGCGATTCCTCCAAGCTTGTACCAAAAAAGAGGTAAGATCTTTCTCTCCGGTTGCTTAGCAGGCAGCTGACTCACGATATTGCCCCAGGCATCATCTGGCGGTGGAACTTCCTTCCCCAGAAACCTTTCGCGGTATAGCTCATCCAGATTTTTTTGATTTTTCATAGGTTCTTTGCTGGAAGTAGGTGAAGATGATTTTCTATGCGCTCTTTCAATTTTTGCCTTGCACGTGCGAGATTGGATTTAGAGGTTCCCTCAGATATTTGCAATAATTTTGCGATCTCTTTGTGGGAAAGTCCATCCAAAACATACAGGTTGAATACATGTCTGTAGGCGGGAGACAGCTCCCGGATGATTTCGAACAGGAAATCGGAGTCCGGTAAATGCTCTTCATAATCAACATAAACTTCATCGGGATGATCTTCAGTAATAGCTAAAAAAAGATGCTGTTTTTTAGTTCTTGTAATCGCCGTATTAATGAAAATACGCGTCATCCAACCTTCAAAGGATCCTTTGTTTTTGAACTGGTCGATCCCGGTAAAAATTTTCACAAAGCCATCCTGAAGAAGGTCCTGAGCTTCTTCATAACTGCCAGAGTACTTGAGGCACAGGGCGAAGAACCTTCCCGAATACAGGCGGTACAATTCTTCCTGTGCCTTAAGCTCCTGCTTTTTACATTGTTTGATAAGCTTTTTTAAGCTCACCTGGTTTTCTGAATTTGTTATTACTCGCCCGGACTATCTGCAATTCCTACAGGGACTACCACCTCGGTAAAAATACTTTCGTTATTCTCGTCCAATCCGGTCCAAAGATAAAAGGTATAAGGTTCATTTTCATCAATGACGATCCTAAAACTCCCTTCTCTCTCCAGGTCACCACCCTCAGTCTCACATTCTGTCCCTTCTCTAATTGAAGCTACCCCGGTAACATAGATGTCCCTTCTTTCCGGTCCCTGTTCGGCTCCCCTGGTTACCTGTAGACCGGCGGGGATATGGCACACATCGGGTAGCAGGTAGGTGACTTCAACAATGAAGTTTTCTCCCGGGCTAAAAAGGGATGGGAGATTTGTTTCCACTACTTCGGCAGGAACTAAAAGCACGTTAGGTTCATCATCTACACTGCAAGCGGAGAAAACTGCAACACAAGCAAATAATAGGATCAATTTTTTCATTTTGTTGTTTTTAAGATTTTGTTCTTTACTTATATGACTTCCGGTTCTTAAAAGGTTGCGTGGAAAAATTAATTTTTCTCCCGGAAGGTTTAAAATGACCTTGCCCGATTGTAACGAGCGTTCTTCTTTAACTATAAATTTCCTTCGGTGACAGGATCGATTTTTCCAATGAACAGCAAAAAACTATCAGTTAATTTTATTATATTTTAGGAGGAATTAATTAACTAAAATATAACCAAATGGCACACAATGAACATCGTGATTCTCCCGGCACCCACAAGGCCTGGGAAGTAAACGAATCCAGCAGATGCCCTTTTTTAGGAGGGGCACTTGACAAGACGGCCGGAAGCGGAACTTCTAACCGTGACTGGTGGCCTAATATGTTGAATCTTTCAATTCTACGGCAACACTCAAAACTTTCTGATCCCATGGATGAGGATTTTGATTATGCTAAAGAATTTAAAAGTCTAGATCTCGAAGCAGTAAAGAAAGACCTCCACAAACTTATGACCGACTCCCAGGATTGGTGGCCTGCAGATTACGGGCACTACGGCGGGCTGTTCATTCGTATGGCCTGGCATAGCGCCGGTACATATCGTATAAGCGATGGTCGCGGAGGAGGAAGTTCGGGTGCCCAGCGATTTGCACCTCTCAACAGCTGGCCCGATAATGCCAATCTTGATAAGGCCCGCCTGCTGCTGTGGCCAATAAAACAGAAATATGGCAAAAAGATATCCTGGGCAGATCTTATGATCCTTACCGGAAATGTCGCTCTTGAATCAATGGGCTTCAAGACCTTTGGTTTTGGTGGTGGCCGCGAAGATGTATGGGAACCTCTGGAAGACATTTACTGGGGATCTGAAGGGGAATGGGTAGGTAACAAGGAACGTTATGCCAGGGAGAACAAGCTGGAACAACCGCTTGCAGCCTCCCATATGGGACTTATCTATGTCAATCCTGAAGGTCCAAACGGAAATCCTGATCCTTTGGGAGCGGCAAAAGATATTCGTGAGACCTTTGGACGTATGGCTATGAACGATTACGAGACTGTAGCACTTATCGCCGGTGGTCACACCTTCGGAAAGACCCACGGAGCGGCCGACCCTGTTGAACATGTGGGCGCAGAACCCGCAGGAGCAGATATTACAGAAATGGGTCTGGGATGGAAAAATAAATTCGGTACCGGAAATGCCGGTAGTACCATTACCAGTGGGATCGAAGGCGCCTGGACCGACACTCCAACAAAATGGAGCAACAAATTTTTTGACAACCTCTTTAACTATGAGTGGGAATGTCACAAAGGTCCAGGTGGCGCATGGCAGTGGAAACCCAAAGATGGAGCAGGGGAGGGCACTATTCCCGACGCCCATGATCCCAATAAGAGACATGCACCATTCATGCTCACCACAGATGTAGCCCTAAGGGAAGACCCGGAATATTACAAGATCTCAAAACATTTCCACGAAAATCCCGATGAGTTTGCCGATGCCTTTGCAAAAGCCTGGTATAAACTGACTCACCGTGATATGGGACCTATTGACCGGTACCTGGGACCAGAAGTTCCCAGGGAAGAATTGATATGGCAGGATCCTATCCCAAAGGTAGATCACAAACTCATAGATAAGGATGATATTGCCAAACTGGAAGAAAAGATCTTTGCTTCAGGACTCACAGTATCTCAATTAGTGACCACAGCCTGGGCTTCGGCATCCACTTTCCGGAATTCAGACAAGCGGGGAGGAGCAAATGGAGCGCGTATACGATTAGAGCCGCAAAGGCACTGGGAGGTGAACAACCCGCCTCAACTACAGGGAGTCCTTACAAAACTGGAGAAAATTCAGAAGGAGTTCAACGAATCACAAAGCGGAAACAAAAGAATTTCACTGGCCGATCTTATTGTTCTGGCAGGATCTTTAGCCGTCAAAAAAGCAGCTAAAGAGGCCGGTTATGATATTGGAGTTCCTTTCGCCCCCGGTAGAATGGATGCCCTTGAAGAGCAGACAGATGTAGAAGCCTTTGAAGCCCTTGAACCAATTGGAGACGGGTTCCGGAATTATATCAAGAAAGGAGAGCACTATGGAGCTTCAGCAGAAGAGATGCTGGTAGACAAATCACAATTACTATCCTTGACTCCACCGGAAATGACTGTTCTGGTTGGGGGAATGCGGGCCCTTGGTGCTAACTATGATGGTTCCCAGCATGGGGTGTTTACCCGACGCCCGGGACAGCTTACCAACGACTTCTTCGTGAACCTTATCGATATGAATACCACCTGGAAGGCAAAGACCGATGCCCAGGATGTCTTCGAAGGTCGTGACCGCAATACCGGAGAAGTAAAGTGGACCGGGACCAGAGTAGATCTTATTTTTGGTTCTAATGCCGAACTTCGTGCACTTTCTGAAGTCTACGCCCAAAATGACTCTAAAGAGAAATTTGTCAAAGACTTTGTGAAGGCATGGGATAAGGTCATGAACCTGGACCGTTTTGACCTAAAAAAATAAATTTACCTAAAATCATTGTAAAGGAGGCTGTCCAAAAAGTATGAAATACGTCATCCTGAATTTATTTCAGGATCTTAACCAGTTGAAAATTATAACCAATTGGAAGCTGAAACAAGTTCAGCTTGACGAAAAATACACTTTTTAGGCAGCCTCTTTTTATTATCTCATCCCGAAAAGACCTGTTAGTGCAACTGCCGCTAATAGAATGAGGGTGCCCAAATGACCTACACGCCTTAACCTGAACTTATTTCAGGTTCTAAAAATCGCTGATCTTAAATCAAATATGGTTCTGAAACCCGCCTGCAGAAAGAGCAGGTAAATTTAGAATGATGTTGTAATAGCTTTCCCGGCAGCCTTATTCTGCCGCAACCTCTATTCTGCTACCCACAGGTAGTTCTATCTTAAAACAAGTGCCTGTGCCTTGTGATGATCTTAATGATAAATTTCCGCCGTGAGACTGGACGATATCATGGGTAATACTAAGCCCTAACCCGGTTCCTGCAGTTCCTCTTTTTGTTGTGAAAAATGGCTGCAGGATCTTGTCCTGAAGATCTTCAGGTATTCCGGGACCATTATCTTCAAATTCTATTGTAACCCTATGCTTTTCTTTTATAGACCTTACAATAAGTCTAGGCTTAAAATCTTCTTCTAAGTGCGGTCTAAGACTCTTTTCCCGCATTGCTTCAAAAGCATTCGTGCAAAGATTCACAATTACCCGGCTAAAATCTTCTTCAATGAGGGACACCTGTCCTACCTTTTCATCCAATTGTAGATCCAGCTCTACATCGATAGGGTTTTTACTCGCCCGCATCCCATGGAAAGAAAGGTTTACATACTCCCGAATAAGTTCATTTAGATCTGTGAGTTCTTTTTTTCCTGTGCCGCCCCTGCTATGTTGAAGCATCGATCTCACAATACCGTCGGCCCTCGTACCGTGCTTGCAGATCCTTAGAAGGTTCGTTTTCACATCTTCCAGAAGGGTCAAAACTTCCTTGAGTATTAGCTCGTCATTACCGGTAGTGGTCTGTGCTTTTATTAACTCTGCCCTGGCCTCATCTATTAGCTCTACAGAGAGATCGGAAAAATTATTTACAAAGTTCAACGGATTTTTGATCTCATGAGCAATTCCTGCTGTAAGCTGACCTAAGGACGCAAGTTTTTCCTGCTGGATCAATTGTTCCTGCATTACCTTCAGGTCTTTGATCGTTGCATCAAGTTTTCTATATGCCGAAGCATTGTCTAGTGCAATGGCGGCATAGGTCGCAAGATTTCTCAGCAGGTGTACATGATAAGGTGTGTAAGCATTCTTACTGAAACTCTGTGTTGTGATGACACCTATTGTGCGGTCTTGATGGATAAGGGGTAGATAAATAAGAGATTTGGATTCATCCCCTTTAATAGGAGGTAAAGATTGATTGACATATTTGGAACTTTCTTGTGAAGTATCACCAATGATAATTTCTTTTCCATGATTGAAGCACCAAACTGCAAGTCGGTTCTCTTCGTTGATTCTGTGAGAATAAGGCTGCAACATCTTTCCTTTTTCTTTAGTAGCAGGAAATTCCAGTCTCTTTTTTTCGGAGTTATAGATACCGATCCCAAATATTGCTGCATCCATGAGTTCATTGACATGTTCATAGACCGTTTCAATTATTGTGGAAATGGAGAGGGTTGAGGTAATGGCTCTTCCAATTTTGCTGAGCTGCTCCGTATCGGCACGTCTTTTATTTTCTGCTTCAGCTCTTAATTCTGCTTCCCTTAAGACGGCTCTTTCGTGTTCCTGCTTTTTTAGCCGGTGACGTTGAAACCTGTCAACCCCCACGACTAAAGCAATAAGTAGAAGGACAAAAAGCAGATAAGCCCACCAGGTTTGGTACCAGGGAGGTAAGATGGTAAGACCTAAGGTCGCCTCTTCGGTTGACCAAACGCCGTCGGCATTTGCTGCCTTGACCTTAAAAGTATAATCGCCCGGGGACAAATTTGTATAAGTTGCAGATCTCTTATTCCCGGCTTCTACCCAGTCCTCCTCAAATCCTTCCAGCATGTATGCATAACTGTTCCTGGCGGGGTTGCCGTAGTGAAGAGCAACAAAATCAAAAGTGATCTCGTTTTGATCATATTCTAGCTTGATCTCTTTAGTTTCTGAAAGAGGTC
>CAYLZB010000044.1:8735-15860 GCA_964388165.1 uncultured Flavobacteriaceae bacterium | reverse complement strand
CTCCACCTTTTTTTGCCCCAAATCTACCATGAACTTAACCTACTTATGTTATGGCCTTACTAAAGTAGATAAACATCTCATTATCAGAAACTTTTTTAGACCAACTACAGGTAAAATTGTTGAAGAGCAAACCAGCTATTTACACTGTAAGAATTCGCCAACAAGATATGCCGGGTTTAGTTCATCTCCAGATCCTTTAGCTTTAGCTGAAGGCTAATATTCCCCTGGAATTCGTTTTCTTCAATACAATAAGCGGCTTTAACGGTTTTCCCATTGGCCACCAGGTCGCACTTCTTTCCCAGATCAAAACCAATGGCATCGAAACTGCGGTTATTTTTCTTTTGAAAAAATCTGGCCTTTAGGTGCTTATCATCTCCTCCCACACACCTGGCGTAACCCGTATCTTTCAGATCCCGGGTCATAAAAACGGGAGACATATTTCCCGGTCCAAAAGGAGCAAACTGTTTCAGTATTCTGTGGAACTTTGGAGTAATATCACGAAGATCTATCTCAGCATCTATTTGTACCTCGGGAACCAGCAGGTGTGGATCTATGGTCGAAGACACCACCTCCTCAAATTTTCTTTTAAAATTCTCGTACTGTTCCGAAAGAAGCGTTAATCCGGCAGCGTATTTATGACCTCCAAACTGCTCAATAAATTCACTACATCCTTCCAGGGCATCATAAACATCAAAACCCCGGACAGAGCGCGCCGAAGCCGCCAGCTTTTCACCGCTTCGGGTAAAAACCAGAGTAGGACGATAGTAGGTCTCCGTTAATCTTGAGGCCACAATACCTATAACTCCTTTATGCCAGGTCTCTCTATAAACCACGGTGGTTTTTCTTTCCTGTTCGTTGAGCTCTTCAATTTGAGCCAGCGCCTCTTCGGTTATAACTTTGTCTGTATCCCTGCGATCCTTGTTGTATTCTTCTATTTCTGCAGCAAAAATTCTCGCCTGCACCATGTTTTCTTCCGTAAGGAGATTTACGGCATGCAGCCCGTGCTTCATCCTACCCGCCGCATTTATTCGCGGAGCTATAATGAAAACAACATCGGTCAACGTCAACTGATCTTTTTTCACCTGCTCAAGAATGGCAGAAAAACCTGCCCGGGGAGCAGCATTTATAACCTGAAGCCCATGATAAGCCAGAATCCGATTTTCACCTGTAACCGGAACAATATCTGCCCCAATAGCAGTGGCTACAAGGTCCAGGTAAGGAATGAGCAGATCAAAAGACTCTCCACGCTTTTGATTCAACGCCTGAAGCAATTTAAAACCTACACCACAACCACAGAGTTCCTTATAAGGATACTCACAATCCTGTCTTTTAGGATCCAGCACAGCAACTGCCATGGGGATCTCAGCACCCGGCCGGTGGTGGTCACATATAATGAAATCAATGCCTTTTTCTGAAGCATAGGCAACTTTGTCTATAGCTTTAATTCCGCAGTCAAGGGCGATAATGAGACTGATATCATTATCTGCAGCAAAGTCAATTCCTTTATAAGAAACCCCATAACCTTCTTCATACCTGTCTGGAATGTAGGTGGCAATATTGGGATAGATCTTCTTCAAATAAGAGGAGACCAATGCTACGCTGGTTGTACCGTCAACATCATAATCCCCAAAGACCATAATATTTTCTCCTTTTTGAAGGGCCTGCTCAATACGATCTACCGCAGCATCCATATCTTTCATAAGGTATGGGTCATGAAGATCTTCTAAACCCGGCCTGAAGAATTTCTTTGCTGCCTCAAAGGAAGTGATCCCACGCTGAGCCAGGAGAGAAGCTATAGGTTTCTCTACTCCCAGCACTTCACAAAGATGATCTACAGATTGAGAGTCGGGTTTAGGTTTGAGGGTCCAGCGCATAGATTTTTTTCCAAAAATACATATTGTTACCAGAAATTTTCCTCCTACAAATTTTCTTAATTGAGGAATTGAAGAAAATTCTCTCTACCAGCAGTCTCAAAAAAGGCATTTTCCTGCCTTTTTATTTTTTATGTAAATTGGTTAAAACAACTTCAGAATGAAAAAATTTCTTCTATTAATATTTTTCACCTGCGCTGTGGGGTGTGACAGTGATTCAATCAAGACGGAAAAGGTCCAGGAAACTTATAAAATTTCCAATACCGAAGATCTGGAGTTTCTCCTGTCTACCGGAATTCCCATTGAAGGCGGGTTTAGTATTCATGAACAAGCAAAACATTTTGAAGTGAGTGAAATTCAGATCAAAGAGGGAGGCGTATTCTATCGCTATACTCCGGAACCCGGGTTTACCGGAACAGATGTCGTCAAGATAAAACGGGAAGACTCAAATGGAGCTGAGATCTATGCTCAAACAATAACTACGCTTAAGATCACCGTAACCGAATAAACCTATTTCCCGGCAACAATAACAACTATTTCACCTTTTGGAGGTTTATTCTGGTAATGAGCCAGTACCTCGGCAGCAGTTCCTCTCACCGTTTCCTCATGGAGTTTGGTGATCTCCCGGGAAACAGAAACCTGTCGGTCTTCACCGAAATATTCCGCAATTTGGCCGAGGGTTTTCAGTAGTTTATGGGGAGATTCATAGAGGATCATCGTGCGGGTTTCCTGTGCCAAAAACTCCAGGCGGGTCTGTCTTCCCTTCTTTACAGGAAGAAATCCTTCAAACACAAACTTGTCATTCGGGAGGCCGCTGTTTACAAGTGCCGGAACGAAAGCTGTGGCGCCGGGCAGGCAATCCACCTCTACTCCTGCTTCCACACAGGCCCGGGTAAGTAAAAATCCCGGATCACTTATTGCCGGAGTGCCGGCATCACTGATCAAAGCGACATTTTTTCCATTCTGGATATGTCTCACTACCCCTTCCACTGTCTTATGCTCGTTGTGCATATGATGGCTCTGCATAGGAGTCGCGATCTCGAAATGCTTCAGGAGTTTCCCGCTGTTGCGTGTATCTTCGGCTAAAATAAGGTCCACCTCTTTTAGAACCCTAATTGCCCGAAATGTAATATCTTCCAGATTCCCAATGGGAGTGGGCACCAGATAAAGTTTTGCCATGGATAACTTGGTCTAATCGAATTTCTTCTCAACAATAGCAAGGAACCTGCTTTCGTACTCTTCCTTACCCTCCCAATTATTATAGTCGGGCTTTACAATGTTTGAGACAAAGTTGAAAGCTTCTTCTTTTGATTTAATCGTATTGAGCTGAGAAAGTACGCGGTTATAGTCTGATGTACTTCCGTCAAAAAGGTGCTTTACAAAGGCCATTCGGTCATTAAGGCCAATATTGATCCCTTTCTTGAGACGATCGTTCAAAGAACGGGGCTTATCCTGAGAGGAGCCTGATCGATTCACAGGTTCGAACTGCGGCAGGTTGTCATAATGTACCCCACCTATATCCTTCATATCATTTTTCTTGTAGTTGCCGGATTCTATGTGGGCAAAGAGATCGTCTATCTGTTGAGATTCGGGTGGCATTTGTGCCACGATATCCTTGATCTTTTCGGTATTAGGTTCGGTGATCTCTTCAGAATCATTATACTCAAGACCTGTAGGGTTGTATTCATCGGGTTCGGGAGAAGCCGCTTCCTGTTTTACCGGAACAGATTTTTCGGCAGGTTTCTTCTCCTCCTTCTTCTTTTCTTTTGGAGCTTCGACTGTTTGGGCAGTCTTCACTACTTCCTGCTCCCTCTTTTCTGCGGCAGTATAAAGGTTGGATTCGGTAAAATTATAGATGGTAAGTTTTTCGTACAACCTCTTAGCCAACTCCTTCAACTCTCCCGTAGAAACCTGTTCCTGATCCTTTAAAAGAGCAATTTTTTCGGCCAAAGCCACTAAATCTTCTTTCAACTGCTTTTTCATAACTTTCATACTTGCAAACTAATTGCGGTTGTATTTTTAATAAATTTGTGTCACCTTTATCAAAAGCGACATCTGCTTTTTGGTCTTGAAAAATACAAAATGTTTCTCGAAAATACAGTAAATCATAAGGAGCAATTTGGGTGGATTGAAGTTATATGCGGTTCGATGTTCTCGGGAAAGACCGAAGAGCTTATACGCAGGCTGAAGCGCGCAAAATTCGCTAAACAAAAGGTCGAAATCTTTAAACCGGCCATAGATACGCGTTATAATGAGGAAATGGTGGTTTCCCATGACTCAAATGAAATAAGGTCTACCCCTGTGCCTGCCGCTGCAAATATAAGGCTGCTGGCAGATGACTGCGATGTGGTGGGCATAGACGAAGCTCAATTCTTTGATGAGGAAATAGTTTCTGTCTGCAATGATCTTGCGAACAGAGGTGTAAGAGTTATAGTCGCCGGCCTGGATATGGATTTTAAAGGAAACCCTTTTGGCCCTATGCCCAACCTCATGGCAACTGCCGAATATGTGACTAAAGTACATGCCGTTTGTACCCGCACCGGAAATCTTGCTCAATACAGTTACCGAAAGACTTCAAATGAAGATCTCGTGATGCTGGGGGAGACCGAGGAGTATGAACCACTTAGCCGGGGAGCTTTCTATAAAGCCCGTTTAAGAGAAAAGCTGAGAAATTTCGAGGTAAAAGACCCTGAAGAATTAAAAGATACTAAAAGAAGTGAACATGCCGAAAGCCAGGGAGACCGTACTTGAGATAGATCTCAATGCCTTAGCGCACAACTACAATTACATAAGATCGAAAATAGATGAAGACGTAAAATTCATGGCCGTGGTCAAGGCTTTTGGCTACGGCAGTGATGTTACGGGGATCGCCAAAAAGCTGGTAGAACTGGGTGCAGATTATTTTGCGGTAGCTTACACTTCGGAAGGGATCGCTCTTCGAAAAGCAGGTATCGAAACTCCAATCCTTGTACTTCACCCGCAGTCGGCTAATTTTGAAGCCATTGTCGAGCACTGCCTGGAGCCGAGTCTTTACAGCAAATTTGTTCTGGAAGAGTTCATTAAAACTGCTGAAGGCCTAAAGCAGAAAAATTATCCGGTACACCTGAAGTTCAACACCGGCTTGAACAGGCTTGGCTTTTCGGAAAAAGAGACTTCTACTGTTAGAGATCTTTTAAAAAACACCACCGCAGTCAAAGCCACATCTTTCTTTTCACACCTGGCCGCCAGTGAAGACTGGAGAGAAAGGGAGTTTACCCTGGAGCAGATCCACACCTTTAGAAGAATAGCTTTAAAACTTTATGACGAATTGGGATACCGGCCCATGCTGCACATTTGTAATACCTCGGGCATTATTAATTATCCCAAGGCACATTTTGATATGGTACGATCGGGTATTGGCCTGTATGGTTTTGGAAATGATGAGCCCGAAGATCAAAAGCTGAAACCAATTGGCACTTTAAAAACTATAGTTTCTCAAATTCACACCATGAAAAAGGGTGAGACTCTGGGTTATAATCGCGCCTTTACTGCCGAAAAGACTACTAAAACAGCTACCCTGCCCATAGGTCATGCCGACGGGATCAACAGGCAGTACGGCAATGGTAGGGCGGGAGTCATGATCAATGGAAAATACGCTCCAATTATTGGAAACGTGTGTATGGACATGATCATGGTAGATATTACAGGTATAGAATGTGACGAAGGAGATGAGGTGATCATTTTCGGGGGACCTCAACATGCCACCGAATTTGCCGCAAAAGGAAATACCATCTCCTATGAATTGATCACCGGAATCTCCCAAAGAGTAAAGAGAATTTTGATCGAAAATTAATTTTTACATTTACTAAAAACTAACCGACTAACTATGGCATTTCTCAAGGATTTCAAGACCTTTCTTTTGAAAGGCGACATTATTGCTCTGGCTACAGCAGTAGTTGTAGGAGCTGCTTTTAATAAGATCGTATCTTCTGTAGTGGCAGATATTATCATGCCACTGATAGGAGTGATTACCGGGGGAGTAGATTTTTCTCAGAAGTTCATTTCGCTAGATGGCAACGACTACGAAACATTGGACGCCGCAAAAGAAGCCGAAGCTGCAGTACTCACTTATGGAAATGTCATCCAGGCTATTATTTACTTTATTATAGTAGCTTTCTTCATTTTCCTGGTGTTAAGAGCTTATGAAAGGACCAAAACCAAGAAGGAGGCACCAAAAGTGACCGAACCCAAAGGTCCTTCCCAGGAGGAATTACTAACCCAAATAAGGGACGAGCTTAAAAAGCAAAATTCCGGTACCGCTTAAAATGAAGAATATACTCCTATATTATTTCAGCCTTTTTGCACCGCTTCTTCTACTGCTTTTCTTTTGGGAGCAGCTGGACTCCACTTTAGCACTGGTCCTGCTGGCCGGCTATGTTTTTATATTCCGCACATGGATCGATGGGAACAGATTGTTTCAAAAAGGGCTTATTTCTAGGAGTGAGATCTGGAAGATCTCCTTTAACGGTGGTCGACTAAAACATTTTAAAGCTTTATATTTGGAGAAATAAAGTAAAAGATACGTAGTAACCGCTACGCTACATACCCTAACCTAAAACCCCCGCCAAAAGCGGGGGTATTTTTTTCTCAACCTCTCATATTTAACAATCTGTTCAAAGTGGTTATAAAAAGTGGAGGCCAGCAGAAAATCTTTTCAGCTGTTCTTTTAATTAGGTGCAGTACAATACCTTTGCATCGTAATATTTAGACGATTGGGAAGTGGAGACCTCACAGGTTTTCAAAACCTGTGAGGTCTTTTTTTAAAAAAAACAAAAATGAAAATAGCAGTTGTAGGAGCCACCGGAATGGTGGGACAAGTGATGTTAAAAGTACTTGCAGAAAGAAACTTTCCTGTGACCGAATTGTTACCGGTAGCTTCAGAAAGATCTGTAGGCAATAAGATCAGCTTTAATAACAAAGAATACGAAATAATAGGATTGGAAGAGGCCGTGAAACAACGTCCCGATATTGCCCTGTTTTCAGCGGGAGGTGAGACTTCTATGGAATGGGCGCCTAAATTTGCCGAAGCAGGAACAACCGTGATCGACAACTCTTCGGCCTGGAGAATGGATCCGGGGAAGAAGCTCGTCGTTCCGGAGATAAATGCTTCAGAATTGACCAGGGAAGACAAGATCATTGCAAACCCTAACTGCTCCACCATACAAATGGTGATGGCGCTTGCTCCATTGCACAAGAGGTATGGCGTAAAAAGAGT
>CAYLZB010000044.1:0-8635 GCA_964388165.1 uncultured Flavobacteriaceae bacterium | reverse complement strand
CTTTTTCAAGGCTGCACAGTCAAGTGCAGCCTTTCTTATTAAAGTTGTCAGGATTTTCTTTAATTTTAGGACCATTCTTAAAAACTGAGACATGAAAAAAACAATATTTACAGTACTTGCTGCCGGAGCATTGGCTTCCTGTGGTGGTACACAACAGGAACCACCCGTTCCCCCAACCCCACAAACCCCATCTACAGCTTTGGAATATCCCGAAACCCGTAAAGGTAACACCGTAGACACCTATTTTGGAACTGAAGTTAAAGACCCTTACCGATGGTTGGAAGATGATCGCAGCCCAGAGACTGAAGCCTGGGTTACGGCCCAGAACAAAGTTACTTTTGCTTACCTCAACCAGATCCCATTTAGGGATGAACTTAAAGAGAGGTTAACTGAGCTTTGGAACTATGAAAAACTGAGTGCTCCCAACGAAGAGGGCGGATGGATCTACTTCAGCAAAAATGACGGTCTACAGAATCAAAGCGTGATCTATCGAAAGAAGTCTGAAGACGCAACTCCTGAAGTCTTCCTGGATCCAAATAAATTCAGTGAAGATGGGACTACTTCCCTCGCCGGAATGAGCTTTTCTGAAGATGGAAAAACCCTTGCCTATAGTATTTCTGAAGGCGGAAGCGACTGGAGGAAAATTATTATCATGGATGCTGAAACCCGTGAAATAAAAGAAGACACTTTGATAGATGTGAAATTCAGCGGAGTTTCCTGGAAAGGCAATGAAGGCTTTTACTATTCCAGCTATGACAAGCCAAAAGGCAGTGAACTTTCTGCCAAGACAGATCAGCACAAACTTTACTATCACAAATTAGGAACACCCCAGAGTCAGGACAAGGTGATCTTTGGTGCCACACCCGAGCAGAAGCACCGCTATGTGGGCGGAGATGTCTCTGAGGATAATCGTTACCTGTTTATTTCTGCAAACACCTCAACTTCAGGCGGAAAGCTCTTCATGATGGACCTCACAAAGGCAAATCCCACCATAGATACCATAGTAGGGCATGAGAAGAATGAAAGCTACGTGATAGATAATCGTGGCAGCAAGCTGTTCATAGTCACAAATCTCGATGCTCCAAACAGGAAGATAGTAACTGTAGATGCTGCCAATCCAACTCCCGAAAACTGGAAGGACCTTATCCCTGAGACCGAAAATGTACTTAGCCCTTCAACCGGAGGTGGATACATCTTTGCGGAATATATGAAAGATGCTGTTTCTAATGTAAAGCAGTATGACTACGAGGGTAAACTTGTAAGAGAAGTAGAGCTTCCGGGAATAGGAACTGTAGGTGGATTTGGCGGCGAAAAAGACGAGAAGGACCTGTATTATAATTATACGAATTATGTAACTCCGGGAAGCATCTATAAATACAATGTTGAAAGCGGAACTTCCGAATTATACAACCGACCTGATGTAAACTTTGATCCGGACAACTACACCAGCGAACAGGTATTCTATACGTCTAAAGACGGCACAAAGATCCCTATGATCATTACCTATAAGAAGGGTACAGAGTTGAATGGAAAGAATCCGACCATCCTTTATGGCTACGGCGGATTCAATGTGAGCCTCACCCCCTCCTTTAGCATTGCAAATGCAGTCTGGATGGAACAGGGAGGAATTTATGCTGTGCCAAACCTTCGTGGTGGTGGCGAGTACGGAAAGGAATGGCACGATGCCGGCACTCAAATGAAGAAGCAGAATGTTTTTGATGATTTCATCGCAGCTGCAGAATATTTGATCGACAACAACTATACTTCGAGAGATTATTTAGCCATTCGTGGAGGTTCAAATGGAGGACTTTTAGTGGGAGCTACCATGACCCAACGACCAGATCTAATGAAAGTAGCTTTACCGGCAGTAGGAGTTCTTGATATGCTTCGCTACCACACCTTCACTGCAGGTGCAGGATGGGCTTATGATTATGGAACAGCCGAACAAAGTGAAGCTATGTTCAATTATTTGAAAGGTTACTCTCCGGTTCATAATGTGAAGAGCGGAGTAGAATACCCTGCGACCCTAATTACAACAGGAGATCATGATGACCGCGTGGTTCCTGCTCATTCCTTCAAGTTTGCAGCCGAGCTTCAGGACAAGCATGCAGGCGATGAGCCGGTATTAATAAGAATAGAAACCAATGCAGGTCATGGTGCCGGTACTCCGGTGAGCAAGACTATCGAGCAGTATGCAGATATCTTTGGTTTCACTCTTTACAACATGGGATTTGACAGTCTGCCAAACGATGTAGAGTAAGAAAATCACAAATACTAATACCTCTTTAAAAAGCCTTCTCACGAAGGCTTTTTGCTTTTAAAGCCGTAAATTTACACCTCAAGAACTAACCTATGTTAAGGGTCAAAAACCTTTCCTTTGCCTATGGAGAAAAGCCGGTCTTAAAGAACCTTAGCTTTAGTATTGAGAAAGGGGAGATCGTTTCGATCATTGGTGCCAGTGGCTGTGGAAAAAGCACCCTTCTCCAATCCATTTATGGATTACATCATGTAGATGGAAAGATCTTCTGGGATGATGAGCAACTACTGGGGCCGAATTTCAATATTGTTCCGGGGGAAGAATTCATGAAATACCTCACCCAGGATTTTGATCTCATGCCACCTATAAGCGTGGCTGAGAATGTTGGCAAGTATCTCTCCAATGCCTATCCCCGAAAAAAACAACAAAGGGTGAACCAATTGCTCGACCTGGTGGAAATGAGGGAGCTTTCAAGAGTGAAAGCGAAATTTTTAAGTGGAGGCCAACAGCAACGTGTCGCTCTTGCAAGAACTCTGGCAAAACCTCCCGAAGTTCTGCTCCTGGATGAACCCTTTAGTCATATAGATCACTTCCGTAAAAATAAACTCCGAAGAAATCTTTTTAGCCACCTAAAGAAAAAAGGAATTACTGTACTTATAGCGACTCACGACAGCACCGATGCCCTTTCTTATGCCGATAAGACAATAGTAATGAAGGCCGGGAGACTTATTGCCTTTAATTCTCCTCTTGAGCTCTACAACAACCCTAAGAATGTATATGTAGCTTCACTTTTTGGAGAGGTCAATGAATTACCCGCTTCTATGTTCTTTAATGACAAACCCTCCCGGAAAAAAGTGATCCTATATCCCCATGAGATCCAGATCAAGGAGACCGGAAGGTATAAAGCAATAGTCAGAAATCATTTTTTTAAAGGAAGTCACTTTTTGATCGAGGTGGAAGTGGACGAACAGGTCATTTTCATTGAACATCCGGTAGCTCTAAAGAAGGGAGCAACTATCAACCTTTCTTTTAACTCTGAATTACTCGAAAAAAGGATAAGGTAGTTTAGAACACCTTCAGAATTTTTATTTCCCTGCCGTTAAAATGAATAAGATCCCCGGCAGCTCGTCCCGTAATATTTTTTGCTATTGGTGCCGTCGCACCTACGCAATAGAATTTTTCTCCCTCTACAATGATTTCTCCGGCGGGAATGGCAATAAAATAATTTGCGGTTGAAGTTTGAACTCCGCTGCCAAAACCGGCAATAACATCTTTCCGGCCGGGAGGTATCATGCGTAATGTCTTTCTCAACTTTTGAAATTCTTCATGCTGAACAGCCAGCTTTTCAAACTCCAGGTGGAGCATCGCTCTCCCGGTTTCATATTTATCACCCATGGAGCATTTGGTTTCCAGCTTTAGAGCGGCCTGAAGATCATCTATGGCAGCCTGCACAGTTTGAAGCTTTTTCTCTACATAAGCTTCACAGGCCTCTATAAGCTTCTGTTTCATTGCTGCATCCATTAATCCAGTTTTATTGGCCCCAGATTCCTCATTTGCCTTACGATCCAGGCCTGTCTTCCCTGAATGTAACTACTGGCAGGTCTTGCGCTGTACTGTCGCGGATTGGGCAGAATGGCAGCAATTGCCGCAGCTTCATAAGCTGTTAAATTTTCTGCCGATTTCCCGAACCAGGCTTGTGCGGCAGCCTCGGCACCATAAATTCCTTTACCCATTTCAATGCTGTTAAGGTAAACCTCCAGAATGCGTTCCTTGCTCCAAAACAACTCGATCAAAAAAGTAAAATACACTTCCAGTCCCTTTCTAAACCAGCTGCGCTGCGGCCACAAAAAGACATTTTTGGCGGTCTGTTGGGAAATAGTACTCGCTCCCCTCACCCTCTTGCCTTTTTTATTCTCGTCCATTGCCTTCTTGATCGCTTCATAATCAAATCCATTGTGCCGCGGAAAATTTTGATCTTCACTGGCAATTACCGCAAGCTTGAGGTTACCGGAGATCTCTTCCCGCGCAACCCAATCGTGATGGATCTCTTCTTCCGGATTTTCAACGTACCTAATGACCATTAGCGGCGTAAAAGGCACCGGCACCCATTTGTATACTATGACCATAAAGATGCTGAAGAGAAAGAGTCCCAGGATCAGTTTAAATATAAATCGAAAGAATTTTTTCATAGTTAGTCGATTAGATCGGCCAGTTCTTTTCCAACGAGGCTGCCAATAGCCACACCCATTCCGCCGAGACGAACCCCGCAGAAGACATTTTTGGAAACCTTCTTGATCACCGGGTTTTTCTGTTCCCCTACTCCCATTATTCCGCTCCAGCGTCTTTCGATCTTAAATGGAGTATCGGGTAAAATGACATTTTTGAGAAGACTCTCAAGCCGCTGCTGGACCAGAGCGGTAAGTGCCAATTCGGTCGTTTCTTCACCTTTGATGTTGAGGTTTCGGCCGCCACCCAAAAGGATCCTGTTGTTGATATTTCTAAAATAGTAGAATCCTTTATCCATGTGAAAGGTTCCTTTAATGTGGAGATCGGGTATGGGTTCGGTTACCAGTACCTGTGCTCTTGCAGGTCTTACTTCAGGAATACCAAGCTGAGATGCAAAGCCATTGGTAGCGATGATCAATTTTGCTGTATAGAAGCTAAAATGCTCTGTCTCTATCTCTACAGAATCATTTTCTTCTGAAAAACCGTTCACTGTAACTGAATTCAGGATCCTGACTCCTGCCGCCTGTACCTTCTGAAGTAAAGCGATCATCATTTTACCCGTATCGAGTTGACCTTCAAATTTGTTGTAGATCAAATTTTCCTGCACCTTCCCAAATTGGAATTTATTGCCGGTAGTACTGAAAACATCCTCTCCAAAAATCGGTTTTAAAAGGCTGTTCACTTTTGCCATTTTTGAAACACAGGAAGTATATACATCCTCTTCTTCGGTTGTAAAAAGCTCATATCCACCGTTCACCTGCAGGTCAATGTTTTCACTCCCTAAATTTTCTTTGAGCAATTCAAGCCCCTGCATACGTTTCCTGACCAGTTCCACTACTTCTTCTTCAGAATGATGCTCAAGGTCTTCGAGGATCTCACTTAAACTTCCAAAGCAGGCGAATCCTGCATTCTTTGTGCTGGCTCCATTGGGTAATAACCCTCTTTCAAGCACTACAACTTTTGCTTCAGGAAATTTGAGTT
Organism: uncultured Flavobacteriaceae bacterium; assembly: GCA_964388165.1. GTDB lineage: Bacteria > Bacteroidota > Bacteroidia > Flavobacteriales > Flavobacteriaceae > Salinimicrobium. Next base: position 3,171 of record CAYLZB010000044.1, on the reverse strand, counting down.
TAAGGTGCAATGCACAATTTAGACCGGTAATCCCGCTCCCCACTATAGTGAAGTCAACATTCGAGAACCAGGAATCCTGTTCCCAATAAGAAAAGCTCATGAAATTGTCATTTTTTAAGGCCTACGAAAGACATCTGCTTCCGGGGCATCTAAAGGTATAAAAAAAGCAAGCTGCGCTCCAAGAATCAAGACAAGGTTAAACAAAAACCCCACAGATCTTGAAAAGCTGTGGGGTCTGGTAAATGATATTGAAAAAAGTTTACCCTATAGGGTTCATTTTAAATGTCTCCATGAACTTTGTGGTATAATTTCCTGCCGCATAATCCGGTTCATCCATTAGTTGCCTGTGGAATGGAATTGTAGTTTTTATTCCTTCAATCACAAATTCATCAAGAGCCCTTTTCATTTTGCTAATTGCTTCTTCACGGGTTTGTGCTGTTGTTATTAACTTGGCAATCATAGAATCATAGTTCGGCGGGATCACATATCCGCTATACACATGGGTATCAATCCTCACTCCATGGCCACCGGGGGCATGAAGATTTGTGATCTTCCCGGGAGAGGGTCTAAAATTGTTGTAAGGATCTTCGGCATTGATACGACACTCAATTGAATGTAGCTGAGGCTCGTAGTTCTTACCGGAGATAGGAACTCCGGCAGCCACGAGAATCTGTTCCCTTATGAGGTCGTAATCGATAACCTGCTCGGTAATAGGATGCTCCACCTGGATTCGGGTATTCATTTCCATGAAATAGAAATTTCTATGCTTATCTACAAGAAATTCTACGGTTCCAGCTCCTTCATACTTTATAAATTCCGCTGCTTTTACAGCTGCATCTCCCATTTGCTTCCGAAGTTTATCGGTCATAAAAGGGGATGGTGTTTCTTCGGTAAGTTTTTGGTGGCGACGTTGTACGGAACAATCTCTTTCGGAAAGGTGGCATGCCTTACCGGAGCTGTCTCCTACCACCTGTATTTCAATGTGGCGTGGCTCTTCGATAAGTTTTTCCATGTACATACCGTCATTACCAAAGGCAGCACCGGCTTCCTGCCGCGCAGAGTCCCAGGCTTTTTTCAGGTCTTCCTGTTTCCAAACCGCACGCATTCCCTTACCACCACCTCCGGCGGTAGCTTTGAGCATAACAGGGTAACCCATATCGGCAGCGATCTTTTCGGCCTGCTCATAGGATTCAAGAATACCTTCAGACCCCGGCACACAAGGCACTCCCGCAGCTCTCATAGTAGCTTTTGCGGTTGCTTTGTCTCCCATTTTCTCGATCATTTCGGGACTCGCTCCAATGAATTTGATATCGTGCTCTGCACAGATCTTGGAGAATTTGGCATTCTCAGAAAGAAATCCGTACCCGGGATGGATAGCATCTGCATTGGTGATCTCGGCAGCTGCAATTATGTTTGAAATCTTTAAATAGGAAAGGTTGCTGGGAGGTGGGCCAATACAAACGGCTTCATCGGCAAAGCGAACATGAAGACTTTCTGCATCGGCGGTAGAATATACCGCTACGGTCTTAATGCCCATTTCCCTACAGGTGCGGATTACGCGTAAAGCGATCTCACCCCTGTTGGCAATTAATATTTTTTTGAACATACCTATATTGTTTTGGCTGTAGGATAACTGCAAACAGCTGTTAAGACGGATCTACTAGGAATAGTGGTTGATCGAATTCTACGGGTGATGAGTCATCTACCAATACTTTCACGATCTTACCGGAAACCTCACTTTCTATCTCATTGAAAAGCTTCATGGCTTCAATAACACAAAGTACGTCTCCCACTTTAACCGAGTCTCCTACTTCTACAAAAGCATCTTTGTCTGGAGATGGTTTTCTATAGAAGGTCCCAATAATTGGAGACTTAATTGTGATATATCCCTTGTCTTCTTGTCCCGCTGCTTTTTCATCACCTCCTCCGGTTGGTTGTGATTCCTGCTGAGGCGCCTGAGCCTGTTGCTGTACAGGTTGTTGCATTTGCGGTGCCGCCTGCATAGGCATTTGCTGCAGGATCGTGGTTTCCCTTTCGTCAGATCCGGTTTTGATGGTGATCTTTACATCATCCATTTCCAGCTTTACTTCACTGGCTCCAGATTTGGCCACGAATTTGATTAGATTCTGAATTTCTTTTAAATCCATAATATTTAGTGTTGGGTGTTTTAAGAATTATATGCCCACTTAAGGTAAATTGAACCCCATGTGAAACCTCCTCCAAAGGAAGCAAATATAAGATTATCTCCTTTTTTAAATTGTTTTTCAAAGTCACTCAATAACAACGGCAAGGTAGCAGAAGTTGTATTACCGTAACGCTGAATGTTCATAAGTACTTTTGAATCATCCAGCCCCATACGCCCGGAGGTGGCATCTATTATTCGGCGGTTGGCCTGGTGTGGCACCAACCAGTCGACATCTTCATTAGTGAGATTATTACGCTCCATGATCCTGGCACTAACATCGGCCATATTGGTCACGGCAAATTTGAATACGGTCTTTCCATCCTGATAAACATAATGCTGTTTATCGGCTACTGTTTGGGCAGTTGCGGGGATTAGAGAACCACCGGCAGAAATTTTCAAAAATTCTCTTCCGGCACCGTCACTCTTGAGGATCTCATCTTGTAAACCAAGTCCTTCTTCATTGGCTTCAAACAAAACTGCACCGGCGCCATCTCCAAAGATGATACACGTGGTCCTGTCTGTATAGTCAATTATTGAAGACATTTTGTCGGCACCAATAACCAGCACCTTTTTATATCTACCAGATTCAATGTATGATGCTGCAGTAGACATCCCGTAGAGAAAACTGGAACAAGCTGCCTGCAGGTCATAGGAAAAGGCATTCACTGCCCCTATCTGTGTTGCCACATAAACCCCGGTTGCTGCAACAGGCAGATCGGGTGTAGCAGTTGCCATGATCAAAAGATCGATCTCAGCAGGATCTATTCCCGATTTATTAATAAGGTCTTCGGCTGCCTTTATAGCAAGGTAAGAAGTTCCTTTATCAGAGTCTTTGAGGATGCGGCGCTCTTTGATCCCTGTTCTTGAAGTGATCCATTCATCGTTGGTGTCCACCATGGTCTCAAGGATCTTGTTGGACAACACAAATTCAGGTACATATGCGCCTACAGCTGTAATTGCTGCTGTTTTTCTATTCATAAAAATGC
>CAYLZB010000043.1:0-15923 GCA_964388165.1 uncultured Flavobacteriaceae bacterium | reverse complement strand
CAAAAAATGTAAATTTGTGGACTTACAACAACACACAAAACCACAAGGAATGATCCTATTCTTCGGAAACAAGCCTAATAAGGTGTATGCGGTTCAAACCCACAAGGCACTTTCGGCTGAAAACATAGTCAAATTGAACTGGCTTTTTGGTAACGCACAATATTTAGATAAATCTGCCCTGGCAGATTTTTTTGTTGGTCCCCGTGCCGCCATGATCACTCCCTGGAGTACAAACGCCGTTGAGATCACCCAGAACATGGGTATTGAAGGAATTCGTAGAATAGAGGAATTCATCGAGGTTGACGACAATTATCACGATTTTGATCCTATGCTTTCACAGCTGTATAAAGGTCTTGATCAGGATATTTTTACCATTAATATTAAGCCCGAGCCAATACAGGAAGTCGAAAATATTTCAGCTTATAACCAGAAGGAAGGCCTGGCACTTAATGATGAGGAGGTGCAGTACCTTGAAGATCTTTCCAAAAGGATCGGTCGAAAACTTACCGATTCTGAAGTTTTCGGGTTCTCCCAGGTGAACTCCGAGCATTGTAGACACAAGATCTTTAACGGGATCTTTGAGATCGATGGTAAACAGAAGCCGGTTTCCCTTTTTAAACTGATCAGGAAAACTTCGGAAGAAAATCCCAATGAGATCGTTTCAGCATATAAAGATAATGTTGCTTTTATTAAAGGCCCTGTTGTGGAGCAATTCGCACCAAAATCGGCAGACAAGCCGGACTTCTATAAAAAGAAAGAATTTGAATCGGTCATTTCATTAAAGGCCGAAACACACAATTTTCCCACTACTGTGGAGCCTTTTAACGGGGCTGCCACCGGAAGCGGTGGTGAGATCCGCGACAGACTTGCCGGCGGGAAAGGTTCGCTGCCACTCGCAGGAACAGCTGTCTATATGACCTCCTACTCCAGGCTGGAAGAGAACAGGCCGTGGGAAAATGCATTTCCTGCAAGACCATGGTTATATCAGACTCCGATGGACATCCTTATCAAAGCTTCAAACGGAGCTTCAGATTTTGGAAATAAATTCGGGCAGCCGCTTATCGCAGGTTCTGTCCTCACCTTTGAACATTCCGAAGACCGCAGGGCGCTTGGTTACGACAAGGTGATCATGCTTGCAGGCGGAATTGGTTATGGAAAAGCAGAACAAGCGATCAAGGGAGCTCCAAAAAAGGGAGATCAGATCGTAGTTCTGGGAGGTGAGAATTACCGGATCGGAATGGGTGGTGCCGCGGTTTCTTCAGCAGATACCGGGGAATTCAGCAGTGGTATCGAACTCAATGCCATACAGCGATCAAACCCCGAGATGCAAAAACGTGCTGCAAATACTATCCGTGCGATGGTGGAAGCAGATGAAAATACAATAGTTTCAATTCATGACCACGGTGCCGGCGGGCACCTCAACTGCCTCAGCGAACTTGTTGAAGACACCGGCGGAAAGATCGACCTGGACAAACTTCCTGTAGGAGATCCTACGCTTTCGGCTAAAGAGATCATCGGGAATGAATCTCAGGAGAGAATGGGACTTATCATTTCTGAAAGAGATCTTGAGCAGATGAAAAAGATCGCCGACCGGGAAAGGACACCGCTATACGCTGTAGGCCATGTCACCGAAGATCGCAACTTCACTTTTCAAAGTGAGAAATCGGGTGCAAAACCAATGGATCTTGCTTTGGGTGATATGTTTGGAAGCTCTCCCAAGACCATTATGAAAGACAAGACCGTTGAGCGTAACTATGCAGAAGTTGAGTATGTTCAGGGGAACTTGAATAAATACCTGGAACAGGTACTGCAACTCGAAGCAGTAGGTTCAAAAGACTGGTTGACCAACAAAGTAGATCGCTGCGTTACCGGAAGGGTAGCAAAACAACAAACTGCAGGTCCGCTTCAGTTGCCACTTAATAACTGCGGAGTGATGGCTCTGGACTATAAAGGCAAAGAAGGAGTTGCAACTTCAATTGGCCACTCCCCTGTCTCGGCATTGATCGATCCTGTTGCAGGTTCAAAGAATTCCATTGCCGAAGCGCTTACAAACATTGTATGGGCACCTCTTGAAAAAGGTTTAAAATCGGTGTCGCTTTCGGCGAACTGGATGTGGCCGTGTAATAATGAAGGTGAAGACGCAAGGCTTTATGAGGCCGTACAGGGAGTTTCAGATTTTGCCATCTCCCTCGGAATCAATGTTCCCACCGGTAAGGATTCACTTTCCATGAAACAACGATATGAAGATGGGAATGTACTTGCACCGGGGACGGTGATCATTTCGGCTGCGGGTCATTGTGATGAGATCACGAAGGTTGTAGAACCGGTGCTTCAGAAAGACGGTGGCCCGATCTACTACATCAATTTCTCCCAGGATAAATTTAAGCTTGGAGGTTCTTCTTTTGGGCAGATCCTCAATAAAGTAGGTGCCGAGGCACCAACGATAAAAGACGATAAGAAATTTGCTGCTGCGTTTAATGCTGTTCAGGAATTGATAAGGAAGGACCTGATCCTTGCCGGACACGATGTAGCTTCAGGCGGACTTATCACCAGCCTCCTGGAAATGTGCTTTGCAGATGTTGATCTTTCAGCTGAATTTAATCTTACAAAGCTCGGAGAACAGGACAGTGTAAAACTGCTATTTTCAGAAAATGCGGGAATTGTTTTCCAGGCAAAAGATAAAAGCGTAGAAACCATTCTAAAGGAAAAAGGAATAGAGTTCTTTAAGATTGGAAAAGTCACTGAAGGAAAAACTTTAAAGATCAAAAACAGCGAACAACAGCTAAAGTTTGATATTCCAAAGCTCCGCGATACCTGGAGCCGCACTTCATTCCTCCTGGATGAAAAACAAAGCGGAAAAGACAACGCTGCCGAGCGTTACAGGAATTACGCAAAACAGCCATTGCACTTCAATTTCCCTGAAGGATTCTCTGGAAAATTACCTCTCGACTCCGCTCGAGGTGATAAGCCAAGAATTAAGGCGGCGATCATTCGGGAGAAAGGATCAAATTCAGAAAGAGAAATGGCTTATGCTATGGACCTGGCAGGTTTTGATGTGAAAGATGTTCACATGACCGATCTGATTTCGGGACGGGAAACCCTTGAGGATATTCGGTTCATCGCTGCCGTGGGTGGATTCTCGAATTCAGATGTTCTGGGAAGCGCAAAAGGTTGGGCAGGAGCATTTTTATACAATGAAAAAGCCAAAACAGCTTTAGACAACTTCTTTGCGCGTGAAGACACACTTTCTCTCGGTGTATGTAATGGTTGTCAATTATTCATAGAGCTTGGATTATTACATCCCGATCATGAGGAAAAGCCAAAAATGCTACACAACGAATCTCATAAATTTGAATGTAACTTCACTTCTATGGAGATCGCCGAAAATGATTCGGTGATGATGCACTCGCTCTCGGGCGCCAGATTGGGAATCTGGGCTGCTCACGGGGAAGGAAAGTTCAGCTTCCCGTACGAAATGGAAAAATACAGGATCATTGGAAAGTACGGCTATGAAACCTATCCTTCCAATCCAAACGGCTCTCACTATAACACAGCAATGATCGTAAGTGACAATGGCCGACATTTAGCAATGATGCCGCACCTGGAACGCTCTACCTTCCCGTGGAACTGGGCACATTATCCCAAGGACCGTAATGATGAAGTTACTCCATGGATTGAAGCCTTTGTGAATGCCCGGGAATGGCTTGAAGAAAAACAGTAAAAAATTAAAAGTCCGGAATTACTTCCGGACTTTTTAGTTTATATAGGATCTTTTGCCCTTGATCATTCACTAAGTGGATACTCTTCAAAAATGGCATTTACAAGGTCTCTTATTCCCTGGGTAGTGGTTTGTGCACCAAGAGTTTCGCTAGCTACTCCTTTCCATACCGTGTTCTTAGTCTGCCTGTCCACTAAATTAATGACCACAGTTCCTTCCTCGTAGGTATAAGTATCTATATCATATCCTACGATGTTTGTGTAACCTGCATAACCGGGAAAGTAGTAATCATTGTACAACGGACTCACAGTAGTCATGGCCGGCGTGTAAGGATAAGTGGCGTAAACCGGATCTGTAGTGGTGGTAACTTCAGTATCGGTTTCGGTACTGATTAGCACAAGCAGATCGGGATTTTGGCGATCCAGATTATAACCTTCCTGACGAAGATTGGTGTTCACGGCTTCAATAACGGCACGGCTCACCTGTTCAGAATCCATTCTTAATCCTTCAGCATTGACATTGGAATTTGGTAAATAAGCAAAAGTGTCATACTTACTAAGGTCTACACTTGCTGTTTTGGAGGTACTAACTCTGGGTCCGCAGCTCATCAATAAGCTCCCTACCATTATTAATAGAATTAAATTCAGTTTTTTCATAGCTTCTTATTTTTTTACAATTCATTATAATATAAGCATTCATATACCTTAAAAGCATTTATTTAACTCATTTAGAACATTCTTAACCCAAAAATCCTTTTTTCACAACAAATCTTATAAATACTACCCCAGATTTCACCTTTCCCTAACAAAATTCGGCTGCTGTTTTTCTATCTTAAAAGGAAAAAGCAAATGACAGTTAAAGAAAAAGATTCAAAATTCTTTGGCCGCGGGAATCCGCCCATGGACCTGGAAGTAGTAAAAGCCGAGGGAAGTTTCGTTTACGATGCAAACGGTAAGAAATATATAGACTTTCTGGGAGGAGCCGGAGTTGGAAATCTCGGCTGGGGAGTACAAGAAATAGAGGATGCCATAAGAAACAACGACCGCCCTTCTTATGTTTATCCAAACTTCCGGTATAAACCCTGGACCGAACTGGCTGAGATGCTGGCAGAGATCACTCCGGGAGATCTAAGAAAAAGCTACAGGATGACCGGAGGGTCTGAAGCTGTGGAAGCAGCTTTGGAAATGGCAACCATGTTCACCGGCCGCAAGAAAATAGTTTCGATAGAAGGCAGCTATCACGGCAATACCATGGGAGCACTGAGTATTGGAGCTACAGCAAAACAGAAGAAATTCCCCAACTTACTACAGGGATGCAAAAAGCTACAACTTCCACTGAACAAGGATAAACTGGATACTCTAGAAAAAATGCTTACTACAAAAGAAGTAGCCGCCGTGATCATGGAACCTGTCATTATAAACCTGGGAGTCATCATTCCTGAAGATGAATTCATGAGTGGTCTTAACAGGATCTGTAAAGAAACCGGGACGCTCCTGATCATGGACGAGGCAATAACCGGTTTTGGTCGTACCGGCAAAATGTTCGCTTCTGAACATTTTGACATAGAGCCCGATATCCTTTGTATGGCAAAAGCCATTACAGCAGGACATGCCGGGATGGGAGCCGTAATTACAACAGAAGAAATAGATAAAAAGGTGGGAGGTGAAATTGGATTGTATTCTTCATATGGGTGGCATCCGGTTGCTGTTGATGCTTCCCTGGCCGCTTTAAATTATCTTCAGAAGAATCGGGAACGTCTTTTTCAAAATATTCAACAGCTTGAAGAGACCTTCAAAAAAGGTATTTCGGGGGTGGATTTTGTTGAAAGTCCGGAGGTGCGTATCAAAGGGGCTGCAATTGGAATAGACCTGAAGGATGAGGACTATGCTTCCGAAGTAAAGGAAAAAGCTTTGCAAACAGGTCTTCTAATGAATACTGAAGGATCTTCCCTGCTGTTCCTTCCCAATTTTCAAATGAGTGCAGAAACTGCAGTTGAGGGAATAGAATTATTAAAAACCTGTGTCTAAAAAAGTGATTTTTGAAATTTTGTTTGAATTAGATGCTTCTTTTGCTATTTTGCATGCAGTATTGTAATAAATCAATAAATGATCGAAATAAAAAGACTTTTTGATTTTCCATATTTTCAATTGGAAAATGCACCACGGGAAAAGTCCCTGGTCACCAAGTATAACGGGAAATGGGAAGCTCTTTCTTCGCAGGAGTACGTAGACAAGGCAAACGCCGTGAGCCGCGGATTACTTCGCCTGGGAATTCAACCCAATGATAAGATCGCTGTGATCTCTACCAGTAACCGTACAGAATGGAACGTTCTGGATATTGGGATCCTTCAGCTGGGAGCACAAAATGTTCCTATTTATCCCACTATTTCCGAAGAGGATTATGAATATGTGATCAACCACAGTGAGGCCATTTATTGTTTTGTTTCAGACAAGGAGATCCTTGACAAGCTGAATACCATCCGCAGTAATACGCAACTGAAAGGAGTTTACACGTTCGATGAGATCCCGGGAGCCGATAACTGGAATGAAATTCTAAAACTGGGTGAGGATAAATCGAACCAGGATGAGGTCGAAGCGAGAAAAGATGCAGTTAAAGAAGATGACCTCGCCACACTTATCTACACATCGGGAACTACGGGAAGACCTAAAGGCGTAATGCTGAGCCATAAGAATATTGTTAGTGATGTACTATTGAGCTCAGACAGGGTGCCATTTGAGTTTGGAACTTATACAGCTCTTAGTTTTCTACCGGTATGCCACATCTTTGAAAGGATGATCCTTTATCTCTACCAGTACTACAGTGTATCCATTTATTTTGCTGAATCTATTGAGAAAATAAGCGATAACCTGAAGGAGGTAAAACCTCATGTAATATCGGCCGTACCGAGGTTGCTGGAAAAGGTTTACGATAAGATCATAGCCAAAGGTTCAACAGTAGGTGGGATCAAGCAGAAACTTTTCTTCTGGGCTGTAGAACTTGGACTCGAATATGAACCATATGGCGCGAATGGCTGGTGGTATGAGACCAAGCTCAATATTGCCAGAAAACTTGTTTTTTCCAAATGGAAAGAAGGTCTTGGCGGCAGGATAGAGTTGATCGTTTCGGGAAGTGCTGCTTTACAACCCCGGCTTGCCAGGGTATTTGCAGCAGCGGGAATCCCAGTGATGGAAGGTTATGGATTGACCGAAACCTCTCCGGTAATCTCGGTGAATGACCAGCGAAACGGTGGTTTCAAAATTGGAACCGTAGGAAGAGTACTTAAAGATGTAGAGGTTAAGATCGCCGAAGACGGGGAGATATTGTGTAAAGGTCCCAATGTAATGCAGGGCTATTACAAAGAACCCGAGAAAACCAGGGAAGCCATCAATGAAGACGGTTATTTCCATACAGGAGACATAGGCGAACTGGATAGCGAGAACTTCCTCAAAATTACCGACCGTAAGAAGGAAATGTTCAAGACTTCCGGAGGTAAATATGTTGCACCTCAGGTGATAGAGAATCAAATGAAGCAGTCCAGGTTCATAGCAGAACTTATGGTGATCGGGGAAGGCGAAAAGATGCCTGCAGCTCTAATTCAGCCGGACTTTGAATTCGTGCGGGAATGGGCCAGGAGAAAACATATTGAAGTTGGTCCAAGTAATGCAGATCTCATTAACAACGAACAAGTAAAGGCACGGATCCAGGAAGAGGTAGATTTCTATAATCAAAAATTCGGAAGTTGGGAAAAGATCAAGAAGTTCGAATTAACTCCGGATGTTTGGAGCATTGAAGGAGAACATCTCACTCCTACCATGAAACTCAAACGCCGAAATATCATAAAGCTTTACCAGAACCTCTACGATGGGATCTACGAAAAGTAGTAATGAATAGTAGACACTATAATATCCGGCCGCTGTGCCGGATATTTTTTTGTGCTGTACTTCGATATTTGCAGGAATTGGTAAAAGAGGATCTATAGGAATGACGTAAATTAGGGTTCCAAAACAGCAATAAATGCGCCTCATTATTTTTGCCTTTCTCGCCTTCCTCCTCTTTAGTTGTAAGTCTGAACAACTTCCCCAAGATCAATATTTTGAATCTCAGGAGAAAGTGTTTACCTACTCCGGCCGCATTTTGAAGAGTAGCGAAGGAACTAAGTTGATCACTTCGGCATCTTCAGTAAAGGCCAATGTCTTTGGAGATACAGTCACCGTTTTTCTCAAGACAAATGATTCGGTTCATCATTATGTTGCTGTAGAATTAAATGAAGAACACCTGGGACGATTCAGGATTTATAAGGATACACTGAAGTTTGCTCTTCCAAAGGCAGATTCAGCAAATACCATTACCGTTTATAAAGAAACTGAGGCGGCCAATGGCTCCCTCATCTTTAATGGCATGCGTGCTAAGAACATCACCAAAGCACCTGAAGAAAAGCGGGCAAAAATAGAATTCATAGGGGACTCCATCACCTGCGGAATGGGTGCCGATACGAATGAAATTGATTGTGACGAAGGAGAATGGTTTGACCAGCACAGTGTTTATATGGCCTACGGGCCGCGCGTAGCAAGAGCTTTGAATGTGAATTTTGAAGTGAACTGCGTTTCGGGAATGGGAATTTACCGCAACTGGAACAACGAGACCGATCCTGTAATGCCCGAGGTCTATCCTTATCTGCACCTCAATGGTGAACACGGAAAGAGGGCAAAAATAGATAAGGAAAATGCTCCACAAGTAGTGAGCATAGCTCTTGGCACTAATGACTTCTCATTGGGTGACGGCGAGAAAGAGAGGCTTCCATTCAATGCCAAAAATTTTAAACAGAACTACATTGGATTTATTAAAGAAATCTTCAAGACTTATCCCGAAACAAAGATCGCTTTGCTCTCCAGTCCAATGCTCGGCGAGGAAGAGGGACAAAAACTGGTGAAAATTCTCAAAGAGATCAAGGAAGAATTAGAGGACCAGCCAATTGAAGTCTTTGAATTTGAAGCCATGGCTCCGCAGGGCTGTTCAAATCATCCCAGTGTTGATGATCATGAACTAATGGCTGAAAAATTAATTCCTTTTTACAGAAAAATGCTCAATACCCAGTAACTATGAATACTTACACCGCGGCTGAAGACCGTTATGAAAAAATGCAATACCGCCGCTGCGGGAGAAGCGGAATCAACCTACCCCTACTTTCCCTTGGCCTGTGGCACAACTTTGGAAATACCACCAGCTTCGAAAATTCCCGGCAATTACTGCGAACTGCCTTTGATAACGGGATCACACATTTTGACCTTGCCAACAATTACGGTCCCCCGTATGGATCGGCAGAAACTAATTTTGGGAAGATCTTCAAGGAAGATTTCAAAAAATATCGTGATGAGCTGCTCATTTCCACAAAAGCCGGTTGGGATATGTGGCCGGGACCTTATGGAAACTTTGGCTCCCGAAAATACCTCATCGCCAGTCTCGACCAGTCCTTACAACGAATGGGTCTTGACTATGTAGATATATTTTATCACCACCGACCCGACCCCGTTACTCCATTGGAAGAGACCATGGGCGCCTTGGACCAGATCGTACGCCAGGGAAAAGCACTTTATGTTGGTGTCTCCCAATACTCTGCAGGACAAACGGCTAAAGCCGCAGAAATTCTACGGAATCTTGGGACTCCTTTCATAATACACCAGCCCCGTTACAACATGTTTGACCGGTGGGTCGAAGATGGACTTTTGGATACCCTCGAAAAAGAAGGATTGGGAAGTATTGTTTTTTCTCCCCTGGAACAGGGAGTCCTTACTTCCAAATATCTCAAAGGTATTCCTGAAGATTCCCGGGCTGCGGTAAAAGGCGGATATCTTGATAAAGAAAAGATCACCCCTGAAGTTGTGGAGAAGGTTAAAGAACTGAATAAGATAGCCAAAAACCGGGATCAAAGTCTGGCGCAAATGGCAATCTCATGGCTTCTGAAAGATCCAAGAGTGACTTCAGTCCTAATTGGGGTGAGTCGGGTTGCTCAGTTAGAGGATAATCTGGCGGGGCTTAATAACTTACAATTCAATTCCGAAGAACTGGAGGCAATAGAGAATATCCTGAAAGACGAGTAAGGTTAGAGACATTACCCGGCCTCTATTCGCTTCTTAAAAAATGTTTCAAAAATGCCATTTTTGGAAGGTATATTAATAAGGATTTCCTGAAGTAGTTCGGGAAATCCTTATCTTTTGAGTCCAATTTACAATCTATGAAAATCACTTCCCCTTTATTTCTGGTTACTATACTTTTTAGCCTCCCGGGAGCTTCTCAGGAACAGAATCTAATTGCTGAAGGCGCTCAACTTGAACTTATTGCAGACGGCTTTGAATTTACTGAAGGCCCTGCTACCGATGCTGAAGGCAATGTTTTTTTTACAGATCAGCCTAATAACCGGATCCATAAATGGTCAGCTAAAGACAATGAAGTGACGGTTTTTATGGAAGAAGCAGGCCGATCGAACGGGCTGTACTTCGATACAGAGGGAAATCTCTTTGCTGCTGCCGATAAACATTCCGAACTCTGGAAGATATCTCCAAAAAAGGAAGTAACTGTCCTGCTGGAAGGATTTAGAGGTAAAAGGTTCAACGGACCCAACGATCTATGGATCGCCCCTGACGGCGGAATCTTCTTCACAGATCCTTTCTACAAGAGGCCATACTGGAGTCACAGTGAACAACCCATAAAGGATCAACGGGTCTACTACCTCACACCCAACCGTAAAGGCTTGTTCATAGCTGCCGAAGGATTGGTAAAACCCAACGGTATCATCGGAACTCCTGATGGAAAGACTATTTACGTCGCAGATATTGATGACAATAAGACCTGGAGCTACGAAGTGGGTGCAGATGGAAAACTGGTAAACAAAACCCTCTTCACAGAACTTGGATCAGACGGGATGACAATGGACGAGCAGGGAAACCTGTATTTGACCGGCGATGGGGTAACCGTCTTCAATAAAGCAGGAGAAAAGATCCTTCACATTCCTGTAGATAAAGAGTGGACTGCAAATGTCACTTTTGGAGGGGCAGACAATAAGACTTTATTCATCACCGCTATGGATTCGGTATTTGGTCTTAAAATGAATGTAAAAGGAGCTAAATAGAATTAGACGACAAAAACTTCGAGCAGTTCTGCAGCTTCAGCAGAGATCTGGACTTCCTTATTTTCTGCCGGAATGAGCAATGTTTCTCCTTGAGAGATTCTTTCGGAATTTCCACCAATTGATACTTCAGCTTCTCCACTTACGCACATATAGATCACAAAAGAATCCAGATGAGCATAGTTCTTTGAGATGTTGCCATTCACAGGGAGAAAATTGGTGGTGAAATATTCGCAGGTGGCAATGTTTGTCGAGTGGTTTTGAACACGGGTATACGGCCTCTTAAAATCGTCTTTTTTCTCAAAATCTATTGCTTCCAGTGCAAGATCTGTATGAAGTTCCCGGGATTTCCCTTCATCATCAACCCTGTCCCAGTCATAGATTCGATAAGTGATATCTGATGTCTGCTGAATTTCTGCCAATAGAACTCCGGCGCCAATTGCATGAACTTTTCCCGTATTTATGAAGAAGGAATCCCCTTTTTTCACTTTTTCGAAATTCAGGATTTCGGTGATCCTTCCGGAGTTAAGGTGCTCTAAATATTCTTCCTTAGAAATGCTCTTTTTGAAACCTATGTTGATCTCTGCTCCCTCATCGGCCTGCATGATATACCACATTTCGGTTTTACCGAAGGAATCATGCCTTTCTTTTGCGATCTTATCGTGGGGATGTAGCTGCACCGAAAGATCTGCCCCGGCATCTATGAACTTTATCAATAACGGAAATTGAGTCCCAAAGATCTTGAAGTTCTTTTCTCCTAAAAGCTTTTCCCTGTACTCCTCTAAAAGGTCATTTAAGCTCCTGTCTTTGTGTGGACCATTTGCAACTACAGAAATATCACCTTTTACTCCGGAAATTTCCCAGCTTTCGCCAAGATTCTTTTTGCCTGATCTTTTGTGAAGGATATCTCTTAGTTTACTGCCACCCCAAATTTTTTCTTTTAGAATAGGTTCAAACTTTATAGGATAGTTAAGCATTTCAATTAATTTACCGGTCCAAAGATAATAAATGGACCAGCCTCGAGCTTGTCCTAAACAAAAAACTAAGAGGGGATATGACTTTTCTTTTCTTAACTCCAAAAAGCTGCTGAAATTTTTTCCTTCCAAAAATGGCATTTTCGTACTGAATTTATTTTTTAGGCTTATCTTCCCCGGGACAATGAGAAAATTTCTTCTTATCTTTTTATTTCTTCAGTCATTTTTCGTGCATGCGCAGGAAAGAGTTCAAAAGACCGGATTAGTCCGGCATGAAAATACGCCGCTGGAAAATGTTCATGTGAAGAATATTTCTTCAGGAAAATTCTCTGTCTCAAACTCTTCGGGAGAATTCTTATTCAGCCTAAAGCAGGGAGATACCTTGGTTCTATCACACGTTGGGATGAATGACCTTATTCAGTTCACCAAAGAAGAAGATCTACAGGAGCCGGTACTTGTCTTCAATATGACCGAAAGTTCCAGCGAACTGCGGGAAGTTGTTGTAGATGAAACTTCAGAGATCAATGCCGTTTCTCTTGGCATCATTCCGAAGAAGATCGAAAAGCTTTCCGTCAATGAACGCAGACTCAGAACAGCGGGAGATTTTAAGCCGAAACACCTGCTGGGAATTATTGGTGGCGGAGTATCTTTTGATGCTATTTTAAATGCCATTAATGGCCGCACCAAAAAGCTCAAGCGAAATGTGGAAATTGAAAAACAGCAAAGGAATATCGCTTTTTTGGAGATCCATTACATGGATTATATGAAAAAGGAAATGAAGCTGAATGACCAGGAAGCGCAGATGCTTATTAGCTTTATGGTCGAAGATCCAGAACTTACCAATATTATAGATTCCGGCATCGAAGCAAGAATGCATCTTTACCTGTACGAAATGTGGTACAGGTTGGAGGAGCAGAAAAACTCAGCATCAAATTAACTTCCCAAGTTTCCGGGTGCAGCAATTACTCCCTGGGGATCAGCCTTCTACCGTTTTAGCTTTATACCTGTTTTGTTGTTAAACTCTTCAAAATTGAGGTGCTTTTTTTCACGATACATATTAATTTAAGAGAACTGTTTCAAAGTCAAAAGATTTTTGCATTTACTATGCGTGCATAATAAAATTTTTATAACTTTGGGATTCTATGAAAGAAAAGACCATTGATTACGTCCTTCGAGCAACCTGGATCTCTATTGCCAAAATGTACAATGAAGAGGCCGGAAAAGAAGGAAGTACCATGGCTACAGGCTTTGCCTTGTTAAGCATTGATCCTGAAAAAGGCACACCTTCCACCTCCCTTGGCCCTAAAATGGGTATGGAAGCCACAAGCCTTTCCCGTACTTTAAAAACAATGGAAGAAAAAGGTCTCATACTCCGGAAAAAAAATCCGGAAGACGGCCGCAGCGTATTGATCCACCTTACAGATTTCGGCAAGGAAATGAGGGAGTATTCAAAGAAAGTAGTGCTTACGTTCGATGAAGCCGTAAGAAGAGAAATCCCGCAAAAAGACCTGGATAAATTTGTTGAGGTTGCCCAAAAGATCATGGACCTCATTCATTCCAGAAAGATCTATAACGAACCATAATTATCACTTACAGAAAGTGAACATAAAAATTACTTAACAACATGAAAAGACGAATCAACAAAGTTGCAATAATTGGCTCCGGAATTATGGGTAGCGGTATTGCCTGTCACTTCGCCAATATAGGAGTAGAGGTGCTATTGCTGGACATCGTACCACGAGAGCTAACCGACAAGGAGAAGAAGCAGGGATTAACCCTCGAAGACAAACAAGTGCGCAACCGCATTGTGAACAATTCGCTACAGGACGCGCTAAAATCCAAGCCCTCTCCTATTTACCATAAGGATTTTGCAAAGCGTATCAAGACCGGAAACCTGCAAGATGATATCGCAAAGGTATCTGAAGTGGACTGGATCATGGAAGTAGTAGTTGAACGTCTGGACATTAAAAAGCAGGTTTTTGACAACCTTGAAAAACATCGTAAGCCGGGTACGCTTATAACTTCGAACACTTCAGGAATTCCAATTCAGCAAATGAACGAAGGCCGAAGTGAAGATTTCCAAAAGCATTTCTGCGGAACGCACTTTTTTAATCCGCCGCGATATTTGAGATTGTTCGAGATCATTCCCGGACCCGATACTTCTGAAGAAGTACTCGAATTCCTGAACGAGTACGGTGAGAAATTCCTCGGAAAGAAATCTGTAGTCGCAAAAGATACTCCGGCGTTTATAGGAAACAGGATAGGTACTTATAGTATTATGAGCCTTTTCCATATGGTTAGGGAACTGGACCTTACCGTTGAGGAGGTCGATAAACTTACAGGACCCGTAATAGGAAGGCAAAAATCTGCCACTTTTCGCACCGTAGACCTGGTAGGGCTTGACACCCTAAAGCATGTTGCCGAAGGTTTACATAAAGGAGTGCCTACAGATGAAGAGCACGATCTTTATGCTATGCCGGACTATATAAACACAATGGTCGAGAACGAGTGGTTTGGCAGCAAAAGCGGACAGGGTTTCTACAAAAAACTGAAAAAAGATGACGGCTCCAGTGAAATTCATTCCCTGGATCTAAAGACGCTCGAATACAGACCTCAGAAAAAAGCCTCTTTTGCCACCCTTGAACAAACCAAGAGCATTGACAAGGTTGAAGATAGATTTAAAGTATTAGTTGGTGGAAAAGACAAGGCCGGAGAATTCTATCGCAAAAATTTCGCAGCCATTTTCGCTTATTCTTCAAATAGAATTCCCGAGATCACCGATGAGCTTTATAAGATCGATGACGCCATGAAAGCCGGATACGGATGGGAACATGGGCCTTTCCAGATCTGGGATGCCATTGGAGTTGAAAAAGGAATTGAGATCATGAAGGAAGAAGGCCGCAAGCCTGCTGCCTGGGTGAATGAAATGCTGGAGAAAGGAATTAAAAGTTTCTATACCGTAAAAGACGGAAATACATGGTATTATGATATTCCTTCTAAGGAATATAAGAAGATCCCGGGGCAGGATGCTTTCATTATCCTTGACAACATAAGGGAATCCAAAAAAGTATTCAGCAACAGCGGAGTTGTAGTCGAAGATCTTGGGGATGGAATCTTGAACGTGGAATTCCGCAGTAAGATGAATTCTATTGGCGGTGATGTACTCGACGGACTGAACAAAGCCATTGATCTTGCCGAAAAAGAGTATCAGGGACTTGTTGTAGGTAACTCCGGAAAGAACTTTTCTGTCGGTGCCAATATCGGGATGATCTTTATGATGGCTGTAGAACAGGAATACGACGAGCTGAACATGGCCGTTAAGTATTTCCAGGACACCATGATGAGAATGCGCTACTCCTCTATTCCAACTGTTGCAGCGCCCCACGCCATGACCTTAGGTGGTGGATGTGAACTTTCTTTACATGCAGATAAAGTTGTAGCTGCAGCCGAGACTTATATAGGACTTGTGGAATTCGGTGTTGGGGTGATTCCCGGCGGAGGTGGATCCAAGGAGATGACCCTTCGTGCAGCCGATACATTCCAAAAAGATGATGTGGAACTAAACCGTCTTCGTGAGCACTTCCTCACCATTGGAATGGCGAAAGTTTCAACTTCAGCATATGAAGCTTTTGATCTAAACATCCTTCAAAAAGGAAAAGATATTGTGGTAGTGAATCCCGATCGGCAGTTAGCAATCGCCAAAAAACATGCGCTGCTTATGGCAGAAAACGGATATACCAAGCCGATCATGAGACAGGATATTAAGGTTCTCGGTCGTCAGGCACTCGGAGCATTTTACGTGGGAACAGATCAAATGTTCGCCGGTAAATACATCAGCGAGCACGACAAGAAGATCGCCAATAAACTGGCTTACGTAATGGCCGGAGGAGATCTTTCTGAAAACTCTTATGTAAGCGAACAATACCTGTTAGACCTTGAAAGAGAAGCCTTCTTGTCGCTGACCGGAGAAAGAAAGACTTTGGAGAGATTGCAGCATATGTTGCAGAAGGGGAAGCCTTTAAGAAATTAGAATCTAGAATCTAGATTCTAGATTCTAGACGAATTGAGAAGATGGGACGACATAATTTTAAAAAATTAAAGATCTGGA
>CAYLZB010000042.1:0-15974 GCA_964388165.1 uncultured Flavobacteriaceae bacterium | reverse complement strand
GAAGAGGTCAAATTCATGATGAACTGTTTCTATGAAAAGTTTGGAGCTTATCCCTTTGAGAGCGATGGATTCAAACTTGTTGAAACACCTTTCCTGGGTATGGAGCACCAGAGTGCAGTGGCCTATGGAAACGAATTCAAAAAAGGTTATCTTGGAAGGGATCTTAGTGGTACTGGTATTGGCCTGAAGTGGGATTTTATCATTATTCACGAAACCGGTCACGAATGGTTCGGGAACAGCATCACGGCAAAAGACATTGCCGATATGTGGATACATGAAGGTTTTACTTCATATTCTGAAGCTGTATATATTGAGTGCAGGTGGGGAAAAGAAGAAGCCCTGGAGTATATAAAAGGAATAAGAAACAACATTGCTAACACCACAAAGATCATAGGTACTTATGGAGTGAACAGTGAAGGATCGGGGGATATGTATTATAAGGGATCTAACCTCCTCAACAACATCAGGAGTATTTATAATGATGATGAGCTATGGTGGAAAACGCTTAAAGATTATACAGAAAGTAATCGCCACAAGACCATTTCTACCCAAACTACCGAAGATTTCTTCAATGCAGCCATAGACTATGATCTGCAACCGGTGTTCGACCAATATTTGCGTCACGCCGCAATCCCCGAGCTACAGTTCAAAAAGGAAGGAGATAATATTTTCTATAGGTGGCAAGCCGATGTTGAGGGATTTGATATGCCGGTGGACGTGATGATCAATGGAAGTGAGATACGCCTATACCCCACTCAAAAATGGCAAAAACTGAAGGAGGATGTTGATTCCCTCAAAGCTGTAGAGGTCAATGAGAAGGAATTTTACATAAAGCGCAAGAACCTAACAGAGGTATAAGACAATGCCCGGCAAAGCAAAATATGCCTCTTTCTAAAAATAATTATCGCATAATTAATTAATTTTCAGTAAATTATAACTTCAAACATTTGGAGTTATGATGACAATAAAATCATTAAACAAATGGGCCAACGCGCATTCTTACTATCCGCTTGACCTGCTCAGGATTGCTTTAGGAATATTCTTCTTCTTAAAAGGAATACAATTCATTTCACAGACCCATATGCTTACCGAACTCATCGCACCTCTTAAAGGCTATGGTGGTGTAATGTTGGCAATACATTATATTGCTCCCGTTCACTTAGTTGGAGGATTACTCATCGCCTTTGGTTTACTTACCCGCTGGGCATTAGTAGCTCAAATCCCAATCTTACTGGGTGCTATCCTTATCAACTTTGTTGGAGTGATGGATTGGGGAAACCTGTTGCTTGCAGTAGTTGTTCTTGCAGTGAGTGTCTTCTTTATATTCTATGGGTCCGGAAAACACTCGGTAGATTACTACCTAAAGATGAAGATGTAACCTAATTCATTCTACTTTTTAAGGTGTTGGCGCGATGAATTTTTCCGTTGGGAGTTTCTTCAAATTTCTCAACGAAATAGATCTTTTTGGGAACTTCGAATTTCCCAAGCTTTCGGCACGCTTTGATCTCCCTTTCGAGATTGTGAAGGGCAACTTCAGAGAATTCACTTTCCACCATCAACACCAGTTTTTCTCCCAAAGCAGCATCGGGTAAAGATGTAATAAAGAACCTGTGGGCAATAATTGGAGCGAGTTTAGCTTCAATTTCTTCGGGGTGAAGTTTCACCCCTCCCGAGTTAATTATATTATCTATCCTCCCTTTCCAGATAAAACTCTTTTCTGAAACAAGTTCGACAACGTCATTAGTTACCAAAGTTTCATCTGTAAGTTGTGGTGCATCAATTACCAAACAACTTCTGTCATCTACATCTATCTTTACATTTGGCAGGGTAGTAAAAGGCACGGGATCATCCTGCCCTTTTTTCTTCGGATTGATACGACGAGCCGCGATATGAGAGACCGTTTCGGTCATTCCATAGGTCTCATAGACTTCTGTACCTATACCCTGTACCAGATTGCGCAAATTGGCAGATACTGCCCCTCCTCCAACGATAAGTTTCTTTATCAGATGAAGTCGGCTAAGAGAATTGTCCAGCTGAAATGGGGTCATAGCACAAAAGTCATAGATCTTGAAAATACGATCCAGGGGATTTGCCTTGGGAAGTTCGAGGTCCAGTTTCCAACCCAGAAGCATTGCCCGAACCAGCATCATCTTACCGGCAATAAAATTCACGGGAAGACAGTGCAGTGCTGTGATGCCCTGGCCCAGATCAAAATATTTACCGGTTGCCCTGGCACTGTTGATCATTTGCTGCTTTCTTATCTGGATCTTTTTAGGAGGCCCGGTAGACCCTGAAGTTTTCACCTCTACATAATCTTTATCATTCAGCCAGTCCAACAAAAAATTTCCTGCCTGCCCTTCATAAGGTTCTCCTTCCTTAATAAGACTATAGGCAACAGCAGCCAGATCTTCATTGTTGTAGTATAAACCATTAAGCCTGAATTCGGGATGCGTTTCAGGTAAGCTGAATTTATCTTGCATAACTTTAGTAAAGTTTAACGCTTAAAACCTAAAGTTAACAAATTGTACAGGAATATTAAATTTCTTCAGAATACTTTAGGCTTTGAGGCGGGGGACTCACTTTGCCAAAGAGTTTTTCTCCCCAGTTATTCCAACGGTAGGTTTTAGCCATTAAAAAGAGGAAGATAGGATATACGATCACGACAGGAAGTAAAATATCCAATCCGGCCGAAGGTTCTGAGACATCTTTTAAAACAGAATTGGTTTCAAAAGCAGTCCAGTCGGCTGTTACCAACAAGGCTCCTACTAAGTTGTTACCGGCGTGAAAACCCAGGGCTAGTTCCAGTCCTTCGTCCATAAGGGTCATGATTCCAAGAAGGAGACCGGTACCTATGTAGTAGACCATGATGATGTAACCGAGTTTTTCTACTTCAGGATTCCATAAGTGTAGACTTCCAAATATGACAGAAGTAACTATGAGAGGTACCCAGCGATTACCGGCAAGAACTCCAAGCCCCTGCATCAGGTAACCCCGGAATAAATATTCTTCAAAACTGGTTTGCAATGGTACCATGATAAAAGCTATAGCAGCCAGGATAAGGAAAGGCACCATTTTAAAATTCCACAGGAAATCTTCGGGTCTCAGGTTGTAATCAACAATGGTGGTAACAATGGTGAAAACTGCGATGACGCTAAATCCAAAAAAGAACCGCCCCCAATCCACTTTCTTTCGGGTGGTGGTAGCTTCTTTGATCTTTTGGTTATGCAAAAATTTTATTACAAAAAGAAGTGCGGCAAGTCCTACTGCAAATGACAATAAAAGCAGGAAGAATGAAAGGTTTGAATCCAGGACCTGCATCATTTCTGCCTGAGTGAGGTTTAATACTTCTGGGCCTGCTTCAAAGAAAAGTGCTGCCATGAAAGGCAAAGCTCCAAACAGCTGCCATGCCAGAAAAATTATTACGAGGCCAATTAAATATCGCCACCATTCGGTTTTAGCATTGTAGGCTTGCCTTATGAACATGATATAAACTATAAGTTAAAATTCCATTTTTGAGAGGGACGATACCATAACTCTCCCGAAGCAACTTCCAGAGGTGATTCAAAATTATTAGTATACAGGCCTCCTGTTCCCAATCCCTGGGGCATTGGGTTGTCGAGAGTGAATGTAAATTGTGCTATGGCATTCAATCCCACATTACTTTCAAGGGCACTCGTGATCCACCAGTGAGCCTCTTTCTCCTCCAGCAGATCTATCCATTCCCGGGTACCCTTGATTCCGCCAATTAAACTGGGTTTAAAGATAAGGTACTGCGGCTTTATTGTTTGTAATAGTTTTTTCTTTTCCGTTACATCGCTCACACCAATAAGTTCTTCATCAAGTGCAATTGGCAAAGGGGTGCTCTCACAAAGTTTTGCCATTTCTTCCGGCTGACCTTGTTTTATGGGTTGTTCTATGCTGTGAAGCTCGAGCTCACTTAGGCGCTTCAGCTTTTCAAGTGCTTCAGCCGGAGAAAAAGCCCCATTGGCATCCACCCTTATCTCTATTTCTTCTGAAGAAAATTCTCTTCGAATATATTTCAGCAGATCTATTTCAGTTTCAAAATCAATAGCTCCAATCTTCAGCTTTATACATTTAAAGCCTCCTTCTATCTTCTGAATGATCTGTTCTTTCATGAACTGCTCCTCTCCCATCCAAACGAGTCCGTTGATTGGAATAGCTGCTTTGCCTTGTGTAAAGGCCGAAGGAAAGAGAAGAAAAGGATCATTTGCAGCAAGAGACCTGAAGGCCATTTCCACCCCGAACTGGATACTGGGAAAATCCCGCAGCTCTTCCCACAGCTTTTCTTCACCCAGGTGTATGTTCTCGCAGACCCACTTCAGCTTTTCTTCATAATCTGGCCGGTCATCAAAGCTTAGGCTTCTTAAGATCCCGCATTCTCCAATTCCTGTCCTGCCATCTTTTTCAAGAATTAGAAACCAGGTTTCTTTTTGAGTAAGAACGCCCCGGGAAGTTCCGCTGGGGCGTTTAAAATCTAGTATGTACTTGTGATAGGTTGCCTGCACAGTTCTTATTTACAGCTCAATACTTTCTCCTGTTTCCAGCAACATGAGATCTTTCCCTTTTTCGTAGAATTTACGCTTAGCCTCTTCATGATCTATTTCAATGTATCCAAAGGTGTCGTAGTGACAACCCAGGACCTTATCGCATTCAACAAAATCACTGGCAAGAATAGCGTCATCAACTCCCATAGTGAAATTATCACCTATTGGTAGAATTGCCAGGTCCAGTTTTGTGTGCATAGGGATGAGCTTCATATCCATCGTTAAGGCTGTATCTCCCGCAATGTAGATATTCTTGTGCTCCCCTTCGATCACAAAACCGCCGGGTTGCCCGCCGTAGCTCCCATCGGGAAAAGAACTGGTGTGAATAGCATTTACGTATTTTACTGTCCCAAAATCAAAATTCCATTTACCACCATGGTTCAAAGGATGAACTTCCAGCCCCTTTTTCTCATAGTGAGAAGTGATCTCGAAGTTACTTATGATCACAGCTCCGGTTCTTTTCGCTATTGCCTCTGCGTCTAAAGTGTGGTCTTGATGGGCATGGGTAAGCAATATGTAATCTGCCTTAAGATCATCAATATTCACCTTGTCTTTCACCTTTTCATTTCCGGTGATGAAGGGGTCGATCAACAAAGTGATTCCTTTGACTTCAATTGAAAAAGTACTGTGTGCGTAATGAGTAATTTTCATGATGTGATGTTTTCAAAACAAATTACAAAATCTGCCGAAAATACCTTCCAAAAAAGGCATTTTCGAGACCTATAATATCTGACCTAATGAAAAAAGAACTGCTAAAAGGAAAGTTCCTAAAGCAAGTTTTTTAAGTTCGGGATCCAGCAGAACGGGATTTTCATTTTCCATGACTCTTTTTAGGTGCATCAAAAGCGGAAAAAATGCTACCAGGTATAGGAGGTCATCAATCCCGGTAAAAGAAAAAGCAGAAAACATGATGATACAGGTAAAGGCTGCCAACAATAAAAAATAATGATATTGTTTGGCATTTTTTTCACCCATCTTTACAACCAATGTATTCTTGCCTGCCTTAGCATCGGCGGCACGGTCCCGTATATTATTAAGATTGAGAACTCCGGCACTTAGAAAGCCGATCGTAGCTGCAGGAAGCAACACCCTCCAGTCCCATTCAAGGGAATAGAGAAAATAGCAGCCGTATACCCCTACCATTCCAAAAAAGATAAAAACGAAAAGATCTCCCAACCCGCGATAGCCGTACGCTGAATCCCCCACGGTATATTTTATCGCTGCAGCAATAGCTGCAATTCCCAGGAGCAGGAAGATGATCCCGAACAGCAGGCTTCGGGTGCCAAAGGCAATATAGATAAGAGTGACTGCAAAAATAAAGGTAAGCACGCCTGTAGCTACCATTCCGCGGAACATTTCTTTCTGGCTTATCAATCCACTTTGGAGCGTACGCTGTGGTCCAACCCTGTCTTCATTGTCGGTACCTTTTACGAAATCACCATAGTCGTTTGCAAAGTTGGACAGGATCTGCAAACCTAAAGTCGTTGCCAGAGCAAGAGTGAAGATCACTGAGTTGAATTCATCCTGAGCCACAGCTATGGAACTACCAACTAAAATTCCGGAAATAGATAATGGTAGTGTTCTTAATCGTGCTGCACTTACCCAGCTGTCTATATTTGCCATGTTATCGCATGATTTTAACCAGAAGTTCCTTCAATAGATCTCCCTGTGGTACATTAGCGGCCCCTACTCCTTTACCTTTTACATCTGTCTCCCTCAAAAATGAGATAATACTGCTCACTTTTTTCATATTGTAATTTCGGGCTGCTGTGACGTAATCTTTAACAAAAAACCGGTTCACTTTCAGGGTTTTTGCCACGTTGGCTTCAGACTGATCTGTGAGGGCATGGTACTGTTGCAGTTGAGAAAAAAAACTGAATAGCAGCCCCACGGTCACCACCATGGGGTGGTCCTTTTCATTTTGTGAGAAGTAATTGATAATGCGGTGCGCCTTTAGCGTATCCTTCATACCTATAGCCTTGCGGAGTTCAAAAATGTTGAAATCCTTACTTATTCCAATATTCTCTTCAATAAGTTCAGGAGTGATGATAGTTCCCTTAGGCGCTATAAGCTGCAGCTTCTTTAGTTCATTATCGATCTTGTCAAGTTGGTTTCCCAGGAATTCCAGAAGCATTTGAGCGGCTTTAGGTGAAATCTGGTAGCCCCGGGAATGCATTTCTTTCTGGATCCAGTCAACCACCTGGTTTTCATATAGCCGCTTGTTCTCATAAAGCACTCCGGTTTTAGCTACCGCTTTATAAAGCTTCTTCCGTTTATCAAG
Organism: uncultured Flavobacteriaceae bacterium; assembly: GCA_964388165.1. Taxonomy (GTDB): domain Bacteria; phylum Bacteroidota; class Bacteroidia; order Flavobacteriales; family Flavobacteriaceae; genus Salinimicrobium. The sequence continues at coordinate 9,128 of CAYLZB010000042.1, read as the reverse complement.
CTTTTTGTACTTGTAATTAAAAACAAGCACTGTAGAAGGTTGCGGATTTTCGGCATAGGCCGTCAACTGCTCAATGTTGCGGGAGAGATCCTGGGCTTCCTTTACTATGATCACCTGTCTTTCGGCCATCATAGGAAAACGCTTGGCGTTACCAACAATATCATCAATGGTCACATCGCGACCATAAAGCACCATTTGATTAAACCCCTTCTCCTCTTCCTGTAATACATGATCTTCAATATAATCTGAGATCTTATCAATAAAGTAAGGCTCCTCTCCCGTTAAAAAATAGATGGGTTTTACGTCACCTTTTTTTATGGCAGTTACAATATTTTTTACGTCATCCATTTACAGCTGGTTTTCCGGAGAGGTTGAAGATATCTTTCTTCTGAAAAAATTCTACTTTTGAGCATGCATGAACTTAATTTCCCCCGCTACTCATTTCGGCTCAAAAATAGCGAAAATAAAGTAGCTGTTTTTGATGAGCTTCGGAAAAAATTCATTTTGTTAACGCCAGAAGAATGGGTGCGTCAACATGTGGTCCGGTTTCTTTTAGAGGAAAAGAAATTCCCGAAAAGCCTGCTCAATGTCGAGAAGCAGTTAAAGGTGCACGATCTTATTAAAAGATATGATGTACTCGCTTACCGGCCTGACGGAAGCATTCATCTGGTTGTGGAATGTAAAGCTGCTTCGGTTCCAATAACACAGGATACTTTTGATCAAATAGCCCGGTACAACCTTGCGTTGCAGGCAACATATCTCATGGTGACCAACGGGCTTCAGCATTATTTTTGTCAGTTGGACTATGAAGCTGAAAAATATCACTTCCTTCCGGATCTGCCGGAATGGACCTGAAAAAAGACATTTTTGAGACCCTTTCCCGAGATACCCCAATTTTCCCTTAATTTGCAGCAGTGAAAACAGCTGTCGTTATACTCAATTGGAACGGAAGAGCCTTACTGGAGCAATTCCTTCCTTCGGTTGTCAACCTCTCTCCTGAAGCCACCGTTTATGTCGCCGACAATGCTTCTACAGACGACTCCCTCCTTTTTCTTGAACAGAACTTTCCGCAGGTAAAGATCATTAGAAATAAAAGCAATGGAGGTTTTGCTAAAGGCTATAACGACGCTTTGGCAGATCTTCGAGAAGATGTATTCGTCTTGTTGAACAGCGACGTAGAAGTTACCCCCGGCTGGTTACCACCACTACTTCAGGAAATGCAGAAGAATAAAGATGTTGCTGCAGTTCAGCCCAAGATCCTCAACTATCGCAAAAAGAACTTTTTTGAATATGCGGGAGCTGCAGGCGGATTTATTGATGCTTTAGGATATCCTTATTGCCGTGGTAGAATTTTCGAGACATTGGAAGAAGACCTGGGACAGTATAATGACACCAGGGAGGTCTTTTGGGCATCGGGCGCGTGTATGATGGTAAGAAGATCTGACTTTTTTGAAGCCGGAGGTTTTGATGAAGATTTTTTTGCGCACCAGGAAGAAATTGACCTTTGCTGGCGTTTTTTTAATATGAAAAAGAAGGTGAAAGCGGTTGGTAATTCACTGGTCTATCACCTTGGTGGAGGCACATTGAACAGCATGCACCCGCGTAAAACTTTTTTAAACTTCAGGAACAGTTTATTCACACTACTTAAAAATGCTCCAAAGGGGCAAATTCTTGTGTTAATTTTTCTCCGATTGATCCTGGACGGCCTCGCCGGAATGAAATTTATTTTTGAGCTAAAGCCTTCACACACAGCAGCTATCTTAAAAGCCCATGCTGATTTTTACCTGCAATTCAGAAAAATGTGGAAAAAAAGGAACAATCTTCAAAAAAGCGCAAAATATTATCATAAACTCTCCGTTGTATGGGCATATTATCTACAGGGAATTAAGACGTTTAGAAGGCTCTAAAATATTTTATTAAAGTGCTGTTTAAATTTCCCCATGACCTCAGATTTTGTATTTTTGACACGTTTAACATTTAATCACAACAATTAAGAATTATGAAAAAATTCATGCTTTTATCGGCAACCGCTGCCCTCCTTTTTTCTTCTTGTGTATCATCGAAGAAATATGCCGAGTTGGAAGCTCAACAAAGGGAGACTCAAGATAAGCTAAACACTGCAACTGTTAAGCTTAACTCATGTCTTGACGAAAAAGAAAGACTAAACCAGCAAATTGGCCAATTAAGCAATCAAAATAGCGCTTTATTGAACAACGTTGGTGACCTTGCTACTTTATCTAAAAAAGAAGCTGAAAACCTCGAACGTTCTCTTGAAAGCATCAAGGAAAAAGACATGAAGATCCAGCGTATGCAGGATGCAATCACTAAGAAAGATTCTGTAACTCTTGCTTTAGTGACAAGTCTTAAAGGTGTGCTTGGAAATATGAGTGATGAAGACATCCAGATCAACGTAGAAAAAGGTGTTGTTTATGTATCTATTTCTGACAAACTTCTTTTCGAAAGCGGAAAATACAATGTATCCGACCGTGCTAAAGAAGTATTAGGTAAAGTTGCTACTGTAGTGAAGAACCGTCCAGACATTGAGTTTATGGTTGAAGGTCATACTGATGACAAGCCTATTAGAAACGCAGTTCTTCAGGACAACTGGGATCTTTCTGTGAAGAGAGCTACTTCTGTAGTTCGTGTTCTTCAGGAAGAGCATGGTGTAGCGCCACAAAGAATGACGGCTGCAGGTAGAAGTTACTATGTGCCGGTTGCATCAAACGAAACTGCAGAAGGTAGAGCCAAGAACAGAAGAACACGTATCGTGATCCTTCCTAAACTTGACCAGTTCTACAACCTTATTGAAGAAGGTATGGAGTCTGCTAAATAAGCATCTCTTATAATTTTTAAAGCCCGGCAAGTGCCGGGCTTTTTTCATTTCCTACATTTTGACACCCTCTCCTACAACTTTAACATGTTAATTTTCAGTTAATTACGATTTGAAGAAGCAGATTCCTTTAATTTTACCATTCCCCTACCCAAAGTCTTAAAAGAACCTGCTATGTTACGTCTCTGCAAAAATTTACTGTTGCCAGTCCTGACTACTATTGTGGTAATAGCCTGTGAAACTGAACAACCGGAAATCCCATTAGAAGGAAATCTGTATCCTTTAAATCACCCACCTGTTTTCCAGAAGACTCTTTTGGCAAAATCTGCAATGCCCGAAATCCCTTTATTGTCTGAAAACCTGCAGGAGACAGTGCTCAATGCCATCATTCCTTCAGAATGTGGAGCTACAAAATTTTCTGAAGTACGGGGGAAACATTTCCTTGCACTTATTGAAGATCCTGTAGCTACAGCACATTTTCAGCAATACGTATATCTAAACCGTTATGCGCCTTTTCTTCCAATCGGTCCACAATATTTTGGAAAAGATGGAGAACATACTCATCTCGTCCAAAGACTTAAAAAAGATCTTGAAATGTTTTGGGACCTTGATGAGGAAATCAAGATCTATGGACAGCACAGTGAGACTCTGAATAACAGAGATAAGCTCATAGAGATCCTGTGGTATCTTATTGAAGATGTAGAACAAAAGGAGCACCTCATACCTATAGCTGATGAGATACTCTACTACAACAGCATTTCACCGGTTTTGCCGGAGTCACCTTTCATTTCCAGTGATGGCTATGCTTCACATAACGGCAGCATCGTAATTGGCGATGGCCTTATCCAGCTTTTTGCCGAGACAGGGTTAGAGGAAGAGATTGTGTGGACGGGGATCCTCTCACATGAATGGGCGCACCAGATTCAATTTCAAAACATGGGATCATGGTATCCCGTGGCTTTTGAAACCCCTGCAGAAAGAACCCGAACCCTGGAACTGGAAGCCGATTTCTTTTCGGGATATTATATGACACATAAACGTGGGGCAACATATAACTGGAAAAGAGCAGAAGAATTCTTTGAACTGTTTTACCAGGCAGGAGATTGTTCCTTCGAATTTGAACAACATCATGGTACCCCTCTTCAAAGAAAACAGGCTTCCTACGAAGGATTTCTCCTGGCCGAAGCAGCTAAAAAGAAAGGTTATATCCTGTCCCCTGAGGAACTACATGAGTATTTCGAGCAAAGGGTAATAGGTGCCGTTGTGGAACAACTAGAGTATCTCTAGACTGCCTTTACCTTCCCTAATTACTTCAGGCTCCGGCGTAGTAAGATCTATTACAGTGGATGGGATGTTATCTCCATATCCACCGTCGATCACGATCTCTACCAAATTATCCCACTTTTCGAGGATGAGCTCCGGGTCTGTGGTATATTCAAGGACTTCGTCCTCGTCCCGAATGGAGGTAGATACAATGGGATTTCCAAGACCGGCTACCAATGCCCTGCAAATGTTATTATCGGGCACCCGTATACCTACTGTCTTCTTCTTTCTAAAAACTGATGGCAGATTATTATTTCCGGGGAGTATAAAGGTATAAGGACCGGGAAGATTCCGCTTAAGGATCTTAAAGGTAGGAGTGTCAATCTGCCTTACGTAGTCTGAAAGATTACTCAGGCTTTCACAGATAAAAGAAAAGTTAGCCTTTTCCAGTTTTACCCCGCGAATCTGGGCTATTCGCTCCAGAGCTGCATTATTGGTAATATCACATCCCAGACCATAGACCGTATCTGTGGGATAAATGATAAGGGCTCCATCTCTTAGGGCCTCAACAACTCTTTTAATTTCTTTGGGATTGGGATTTTCTTCATAGATCCTAATAAGCTCTGCCATAGTTCCAAATTTTTAAATGCATCAAAAATTACAAAAATTCACTGCCTTTTGGTAATACTTCCGGTAAAAAATTAATCCTTTCTCTCCACTTCACTCTCCAGTTTGAGGACTTCATTACCATTCTCCTGCTTTATATACAGAGCTTTGTTGTCGGGTTTGCCTTTTCGGGTGACCCTGGTTCCCTTTATAGTGTGAGTGACTTCGTGATCAAAGGTATTTTCAACCTTTCCGGTTGCTGTTCCCTTTCCCCATTTCCAAGTGACTTCGGTACCTTCTCTTATCATATTTTCTTTTAAAAATACCAAGAAGAATAAGCCTAACCTAAAGAATAACAAATACTTAACCTCAGGAAAGCACTTTTAATTTGGCAAATTTCAGAAGTAGTTTTTTTATTCCGCCATTCTCGAAATCAATTTCAGCTTTTTTGTCCTGCCCCACACCTTCAATGTTTAAAACCCGTCCTTTTCCAAACCTCATGTGCTCTACCTCATCACCGGCCTCCAGTTTCACAGCAGGACCTGAGGATGTGGGAGCATCGGGTGAAGCTGCAGGGCGAAGTTTTCTCAGCTTCCGGAGTTGTTCATCTGTAGGTTTATGAGATGGCGGCGGCGTACCATTTACAGGCTTTGTTTGGCGGAATTTGCTTTTGTCGACCTCTCCAAAAATATCTGTATCTATTAGCGGCTTGTACTTGTAATCATCTTGCGGAATCATAAATTCCAGGAACTTCTCGTCTATTTCCTCAATGAACCGGCTCGGTTCGGCATCTACTAATTTTCCCCAGCGATAACGGGACTGGGTATAGGTAAGAAAAGCTTTTTTCTCTGCCCGGGTGAGGGCAACATAGAAGAGACGGCGTTCTTCCTCAAGTTCAGACCGGGTGTTCATACTCATGGCAGAAGGAAAGAGGTCCTCTTCCATTCCAACTATATATACATATGGAAATTCCAATCCTTTCGCAAGATGGATGGTCATTAGTGCAACCCGATCATCATCACCCGAATCCTTATCCATATCGGTTGCCAGGGCTACATCTTCCAGAAATTCTGTAAGAGAACCTGTCGCATCTGCAAGTTCTTTTTGACCTTCCACAAAATCGCGCATCCCGTTGAGCAATTCCTCAATATTCTCGATCCTGGCTATACCTTCCGGGGTTCCATCCTTTTTTAGCTCCTGAAGCAGCCCCGTCTTCTTTGCAACATTTTCGGCTATTGTGAAGGCATCTGCAGTCTCATTCATGATCTGAAAACTTTTGATCATGTTGACAAAGTTTTCCAGCTTATTTTTAGTACCCCTGTTTATTTTGAGATCGATCCTGTCGAGATTTTCTATGATCTCAAAAATTGATCTTTTATAGTGGTTTGCGGCAATGGTCAACCGGTCTACAGTTGTTTGCCCAATTCCCCGTGCAGGATAATTGATCACCCGTTTAAGAGCCTCTTCGTCTTTTGGATTGATCACCAATCGCAAATAAGAAAGGACATCCTTGATCTCCTTGCGTTGATAGAAGGAGAGTCCGCCATAAATTCGGTACGGAATATCCTTTTTCCGAAGCGCATCTTCCATGGCCCTACTCTGGGCATTGGTTCGATAAAGAATAGCAAAGTCACCATTCTTCAGCCGGTTCTCCATTCTGTTTTCAAAAATGGAACTTGCAACAAACCTTCCTTCTTCCCCATCGGTCAATAACCTGTTCACCACGATCTTTGGACCATCTTCATTGGCTGTCCATACTACCTTCTCCAGCCTGGTCTTGTTCTTTTCAATGATGGAATTGGCAGCCTCTACAATATTCTTTGAAGAGCGATAATTTTGCTCCAGCCGGTAGGTCTGCACATCCTCATAATCTTTCTGAAAATTCAGAATATTATTGATGTTAGCCCCCCTGAAAGCATAGATACTCTGTGCATCATCACCTACCACGCATATGTTCTGAAACTTATCTGAAAGTGCTTTTACTATAAGATACTGTGAATGGTTGGTATCCTGATACTCGTCCACAAGGATATACCTGAAGCGATTCTGATACTTCTGAAGCACATCGGGAAACCTGTTAAGCAATTCGTTGGTCTTAAGCAAAAGATCATCAAAGTCCATTGCTCCTGCCTTAAAACATCTGTCAACATATTCCCTGTAGATCTCCCCCAATCTTGGCTTTTTGGACATGGCATCGGCCTCCATAAGCTCCGGATTCTGAAAATAAGCCTTAACAGTGATAAGGCTATTCTTATAAGAAGAGATTCGCGAATAGACCTGCTTATATTTGTAAACATCCTTGTCCAGCCCCATTTCTTTTATAATAGCCGAAATGAGCCTCTGGGAATCCTGGGTATCATAAATAGTGAAGTTCGAAGGATAACCCAGTTTGTCGGCCTCGAAACGCAGCATTTTAGCAAAAATGGAGTGAAAGGTTCCCATCCATAGATTCTTTGCCTCGCTGTTACCTACGATCTTTGCAATTCGCGTCTTCATTTCGCGTGCAGCCTTATTGGTAAAAGTAAGTGCCAGAATATTAAAGGCATCAACTCCCTGACTCATAAGGTAGGCTATACGATAGGTAAGAACACGAGTCTTGCCCGATCCCGCACCCGCAATCACGATCATAGCTCCGTCTTTCTGCAAAACAGGAGCCCTCTGCGCATCATTTAGTTCGGCTAAATAGGATTCCAATATTATCTTCTTTTGAACGGTGAAAATAAGTAAAATGAGCTAAAAACCGAACCCTCCGCTTATATCTTTTTAGCCTGTACCAGACTCCCTTTTAAGCATTTTACATTTTTTTTAAAGAAATTAATTTTGGAGCTGCTGCTTTATAAGCTAACTTTTGGTTTTTAGCCAAAAATCTCATTTATGGATAATGTTCTTGACTTTCTGGGAGATCTCTCCTGGTGGATGTGGCTCCTTATTTTTATTGCTTTGGTGGTGATTTATGACATCTTCATCAATAAAAAACACACCATCCTGCACAACTTTCCATTAGTAGGGCACTTCAGGTATATGCTGGAAAGCATAGGTCCCGAACTTAGACAATATATAGTTGCAGGTAACCGGGAAGAACTTCCTTTTAACCGCATTGAAAGAGGGTGGGTCTATGCATCTTCCAAAAATGAGAATAACTATGAAGGTTTTGGGACCGACCAGGATATCTATGAAGTAAACTACGTCTTTATCAACAATGCGGTCATTCCGTACCACATGCCCGAAAAGCATATAAATATTGAGGACCCCTATTTCCTGGCATGCGCAAAAGTAATTGGGGAGCATCATAACAGGCGTCGGCCATTCAGACCGGCTTCTGTTATCAATGTGTCTGCCATGAGCTTTGGGTCCCTGAGTGCCCGCGCTATAGAATCACTTAACGTGGGTTGCAAAAAATCCTACGCCTTCCATAACACAGGGGAAGGAGGCTTATCTCCCTACCATAAAAAAGGTGCCGATGTGGTGTTCCAGATAGGAACCGGTTACTTTGGTGTTAGAAATCCCGATGGCAGCTTTTCCATGGAAAAGCTGGTTAAAATGGTTGAGGAATATCCCAGCATCAGGGCCATTGAAGTTAAGCTGTCCCAGGGAGCTAAACCCGGTAAAGGTGGTGTCCTTCCGGCCTCCAAAATCACCAAAGAGATTTCAGAAATCAGACATGTTCCAATGGGCAAAGACGTGTTATCACCTCCTTCACACAGTACCTTCAGTAATATGCAGGAGATGGTAGACTGGATCGAAGAAATTGCCGAACAAACCGGACTCCCTGTGGGAGTAAAAGCAGCAATAGGAAAACTTGATGAATGGCGGGAGCTGGCAAGTATTATGGCCGAAACCAATCGCGGACCAGATTTTATTTCGGTCGACGGAGGTGAAGGCGGTACAGGAGCAGCACCTCCCAGTTTTGCAGATCATGTAGCCTTACCCTGGGTATATGGATTTACAGATCTCTACAAGATATTTCAGGCAAGAGACCTTACCAACAAAATTGTTTTTATTGGTAGTGCTAAACTCGGGTTTCCCGCTAAAGCTGCAATGGCTTTTGCCATGGGAGTGGATTGCATAAGTGTAGCCAGAGAGGCCATGCTTAGTATAGGTTGTATCCAGGCCCAGTCCTGTCACACAAATACCTGCCCTACCGGCGTAGCCACTCAGAATAGATGGCTTCAGGCAGGAATTAATATCAAGAACAAGGCAGAAAGGGTAAATTATTACTTTAATAATTTCAGAAAAGAACTACTGGAGATCACCCACGCCTGTGGATATGAACATCCCTGCCAGTTCACTATGGATGATGTGGAGATCAATCTCGGAGACAGGTTTATAGCCAAGACCCTGGCGGAGACCTTTATGTACAACAAAACAAAAGTTCCATTTGATTCTGTTGCTACTTTGGCAGGATGTCCTAACTTAGGGGGCTCATACA
>CAYLZB010000041.1:0-16244 GCA_964388165.1 uncultured Flavobacteriaceae bacterium | reverse complement strand
TAAAATCTATTTCTAATTAACATAAATTTATTTTTCTCGCTTGCACAATATCGTTCCTAACCGCTAAATTGGAACATGGAAAGGCAAAATGTGAGAAAAGGATTTGTATTCAAGAGATTTGAGGCTGAAAATATTCCGCCATTCGACAAGCTGTTCGAGATCTTTAAAGAATTGATCACCCATACTTCGGGGGATTTTGATGAGGCCATTGACTGGCTGAGACAACTCGATAAGGAATATAAGCTTACCGACGAGAACTACACCATAGATGATTTTATAGAGGACCTTAAGAAGAAGGGTTATATAAGAGAAGAAATAGAGGGTGGTGGAGGCATTGCGATCACAGCCAAGACCGAGAGGGCGATTCGTCAGCAGGCGCTGAACCAGATCTTCGGAAAATTGCGCAAGAGCAGGTCCGGGAACCACAATACCAAACAAGTAGGATTGGGAGATGAACATACAGGGGAATTCCGTAGCTATAACTTCGGAGATTCGCTCGACAAGATCTCTATGACAGAATCCCTTCGCAATGCCCAGATACAGCATGGTGCAGATGATTTTCACATGACCGAAGATGATCTCGTTGTAGAAGAAACCCATCACAAAAGCCAGATGAGTACTGTGCTTATGATCGATATAAGCCACAGTATGATCCTGTATGGAGAAGACAGGATCACTCCGGCAAAAAAGGTGGCTATGGCCCTGGCAGAACTCATAACTACCCGTTATCCTAAAGATACTTTAGACATCCTGGTATTTGGTAATGATGCCTGGAGGATCTCCATTGGAGACCTGCCATACCTGCAGGTGGGGCCTTATCATACCAACACGGTTGCAGGGCTTGAACTTGCGATGGACCTGCTGCGGCGTAAACGGAATACCAACAAACAGATCTTTATGATCACAGATGGAAAACCGAGTTGCATCAGGGAGCGCGACGGTAATTATTACCAGAACAGCGTGGGATTGGATCCCTACATCGTTGAGAAGTGTTATAATGCCGCCAGCCAGGCCCGGAAACTCCATATTCCCATCACCACCTTTATGATCGCACAGGACCCTTACCTGGAGCGCTTTGTACGGGAGTTTACCCAGGCAAATCAGGGGAAGGCTTTCTTTACAGGTTTACAAGGTCTGGGAGAGATGATCTTCGAAGATTATGAGACCAACAGAAAAAAAAGAATAAAAGGATAAAAGAATAAAATACAGAGGGCTCAAAAATGCCCTTTTTGGAACCTAATAACTTAGAGAGAGAAATGGATATAAAGAAGCTTACCACCTTTGGGGCACTAAAGGAATTCGGCTATAAGAGCAAAAGTATAAAGGACGAACTGCGTCAAAATCTTTTGAAGAAGATAAAAAATGAAGAAGCCGCTTTTGAAGGCATACATGGCTATGAGAATACCGTCATTCCGGAATTAGAACGTGCTATTCTTTCAAAGCACAATATCAATTTCCTGGGATTGCGGGGCCAGGCAAAGACCCGGCTGGCCAGAATGATGGTTAACCTGCTCGATGAATGGATCCCGGTGGTGGAGGGATCAGAGATCAATGATGATCCTTTTAAACCTATCTCACGTTATGCAAGAGAACTTTTAGAAGTGAAAGGGGATAATACTCCAATTTCCTGGATGCATAGAAATGACCGGTTTTTTGAAAAACTGGCAACTCCCGATGTTACCGTGGCCGACATAATCGGGGATGTCGATCCTATCAAAGCTGCAAACCTGAAACTGAGTTATGCCGATGATCGTGTGATCCACTACGGAATGATCCCGCGGGCGAACCGCAGTATATTTGTGATCAATGAATTGCCCGATCTACAGGCCCGGATCCAGGTGGCGCTATTCAACATCCTTCAGGAGGGAGACATTCAGATCCGCGGATTCAAACTGAGACTTCCTTTGGATATGCAGTTCATATTCACTGCCAACCCTGAAGATTACACTAATCGTGGTAGTATAGTTACTCCGCTGAAGGATAGGATAGGATCACAGATCCTTACTCACTATCCTATGTCGGTCAAAACAGCTAAGACCATTACTCAGCAGGAAGCCAAACTGGATCCTGCCCAGACTGAAATGGTACATGTGCCCGAACTGGCTAAGGACCTCCTTGAACAAATAAGCTTCGAAGCACGGGATCATGAATACATCGACTCCCGCAGCGGGATAAGTGCCAGGCTAAGTATTACGGCTTATGAGAACCTGCTTAGTACAGCTGAAAGAAGAGGTGTCAAAAATGGGGAAAATAAGACGCTTTTAAGACTGGGGGATTTTCTCGGCGTGATCCCTTCAATAACCGGAAAAATCGAACTTGTTTATGAAGGGGAGCAGGAGGGAAGTGCAGCAGTTGCAATGGAACTAATTGGGGAGGCTGTGAAAACTCTTTTTCCAACCATGTTCCCTAAAATTGAGAAACTCTCCAAGCCTGATGCCGAAGATCCTTATGCAGATATTGTTGAGTGGTTCTTCGCTGAAAGCGGATTTGAGTTGCTGGACGAAAACAATGATGAAGAATATAAGAAGGCTCTGGGATCAATACCGGCTCTTGATAAGCTTATTCAGGAGTATCAACCGAATGTTCCAAAAGAAGATCGTTATTTCTTGAAGGAATTTATACTTTGGGGACTGGTGGAGTACAAGAAGCTTAATAAGTTCCGTTTTGCTGAAGGAATGCAGTTCAAGGATATGTATGGAAGCTATATTGAAGGACTTCGAAATGAATAAGGAGTAATGATCTAATATTTTATATTGAATATTTTATATTAAGGGTTTCCTTGATTATCATTTCTTACTATTTCTATTCGACTCCTGTAGGTCCTGCTGAACTGTTTTCAGCATCCTCCTAGAGCTGACTGTTACTCTGCTTATAAATAAAAAAACCTTCGGAAAATTTTCCGAAGGTTTTTTGTTTGCTCTGGCTCAACTCAGCTAGAGCCTATATACAATATTCAATATAAAATATACAATTTAGAGGTGGATAACCTCTCCATAAGCATCGGCTACTGCTTCCATCACGGCTTCACTCATGGTTGGGTGAGGGTGGATCGCTTTTAGCACTTCGTGACCTGTGGTTTCCAGTTTACGACCAAGAACAGCTTCAGCGATCATATCGGTCACGCCGGCACCAATCATGTGACAGCCCAGCCATTCGCCATATTTTGCGTCAAAGATCACTTTTACGAATCCATCAGGAGTACCGGCTGCTTTTGCTTTTCCGGACGCTGAGAATGGGAATTTCCCGATCTTTAGTTCATATCCTGCTTCTTTAGCTTGCTTTTCGGTCATTCCAACAGAAGCTATTTCAGGAGTAGCATAGGTACATCCGGGAATATTTCCGTAGTCGATTGGCTCAACATGCATACCCTTGATCTTCTCAACACATGTGATCCCTTCCGCAGAAGCAACGTGGGCAAGTGCAGGACCTGCAACTACATCTCCGATCGCGTAGATCCCCTTCACATTTGTTTCGTAGTATTGACTTACCAGGATCTTATCTTTATCGGTTTTAATACCCAATTCTTCAAGTCCGATATTTTCAAGGTTGGATTTGATACCAACGGCTGAAAGAACAACTTCGGCTTCAAGAGTTTCTTCTCCTTTCTTGGTCTTCACCTTGGCTTTAACCATTTTGCCCGAGGTATCTACGCTTTCCACAGAAGAGCTGGTCATTACCTTAATTCCTGCTTTTTTGAAGCTGCGTTCGAATTGCTTTGAAACTTCTTCGTCCTCCAGGGGCACCAGGTTTGGAAGGAATTCAACAATGGTTACATCTGTTCCCATTGTTTTGTAGAAATGAGCGAATTCCACCCCAATAGCACCAGATCCTACTACGATCATAGATTTAGGCTGCTTCTCAAGGTTCATAGCCTGGCGGTAACCGATCACTTTTTTACCGTCCTGTGGCAGGTTAGGAAGCTCTCTTGAACGCGCTCCTGTGGCTATAATAATATGGTCTGCAGAATATTCAGACTTCTTGTTGTCTTTATCTGTGACTTCTATTTTCTTTCCTTGCTTCAGTTTTCCAAATCCATAGATCACATCGATCTTGTTCTTCTTCATAAGGAACTGGACCCCTTTGCTCATGCCTTCAGCCACATTTCGGCTTCTCTTGATCACTGCACCAAAATCTTTTTCAGCTTTTTCTACTTTTAAGCCGTAATCACTTGCATGGTTAAGGTATTCAAAGACCTGTGCACTTTTAAGAAGGGCCTTTGTGGGGATACAACCCCAGTTAAGACATACACCACCCAAACTTTCTTTTTCTATAACAGCGGTCTTAAAACCTAATTGTGATGCGCGAATGGCAGTCACGTAGCCTCCGGGACCACTTCCTAAAACTATAACGTCGTATTTACTCATTATTCGGAATTTTATGTAACTGAATTTAAGACAGCGAATTTACGCAAATTAACCTTAAACAGAAAGGAATTGAAATTAGGAAATCCTTCAGAAATTCAACTTTTTGGGAGGTTTAAAAATAAAAATTCCTTTCTCTATAGCAGAAAAAGGAATTTTCTATTAATTCTCATTAATTTTTACTCTATCGCTTGCATTACCGCTTCATAATTTGAAACATCTATGCCGTTATCAAATGCAAAGTCTGAAGGGACTACAACAAATCTGAAGAATTGATTCTGAGTGAAACGATCGGGTAATGCACTCAGATCAAAGTTTCCTTCTATGATAATTTCAACATCTGTCGCCGTTTGGTTGTAGACATATTGTATAATATTGCCGTCATCCAAGAAGAAGTTCTGCGGAATAAGACTCCAGGTTTCTACTCCATCCAAGATCTGTCGGCGATAGATGAGGATTGCGTCAGATTCCAATATCTCGATATCGGTAGGAAAATCGAATATTCCACTGGTATATATATTTCCATCGGCGAGATATTCAAAATCTACATCCTCATATTCAAAGGTTTGCCCTACTATGTTCACACCAGGCTCACCCGGAGGTCCCTGTGGCCCGGGTTCATCGCTGGAGCAGGAGGTAAGGCTAAAAGCTATAAATGCAAATAAAATGGATAATTTTTTCATAATTAACTGGATTTAGATTGAAATTCTATACTTGCCGAATTAACGCAGTAGCGCTGTCCGGTTTCTGTTGGTCCGTCGTCGAAAACGTGACCCAGGTGACCACCACAATTGGAGCAGAGGATCTCGGTGCGTATCATGCCAAAGCTCCTGTCCTGTACATATTCTACAGCACCTTCTATGGCATCATCAAAGCTTGGCCATCCACAATTGCTCCTGAACTTTTGATCACTTTCAAAGATCTTTGCTCCACAGGCAGCGCAATGATATTCTCCCTCCTGAAAGTGCATATTGTACTTTCCCGAATGCGGTGCTTCTGTGCCTTTTTCGCGGAGGACACGGTATTGTTCATCAGATAATTGCTTTCGCCAATCAGATTCTGAACGTTCAACTGGATATTTTCTGACCATTTTTACTCTTTCTTTAAATATAAAAAATAGGCTTCGTTGGTTGTCTTAAACTATTGGTAAACTTTACCGAAAGACCGTTCTACTCTACCGTTGCCGGTATAAAGTCCAAAGCTATTCCATTGATACAATGCCTCTTTCCCGTAGTATTACGTGGTCCATCATTGAACCTGTGCCCTAAATGCCCCCCGCAGTTGGCGCATAGAACTTCAAGGGCAGCATAACCATCGGGCTTGTAATCAACTTTTGCTTCGGCTATTGGCCGGTCAAAGCTGGGCCAGCCGGTTCCGCTTTCAAATTTATCTTTGGTCCTGTACAATTCATTCCCGCAGGCAGCACAAACAAATGTTCCCGGTTGATCAACACGATTCAGTTTACTGGAAAATGCCCTTTCTGTTCCTTTTTTACGAAGCACCTGGAATTCGGCCGGGCTTAGCTCAGCCTTCCACTCGGTCTCAGATTTAGAAACAGGATATTTTTTTTCCTTTTTTGAATCCTGAGCAGAGCTGTTGCAGCTAAGCAGGAGAAAGGAAAAAATTAAAAGGGAAAGTCTTTTCATGATTCTTTTTTACAGAAGAATCAATAATTATACCGAAAGGAATTCAATGATTTTGTGAATTACCTTTGGATTCCCTAAAATGCGTCGGTGTCCAAGGCCTTCTGTTAGATAAAGTTCTGAATTTTCCAGCTTTTCATGAATTTCGTGAGCCGAACTTACATGTACGTCCACATCATGTTCATCGTGCACCACAAGGGTAGGGATCTTAACTCCTTCGGCAGAGACTGCACCCGAAAGACTATCCATGTCAACTCCGAATTTGTTGTCAAAGTAGGCTTTCATCTTTGCTGCAACACGATCATTCATCTTCATATTCTGGGCGAACTCCTGTGTGATCCGTGTAACACTGTTCGCGGTGCCTATGATCACAAGTTTCTTTACGGGAAGACCATCAGAAACTGCCTTTAAAGATGACATGCCCCCAAGGGAATGACCAATAACCGCTTCAAACGGACCGTATTTTTTTTCAAGTACTTCAATGGCTTCAATAAAATGGGGCATCATACTCCTTTTTCCTGAAGCTTTACCGTGGGCAGGGGCATCAAAACTAACAACACTATAACCGGCTTTTAGAAGTTCTTCAGCCATAACAGCCAACTGGGTGCCTCGGCCACTCCAGCCATGGGCCAATAGAATCTTTTTTGGGGAGTTGCCATAATGGTACACCACTATTTCCCGCTGGTAATGTGGAAGGATCAACTTTTCCTGCCTGCTCTCTTTATCCATTCTTTCCTCCCGCTTTGGAAGTTTATATGTAAAGGGGGTGAGAAACAATTTGGCTGCAAACCTGCTGGCCAGGAATGGAGAAACAGCTGTGAGAATTTTTCCGGTGGCCAGAATGTAGGAAGGAACCAGTAGTCTTTGTACCGGAGTTTTATCTTTTTTTTGTTGTGTCATAAATACGAAAGCCTGCAAGTTACGAATATGGTTCCTTTTAGAACAAAGCTTTTCAGCGGTTTTAAAAAGTGGCAGGTATTTTGTTAAACCTAATTTAAAGCTTCAAGTGGAGCGGGGTTGATTTAGTAACTTTAACAAAAACCATTTATTATGAAACTTAGACAAATAACTATAGTGGTTAGTTTTTTACTGCTTATGGCAGGATGTAAAACCAACCCTTTTACCGGAGAAAGAAACCTCAATTTTGTTTCTAACTCCCAGATCTTTCCGGCTGCTTTTCAGCAGTATGATGAGATCCTGGCACAAAGTGACGTAGTTAGAAATACTTCAGAATCTAGAATGATCGAAAATGTAGGAAGAAAGATAGCTGTTGCTGCCGAAAGATTTCTCGATGCCAATGGCTATCAGGGTTATCTGCAGGGTTACGACTGGGAGTTTTCTCTTATAAAAGATGATGACCAGGTGAATGCCTGGGCAATGCCGGGTGGTAAAATTGCTTTTTACACAGGTATCATGCCTATTGCGAAGAACGAAACAGGGGTTGCAGCCATTATGGCCCATGAGGTTGCCCATGCCGTGGCAGACCATGGTGCGCAGCGTATGAGTGCGGCACAGTTGCAGCAGGTTGGTGGAGCAGTAGTTGGAGCTGCGGTAGGCGGCAGAAGTGAAAGTACCCAACAAATAATCGCACAAGCCTATGGGTTGGGAACAACTGTAGGAGGTATGCTACCCTTTAGCCGAAGTCACGAAAGTGAAGCCGACAGAATTGGATTAACGCTTATGGCCATTGCGGGATATGATCCTGCCGAGGCAGCAAACCTTTGGAGAAGAATGCAACAGGAAAGTGGAGGACAGGCACCACCTGAGTTCCTTAGTACTCACCCTAACCCACAAACAAGAATTAATAACATTGAAAAATGGGCTCCTGAAGCAAGAGCCGAGGCTCGTAAGTATGGAGTAACTTCCTTTCAATAGATAGTATTAAAAAAACAGTATTTTAGGAGCTGCCAATTTTGGCAGCTCTTTTAATTTTCTGCTACATGCAACAACTCCCTAAGGGAAATAAAAAACTGCTCACCGCCTGGGCCTTTTATGATTGGGCAAATTCAGTTTACAGCCTTGTTATCGCATCGACTATCTTTCCTATTTTCTATGCTGCACTCACTGTGGTGAAGAATGATAAAGGGGAAGTAGTGCAGGACACCGTGCGACTGCTTGGTATCGACTTCAATAACGATTCCCTTATTAGTTATGTTACGGCTTTAGCCTTCCTTACCGTGGCAGTGATGAGTCCCTTCCTTTCCGGTATTGCAGATTATGTTGGGAACAAGAAGAATTTTCTGAAATTCTTCTGTTACCTGGGTGCACTTTCCTGTATCGGTCTGTATTGGTTCTCGCTTGAAAACCTGTGGTTTGGGCTTACCTGTTATTTCCTGGCCCTCGTCGGTTTTTGGGCAAGCCTTGTGTTTTACAACTCCTATCTTCCCGATATCGCCTTTCCCGAACAACAGGACAGAGTGAGTGCAAAAGGTTTTTCTCTTGGGTATATTGGCAGTGTGATTCTGCTTATTTTATGTCTTCTAATGGTTCTTAACTATGAATGGTTCGGTTTTGAAAGTGAAGGAATGCCCACCAGGATTTCATTTATTTTGACCGGGGTGTGGTGGATAGGTTTTAGCCAGATCACATATTATTATCTTCCAAAGGGTAATAAAAAGGAAAAGCTGACCCGGAATGTCCTTTTCAACGGGTTCAGGGAGTTGAAGGCCATCTGGAGGTCTTTAAAACACAATCCGCAGTTGAAAAAATATTTGACGGCCTTCTTCGTTTACAGCATGGCAGTACAAACCGTGATGCTTATAGCAACCTACTTTGGGATCGAAGAGGTGAACTGGACAGGACAGGATGCCACCACAGGTTTGATAGTCAGTATTCTTTTGATCCAACTCGTAGCGGTTGCAGGAGCGACCATCACTTCCCGCCTCTCTTCAAAAATAGGAAATATACAGACCCTTATCCTGGTAAATATTCTCTGGATATGCATCTGCGTTTATGCCTTTTTTGTAAGGACCCCTATGCAGTTCTACATAGCGGCAGGATTTGTGGGGTTGGTCATGGGAGGAATCCAGACCTTATCCCGTTCTACCTATTCAAAAATGCTGCCTGAAGGCACTCTTGATACCACCAGCTACTTCAGCTTTTATGACGTGTCAGAAAAAATAGGGATCGTTATTGGGATGCTGCTCTACGGAATGGTAACCCAGATCTTTGGTAGTATCAGGTTTTCCGTTTTATTTCTTACAGCCTTTTTTATGGTGGGAGTATTTCTCCTGCTGAAGGTTCCCCGCACCGGAAAACTTCAGAAAAAAGAAGCGGCCTAAAAACCTCATTTTTGACACCCTATCGGGAAGGTTCTTAAGCCGCTTAGCCTTTAATGCAATTCTTTCTTAGTTCTTGCTGATGGAGCCGGATCCCATGGATCTGAAATCTTCTTTTTTAGGATTTCCTCGGTACTCGATATCTCCTGAACCCGGAGTACTGGCTTTAAGAGATTCTGATGCATACACCTGGATGTCGCCTGAACCCGTAACCGTTGCTGAAACATTCTGGCACTTGAAGTCGAAGGCACTAATGTCTCCGGAACCTGTCACCTTGCAATCAAAATCTACAGAGCTTCCTGAAAGATCAATATCTCCCGATCCTGTAATGTTTGCCGAAGTATTCTTTGCCTCAAGCGGAAGCTTTACATTTCCGGAACCCGTTATGTTTATCTTGAAGTTTTCGGCCTTTAACAGGTCAGAAGATCTTATGTCCCCGGATCCTGTCAAACTCACTCCTTCAATATCGGTAACAGGAACTGTGATGACGATATCGTGGTTGCGGGAAGGATTTAAGGAATAACCTTTTTCAACCGAAATTTTCAGCCTTCCGCCCTCTACTTCAGTAACTATGTGCTTTTGCAGGTTTTCTTCAGCTTCAACCTTTAAATTCCCTTCCCTGCCTTTCACAAGGATCACATCCATGGAGCCGGTAAGGGCAACCGAAGAATAATCTGAAACTGTTCTGGTGTTGGTCACCATTTTCCCATTCCCGTCCACTTCTTTGGTTCCCTGCCACCATTGTGCCTGCGTAGTGGTTATACATAGAAGGCCAATAAAAAGGGTTGCAATGAATTTTTTCATAATTGATGTTTTTAATGATTGATGTTTCTTGTTCTTAGTCCATAAAAGATACACTGCCGTAACTGGAATTCACCTTGATCTTTCCTCCTGTATTCCCGCTGCGGTAATACCCGGAGTAATAATTATCGCTACCGCTTTGGTTGCGCTTGTTGACAGTAAAAGTATCGTTGTTAATTCCATTCACTCCTCCATAAGATGTATTCACTTCAAAACTAAATGGCGCCTCCCGGTCATATCCAATCTTTACTCCCGTGTAATCACTGTTGATATCGATGTCTTTAAAGCTAGGCATAACTTTTTGGATCACCAGAGATCCATAGTCCATACTTAACTGCACGGTACCATATACAAGCCCAAGCTTTATCCCAAGATAATCACCCTGTCCTTTTATATTCTTTAGTCGCTCCACTTTGAGAGATCCATAGTCATTGTTAAAGCTAAGGTTTTCAACTTTAAGAATATTAGAGTCGGTATAATCTGCGCTGAGGTCCAAAGTTCCTGCTTCATCAATGGTGAATTCGGAATAATCTGCATTGATCTTTGCTCTTTTTACATAACCAATGCTGCTGTTTCGGGTGTAGTCAAAGGTAAGCTTGTTATTGTCTCCATGCAGCTCTCCGATCATCAATTTTCCATAGTCAACGGAGATCTCTGCATCCCCACGCAGTTTGTCCAGGTTAATACTTCCATAGTCATTGGAAAGGTCTACCCTGTTGGTCACCGGTGCTTTCACCCGGTAATTTATTTCCATATTCACATTGCTGCTACCTCCAAAGAGGCTTGACCAAAATGAATTATTGTTGTCTTTCTCCAATAGCGTCTTTGCAGTTACCTGTCCACTGGTTTGATTGAATGCCACATCTATTTCGCGAAGACGTTTTTCAACCTTTTCTTCGTCGTTTCCATTTGTGCGCACAAGCACTTCAATTTCTACACGATTTTCATCCCAGGTCACAATATCGATGTTCCCATAGCTATTGGTGATCTTAAGCATATCATTGGCAGAAACTTTAAATTCTTTTTTCACACGCTTTTGTTTGGTGTACTTTCCTTTAAAATCTCCTTCTGCACAAGCTACAGCCGGTACAAGGAAGAAAAGGATCAACGCTTTATATAATATTGTTTTCATGATTGGTGTTTTTTAGGGTGTTAATGTCATTTACTTTTTCAAGCACTGTTTTTAATAGGTCTATTCTTTTTTGAAAATTGGTGATCATTGCGTAGATCACTCTTTTATCCTGTCCGCTTTTTCCCAGGTCCTTTTTTAGATTCTCATAATCTTTTTCGAGAATTTCCAGTTGGACCAGGGCATCTTCTATGACCGCCTCAGTCTCAGGGGTCTTTTGCTCTTTTAAAGAAGCAAGCTCTGCTCTGATCACAGAGGAATAGAATTCCTGGGTTTGTTTCATCTCGGGTGAGACATTTGCCAATTCCTGTTCTGTTGAAAAAGGATTGGCAATTCCTCCCTGGATGAGCAGGAATGCTACAAGAAAAGTTGCAGCAATGGCCATGGCCGGTCCCCAGAGGGAAATTATCCCGTTATGACTGGGTTTCTTTCTTTTTGGCCGCTGTCTCAGTTTTTCCCTGAAGCGATCTTCGTGGTGAAGCGTGGGTTCGGCAATATCGAAGTCCAGCCCCTCGAATAGGTCTTTTAGGTCTTTATCAGCTTTCATAGCTCAAGAGTTTGGTGCGCAGGCTTTCTTTAGCCCGTGAAATGGTTGTTCTACAGTTAGCATAGGTGATATTGAGGATCTCACAGATCTCCTCATAGTCGTATCCTTCAATTAAATGAAGAGTTAGCGCCACCCGGTAATTCTCTTTTAATGTCTCCATTGTTTTTAAGATCATCTTTACTTTAGGATTTTGCTCCTCCTCTTCGGTAATTACTCCCGAAGAGTCATCAGCCACATGCTTGAATTGATCATCATATTGAACTTCGGTGTATCGCGTTTTTTTATTATAAACTGCAATACTATGGTTCACTACGATCCTTTTAAGCCAGGCGCCAAAGGTAGAGGTGCCTTCAAAAGTGTCCAGTTTGTCAAAAGCTTTTAAAAAACACTCCTGCATGATATCTTCAGCCTCTGCCGAATCTTTCACAATACGCCAGGCAATGTTGAACATAGCTTTGCTGTATTTTTTGTAAACTTTCATTTGGGCCCGCTCGTCTCCAAGGCGGCATTTCTCCAAAAGCTCATCAATATGTGTGGTGGTTAGTGTCAAAATCTTAAAGCTTTATAGTAAAGATAGAATGGAAGAGAGATTGTTACAGTTTAGCAGAAATTTCTTTTAAATATTTTTTCTGTACGTTGGCATAACAATTGAATTAATGCCATACAAATGCGCTTTAACCTTCTGTTTAACAGGTTAAGTAAAGGTAATAAAGTAACTTAGAAGATAAAGAATCAATAACTGCAGTGACAGTTTGACTTAAAAATAGATATGGGCAGAACAAAATTTACAAATCTTGACAGTCTGTCATTACAGGGGATAGATGAGGATGCAGAATTAATTCCCTTAATGACCCCCGAAGATGAAGAAGAAATTAATAGAGAAGAGCTCCCGGAAGTATTACCCATTTTACCCTTAAGAAATACGGTCTTATTCCCCGGAGTAGTAATTCCTATCACCGCAGGCAGGGATACTTCGATAAAACTTATCAATGAAGCTAATAACGATACCAAGGTCATAGGAGTGGTTTCTCAAATTGATGAGAAGGTAGAGAACCCTACAGCCAAGGATATCAATAAGATCGGAGTAGTTGCAAGGATCCTTAGGGTGCTTAAAATGCCCGATGGGAATACTACAGTTATCATACAGGGAAAAAAACGCTTTGAGGTTGATGAAGTGATCGCCGAAAAGCCATTTTTGAAAGCTAAGATCATAGAGGTTCCCGAGGCACGACCGGCACAGGACAATGAAGAGTTTGGTGCCATAATAGATTCCATTAAAGATCTGGCTTTACAGATCATTAAGAACAGCCCGAATATACCTTCAGAAGCTTCTTTTGCAATACAGAACATTGAAAGTCCGTCATTTCTGGTGAATTTCGTTTCCTCCAACATGAATCTTTCTGTGGAGGAAAAGCAGAAACTGCTGGAGACCAATGATCTGAAAGAACGCGCTCTTTCTACTCTTAAGTTCATGAATGTAGAGTATCATAAGCTGGAGCTTAGAAATGATATCCAGAGCAAGGTACAGAGTGACATGAGTCAGCAGCAACGGGAATATTTCCTTCACCAGCAAATGAAGACCATTCAGGAAGAGCTGGGTGGTGTTTCTCATGAAGGGGAAGTGGAAGAAATGCGTGCCAGGGCAAAAAAGAAAAAGTGGCCCCAAAATGTAAAGGAGCATTTCAATAAGGAACTTGCAAAAATGCAGCGGATGAATCCGCAGGTGGCCGAGTATTCAATTCAGCGTAATTATCTGGATCTGTTCCTTGACCTTCCATGGGAGGAATTCAGCAAAGATAAATTTGACCTTAAAAGAGCACAGCGTATTCTTGACCGCGATCATTACGGGCTTGAAGATGTAAAAGAAAGGATCATTGAATATCTGGCTGTTCTCAAGATAAGAAATGACATGAAGTCTCCTATCCTGTGTCTTTATGGGCCTCCGGGAGTTGGTAAGACCAGTCTCGGTCGGTCTATTGCAGAGGCTTTGGGTAGAGAATACGTGCGTATCTCGCTGGGCGGACTTCGTGATGAAGCTGAAATTAGAGGGCACAGAAAGACTTATATAGGTGCTATGCCCGGAAGGATCATTCAATCTTTGAAAAAAGCAGGTACGAGTAACCCCGTTTTTGTCCTTGACGAGATAGATAAATTGAGTATTGGTCATAGTGGAGATCCTTCTTCAGCCTTGCTTGAAGTACTGGATCCGGAGCAGAATAGCGAATTCCACGACAATTTCCTGGAAATGCCGTTCGACCTTTCGAAGGTGATGTTCATCGCCACCGCAAACAATTTGTCACCTATACAACCCGCTTTAAGGGACAGGATGGAGATCATCAATGTAACCGGTTATACGATCGAAGAAAAGGTAGAGATCGCAAGGCAGCATTTGCTTCCGAAGCAATTAAAAGAACACGGTCTTACTAAAGAGAACCTGAAGATAGGAAAGAAACAACTTGAAAAGATAGTTGAAGGTTATACCCGTGAATCGGGAGTGCGAAGTCTTGAGAAGCAGATCGCCAAGATGGTGCGGCATGCAGCCAAGAATATGGCAATGGAAGAGGAGTACAACGTAAAGATCAAAGATTCCGATATACTGGACGTTCTGGGAAGTCCTAAAATGGAACGGGATAAGTATGAGGACAATGAAACTGCAGGAGTGGTCACCGGCCTTGCCTGGACACAGGTTGGGGGAGATATACTCTTCATTGAATCCATACTTTCAAAAGGAAAAGGGTCTCTCAATATTACCGGTAACCTGGGTAAGGTGATGAAGGAATCGGCTACCATTGCACTGGAATATATTAAAGGTAACGCCGAAAGTTTAGGAATAGATCCCGAGGTGATGGATAAGTACAACGTACACATCCACGTTCCTGAAGGTGCCACTCCAAAGGATGGGCCTAGTGCAGGGATAACAATGCTCACTTCTCTTGTTTCTCTGTTTACTCAGAGGAAAGTTAAGAAGAGCATTGCCATGACCGGAGAGATCACTTTACGCGGTAAGGTGCTGCCGGTTGGCGGGATCAAAGAGAAGATCCTGGCGGCAAAAAGGGCACATATTAAGGAGATCATTCTTTGTGAGGAGAACCGCAGAGATGTGGAGGATATTAAAAAAGAATATCTGGAGGGTCTCACTTTCCATTATGTGAAGGAGATGTCACAGGTCCTGGAACTCGCTATCCTGAAGGAAAAAGTGAAGAATCCGAAAAAGTTATAGAAGTTATAAATGCAAATGATCAGAAAGCTCCGGAATTCCCGGAGCTTTTTTGTTTAAAGAGGTTTTCCTTTTAAACCTGCTTTAAATGATTATTTTTGCATGGGTGTCAAAAATGACATTTTTGAAACCCTTTATTCCGGCAGTTTAAGCCGAAGAAGCACATTCTATGACAAAAAAGATCACCATTGCGATAGACGGATTCTCATCAACAGGCAAAAGTACGGTAGCCAAACAGCTTGCCCGTGAACTGGGGTATGTTTACGTGGACACCGGTGCCATGTATCGTGCGGTGACGCTTTATGCCCTTCGGAAAAAATTTATTTCTGAAAATAATTTTGACACAGCGGCTTTGATCGCCGATCTTCCTCTTATCAAGCTGAAGTTCATCTTTAATCCTGAAGTCGGTTTTGGGGAAATGTACCTGAATGATGAAAAGGTGGAGAAAGAGATCCGGCAGATGGAAGTTTCGCAATACGTGAGCAAGGTTGCTGCAGTGCCGGAAGTGAGAGAAATGCTCGTGGCTCAACAACAGGAAATGGGCAGGGAGAAAGGCATTGTAATGGATGGGCGCGACATTGGAACTGTTGTTTTTCCAAATGCCGAACTGAAGATCTTCATGACCGCTTCTGCGGAAGAACGTGCTCAACGGAGATTTAAGGAACTTTCTGAAAGAGGAGAAGAAGTTACCTATAAAGAAGTGCTCGAAAATGTGCAGGAAAGGGACCACCTTGATACCACCCGTGAAGATTCCCCATTAGTAAAAGCAGCAGACGCCAAAGAAATTGACAATTCCCATCTTACTCTCACAGGCCAATTTGAAAAGATCCTTGAGCTGTACAATGAGGCAATTAACAATGATCAATGATCATCAATTCCAAATTACAAGCACCAAATTCCAATATTTCCGATTTGAGGATTTTAAAATCTGCGTTTATCTGCGAAATCAGCGGGAAATAAAACAGTAGATATATAAGTATCCTGGTTTCTCTGCCATTGGAATAATGTAATGTCTGTCGTCAAAATTATCGACCAGGGTTTTAATTCTCACATCTCAAATCTCACATCTCATATCTAAGTGATAATTGCGAATTGACCATTGTTAATTGTAAAAAATAGTTGTATTTTTGCGCTCCTTTTAGCAATAGGTCGGAAGACTAAAAGGGATTGAAAATCAATATTATAAACACTTCTGTGTTCTTTTATTGTAAACATCTTCCGGAAGAATACGGGATACAAATTATTATCAGCAATGGCTGAAGAAACAA
>CAYLZB010000040.1:11030-16367 GCA_964388165.1 uncultured Flavobacteriaceae bacterium | reverse complement strand
GTAAAGTACGTAGAGCAAGAATTTACTACTTTAGAGAACTTACCGGTAAAAAAGCTCGTATTAAAGAAAAAAGAGCATAATTCTCTCAAAATATTCTATAAAAAGCCTCATTTCTTGAGGCTTTTTTATTGCTCAAAATTTTAAGAAATATTTATAAGTGATTGACTCTAAATCACTTGTGTAATCTGGTTTAGTTTCGTAACTTTAATTATGAGTTGAAAGTTAAAGAATGTCGCAAGGAATTCTTCTTTTAAACTCTAATGTAGAGCAAAGATCTTTACATAGGTTTTTACCATTTTGAATAACAATATGACCATCATAGTTGGTTTAATTTGGTAAAAACGTTTTCGGATCAATTACACACACTCTTTTGGGAAATGTAATTTGATCCAGATGAAATAACAACTTGCTTGTGAAATATAGATTTCACTTGAGAATGTAAAAGTTCAGCAAATAATTGTTATTTCATTAGAGCCATTTCATTACTCCAATAGTGAAATGGCTTTTTTTATTGCTATTCAGCCCCAAAGCCTCACTATCTTCCCGCTTCCTCCTGTGAAATGAGCACGAAAAATGGTAAATTGCACACACTTTGATCAAAAAATAAAAATTTCTATATGTCGAACACACCTAAAATTATTTACACCAAAACCGATGAGGCTCCTGCCCTCGCAACATATTCCTTCTTACCTATAGTAGAATCCTTCACTAAACCTGCAAATATAGCCCTGGAGACCAGGGATATTTCTCTGGCAGGAAGGATACTCTCTCAATTTCCGGACAGACTTAAAGAAGATCAAAAAGTTTCTGACGATCTTGCTGAATTGGGCGAATTGGCGAAACAACCCGAAGCTAATATTATTAAGTTACCTAATATTAGCGCCTCTATCCCTCAGTTAAAAACAGCCATTGAAGAGTTGCAGAACAAAGGATACGATCTGCCGAATTATCCCGATGAGCCAAAAACCGAGGAAGAAAAGCAGATCAAGGAAAGGTACGACAAGGTAAAAGGTAGTGCCGTAAACCCGGTACTTCGGGAGGGAAATTCAGATAGAAGAGCTCCAAAAGCAGTAAAGAACTATGCAAAAAAACACCCTCATTCCATGGGTGAATGGAGCAAAGACTCAAAGAGTCATGTGGCTACAATGGATAGCAATGATTTCAAACACAATGAGAAATCTGTTACAGTACAGGAGCCTACTAAAGTTGATATTCAGCTAAAAACCGCTTCAGGTACCACTAAACTTAAAAAGGATCTTCAGCTTCAAAAAGGTGAAATTATAGATGGAACTTTTATGAGCAGAAAGGCCCTTATTCAATTTCTTGAAGAACAGGTTAAAGATGCTAAAGATAAAGGGGTTCTTTTCTCCCTCCACATGAAGGCTACTATGATGAAAGTCTCAGACCCTATCATTTTTGGCCATGCTGTAAAAGTCTTCTTTAAAGACATTTTTGACAAGTACGGAAGTGAGTTACAACAGGCCGGTGCCGATCCAAACAGCGGACTTGGAGATGTTCTAAGTGCTGTCAATAAACTTCCTGAGGAGCAGCAAAAGAAAATAAATTCAGATATCGAGCAAGACCTTAAAGAAGGTCCCGATCTCGCAATGGTAAATTCAGATAAAGGAATTACCAACCTGCATGTGCCAAGTGACGTCATTATTGATGCTTCCATGCCTGCCATGATCAGAACATCGGGGAAGATGTGGAATGCAGACGGGAAACCACAGGATGCAAAGGCTGTAATTCCTGATAGCAGTTATGCCGACCTGTACGAGACGACCATCCAGTTCTGCAAAGAAAATGGGGCTTTTGATCCTACTACAATGGGTACAGTACCCAATGTTGGACTTATGGCTCAAAAGGCCGAAGAGTATGGATCTCACGATAAGACGTTTGAAATAAAGGAATCAGGCACCGTACAGATCGTTTCTCAAGATGGGAAAGTGCTTATGGAGCATGAGGTGGAAAAAGGAGATATTTGGAGAGCCTGCCAAACGAAAGATGCCCCGATCCAGGATTGGGTGAAACTTGCTGTAACACGTGCCAGGGCTACAAATTCTCCGGCAGTATTTTGGCTCGACAAGAACAGAGCTCACGATGCAGAACTTATTAAGAAAGTGAATACTTACCTCAAGGACCACGACACCTCTGGCCTTGAAATTAAGATCATGTCTGTTCAGGAAGCCACTCAATACACACTTGAAAGGCTGAAGGATGGAAAAGATACTATTTCAGTAACGGGTAATGTTCTTAGAGATTACCTGACCGATCTTTTCCCAATCCTGGAAGTTGGAACCAGTGCAAAAATGCTTTCTATTGTTCCACTTATGAACGGGGGCGGGCTCTTCGAAACAGGTGCAGGAGGTTCTGCTCCAAAACACGTACAACAGTTCGTGGAAGAGGGTCACCTGCGTTGGGATTCCCTTGGTGAATTCCTTGCCCTTGCAGTTTCCCTGGAACATTTAGGTGAGAAATATGATAACAAGAGAGCTTTGATCCTGTCCAACGCCTTAGATAAGGCTACAGAAGAATTTCTTGAGACCAATAAGTCCCCGTCGAGAAAAGTCAATGAACTTGACAACAGGGGAAGTCACTTCTACCTGGCTTTATACTGGGCTCAGGCTGTTGCTGAACAAAATGAAGATCGGGAACTAAAAGATCATTTCAAGAAGGTTAGTGAAAAACTGAAGCAGAACGAGGACCAGATCCTGAAAGAACTTATAGATGCCCAGGGTTCTCCGGTAGACATAGGTGGATATTACCAACCTGAGGAAGAAAAAGTAACCTCAGCAATGAGGCCCAGCGAAACCTTTAACAAGATCCTTCGCGGAGAATAATTATTAAGTTTTCAATTTTTAAAAGGAGCCGGTTTTCCCCGGCTCCTTTTTTGTTTTATACAAATGAAGAGGATCCAGAAGTGCCATTTTTGAGACCTTTTTTAGAATCGTCATTTATGATATCGCCAGATTTGAAGATATATCTCAATACTTTCAATCATACCGTTATAGATAATCGAGTCTTTTTTTAGTACTACTATAGAAAAAATAAATACTTTTGCAGCGGAACCAAATTTTCAGGAACAAATGACCATTACCCAGTTACATTATGTATTAGCCGTTGCAGAGCATCAGAATTTTACCAAAGCTGCACAAAAGGTTTTTGTTACTCAGCCGACATTGAGCATGCAAATACAAAAACTTGAGGAAGAACTGGATGTACTCATATTCGACCGAAGTAAAAAGCCTATTGAACTTACCGAGACCGGACGAAAGATCGTCCAGCAGGCACGGAATATTGTAAATGAAAGCGACAGGATAAAGGACATTGTGGACCAGCAAAAGGGATTTGTAGGGGGACTTTTTCGGCTCGGTGTAATTCCTACAATAATGCCTACACTTTTACCAATGTTCCTGAATAACTTCATCAAAAAGTATCCAAAGGTCAAGCTAAAGATCGAGGAACTACATACTGAAGCAATAATTGAAAAGTTACAGGACGGGCACCTGGATGCAGCCATTGCTGCCACGCCACTGGAATTGCAGGGGATCAAGGAACAGGCACTTTATTATGAGCCTTTTGTGGGTTATATTCCGCCGGGACACAGACTTCATTCCAAAGAGAAGATCCAGGTTGAAGATCTGGACCTCAACGACATTTTACTGTTGGAAGACGGTCACTGCTTTAAAGATGGCATTCTGAATTTATGTAAAGCAAGCAGAAAGACAGGTGAAGATCATTTTCAACTGGAAAGCGGAAGTTTTGAGACCATGATAAAGCTTGCTAATGAAGGTTTGGGTATGACGCTCCTGCCCTATCTACATACACTGGATCTAAAGGAAAACGAAAAGAAAAATATTAGAATGTTCATTGAGCCCAATCCTGCCAGGGAGGTGAGCCTTATTTATAACAAAAGCGAGCTAAAAATGCAGATAATAGAAGCGCTTCGCAATACCATTGCCGGTGTGGTAAAAGGAGCAATAGCTTTCCACAACGTACAGATCATTAGTCCGCTTCACAAAAAGTAACTGGGGAAACACCAGGATCAAAAAAAAGCGGCTCTTTTTGAGCCGCTTTTTTATTTCTAAGGATTAAGATAAATTAAACATTGATTTAATTCGGGATTTTGCCGAATTAGTGAAAAAATGTAAAGCTTCAATTCTTCTATTTCATAAGGTAATAGTCGTTGAAGCGCTTTTTTCACTTCTTTGCAGAACAGAGTAACATCAAAACTAACTTTACTTAGCACGGTTTTGGTGTACTCGAACATCGCTCTTGCCATAATTAAAAAATTAGTTAACCTTGGTTAGAAAAAGTAGTGGTTACCAATAAGCGAAAACGTTTTCGTTGACGATATAAAAATAGCAATTTTTTTAAAGTCAGGAACAAGATGAAGCTAATTTAACACTCTAAAATCGATTATCTCCACTCACAATATCTCCAATGCCGCCAAGGATACTACCCTCCCCTTTATCCTTACCTCCACCTTGTGGTGCCGCGGCAAGAATACGGCCGGCAAGCCTGCTAAAAGGCAGGGATTGAACGAAAACGGTTCCCGGTCCCGTCAAGGTCGCATAGAACAACCCTTCCCCTCCAAAAAGGCTGTTTTTAATGCCTCCTATAAATTCAATGTCGTAGTCAACATCTTTCGTGAAGCCAATGATGCAACCGGTATCCACCTTAAGCTTTTCTCCCGGCTGCAATACTTTTTTGGCTGTAGTACCTCCAGAGTGCACAAAGGCCATTCCATCACCTTCCAGTTTTTGCATAATGAAACCTTCACCACCAAAAAATCCACGGCCAAGTCTCCGGCTAAACTCTACTCCTATCGCCACACCCTTGGCAGCACATAAAAAAGCATCTTTCTGGCAGATAAATTTCCCACCGTATTCGGTAAGGTCCAGAGGAATTACTTTCCCCGGATAAGGAGAAGCAAAACTGATCTTCTTTTTACCCTGTACCTGGTTTGAAAAAATGGTCATAAACAGGCTCTCTCCGGTGAGTAATCGCTTCCCGGCTCCCAGGACCTTGCCTAAAAATCCTTCATTCTGTTTGGACCCATCGCCAAAAATGGTATCCATTTTTATTCCGTTGTCCATCATCATGAAGTTCCCGGCTTCGGCAATTACAGCCTCCTGTGGATCCAGCTCCAGCTCCACATACTGCATCTCTTCTCCAAAGATCTCGTAGTCTATTTCATGTGCATTCATCTTATTAAGGTTTAAGGTTTAACGCCTAAGTTTTGTTATATCGAAAAATGAGTTGAGTTTAGAGGTTTAAGCTTACAGTACTACTAACTACTAACTACTAACTACTAACTACTAACTACTAACTACT
>CAYLZB010000040.1:0-10930 GCA_964388165.1 uncultured Flavobacteriaceae bacterium | reverse complement strand
TTACAGTACTACTAACTACTAACTACTAACTACTAACTACTAACTACTAACTACTTCACCTTTATTGTCCACTCGAATTCAAAGACAGAAACTTCCTGCCCCTCTTCATTTAACCCACGGGAACGCATCCAGAAGGTTTGCCCCTCCCCTGTCTTAATTGCTTCTTCAATGGCGGTGGTAACAAGGTTGGCATCATTACATATAAAGGAGATCTTGCCTGTCGCTTTTTTGGTGAACCTGGATTTATTTTGAGCGACAAGCATAGAAACCGGCTTTTTGGAAGCCCGTATGCCGGTCATTACCAAGGCTCCTGTACTAAGTTCAGCTGCCATAGCCTGTACAGCAAAATAGAGGGAATTGAAAGGATTTTGATTTATCCAGCGATGCCTTACTGCAGTGACACAATGATTTGCATCGATCTCTTTAACCCTTACTCCACAAAGCCAGGCACTGGGAAGTTTGAACATCAAAAAAGAATTTAATTTTTGGGAAGAAACTTCCATACTTACTGAAGATTTTTCTAAAAGTATTCAAATTATTCAACATGCTCAAATGTTAAAATTTCAGCCCTGAATAAAAATTATAGTACTTTGTTTTGCATAATACTGTTTTTAAGATATATATTTGTATTAGAAAATCAATCAAAATGAACAATCAATCACCAAATCAAGACAAAACAGTGGCAGCATTGATCCACTTATCCACCTTTACGCAGTTCTTCTTTCCCTTTGGGAATTTTATATTCCCTTTAATTTTCTGGACTGCTAAAAAGAATGATCCTTTCGTAAATGAACATGGGAAGCAGGCTCTCAACTTTCAGATAAGTCTTTTCCTTTACGTTTTTTTCCTCATTATGATAGGTATTGCCGGAGCCCTCATTATTGGGCTCAACATGAACTTTGAAGGATCATTTTATATAAATGAACACCGGCAATGGATAGGGAATCCCCTGGAGGCAAGTCCGGTGATCATCTATATCATGACCATGGCTCTTTTACTTCTGGCTCTTTTCGCTCTTAATCTATATGCAGTGGTTTCAGCAACCATAAAGGCCGGTGAAGGGCAGCTTTACAAATATCCTCTGACCATTAATTTCCTTAATGCGGGTCATTATCCCGAAGCTCAGGAAACTACTGAAAGTGAAAAGTCTGAAAAGGCTCCCGAATAAATAATCATCAATCAATCACTAATCATCAATCGATCAAAAAATGAACAGTTCAACAACATTCAAAACCCAACACTATGAAGATTGAAAACACAAAGGCACAAATGCGCAAAGGTGTTTTGGAGTACTGCATTTTGTCTGTCCTCAAGGATAATGACGCTTATGTAGCCGAAATCCTTGACACATTGAAAAGTGCAAAACTCCTGGTGGTAGAAGGTACGATTTACCCTTTACTAACCCGCCTGAAGAATGCCGGATTACTCACCTATCGCTGGGAAGAATCAACCAGTGGACCGCCACGTAAATATTATGGCCTAACAGAAACCGGTAAAATATTTTTAAAAGAACTAACCCATACATGGGACGAACTGCAAACTGCAGTAACGATTGTAACTACCCAAAAACCTAAAAATCATGAATAAGACAGTCAATATAAATCTTGCCGGCATTTTCTTTCATATTGATGAGGATGCTTATGCCAGGCTGCAACATTATCTCGAGGCTATCAAAAGATCTCTTACCAATACTTCTGGACAGGAAGAGATCATTCATGATATCGAAGCCCGTATAGCCGAACTTTTTTCAGAAAAGATCAAAAATGAGAAACAGGTTATTGGTCTAAGGGAAGTGGATGAAGTGATCTCTGTTATGGGACAACCTGAAGATTATGTTCTGGATGATGAGATCTTTGAAGATGAGCCTGTTTACAGAAAGACCAGGGGAAAGAAACTTTTCCGCGATACAGAGAACAGCTACATTGGAGGAGTATCTTCAGGATTGGCACATTACACAGGAATAAACGCCCTTTGGATAAGGATCCTATGGATCCTGCTTACCATTTTTTCAACAGGCGCCTTTATCCTTATCTATATAGCCCTTTGGATCTTTGTACCCGAAGCTAAAACTACTGCCGATAAGCTTGCCATGCGTGGGGAGCCGGTAACCATTAGCAACATCGAACGCAAAATTAGAGAGGGCTTTGATGATGTGTCGGGAAAGATGAAGGACATCAACTACGAGAAATATGGTTATAAAGCGCGGTCTGGTGCCAGCTCGGCTGCAACCGCGGTAGGTGATGTCGTAAAATTCATTCTCAACCTGTTCGTAAAACTTATAGGGATCTTCTTACTATTAATAGCAGGAGCTACGCTTATTGGATTATTTATAGGCTTATTTTCTATAGGGACTTTTGGGATCATTGAAGCCCCATGGACAGATTACGTTGAGATCGCAGGCCCTGGAGCAGACAGCATCTGGATCATTTCTCTTCTTGCCTTTTTTGCAGTGGGAATTCCTTTCTTCTTTCTGTTTATCCTTGGATTAAAGATCCTGGTTACAAACCTTAGGTCAATAGGAAGGACTGCAAAACTGGTACTTTTAGGTCTCTGGATCATTTCGGTTCTGGGATTGATCTTCTTCGGAATTCAACAAGCTACTGAAAGAGCTTTCGACGGGGAGGTGAGAATTACAGAAAATCTTCCTGTAACTGCAAACGATACGCTTTATGTGAACATGGTAGGAGATCCTCAGTTGAACTCTACCCCATATCAATCCGGCGACTTCAGCATCTCTTACAACGAAAATAATAAGAAGGTCATCTGGTCGCAAAATGTACAGTTGATCGTGAAATCCACTTCAGATTCGACAGGTAGAATGGAGATCATCAAAACTGCTGAAGGTAAGACTTATGACGCAGCACGTGAAAGAGCAGAAGATATTTATTACAACACCAGTTATTCGAACGGCCGGCTGGATCTTAGCGGAATTCTCACCACAGATCCTGCTAACAAGTACAGGGACCAAAAGGTACAGGTAACTTTATTTCTGCCGGTAGGGACGGTTTTATATGCCAATGATAACACCTATTCCTTTCACAGGAATACCGATTATTACGGCGATATTCTGCACAACGGCTACGAAGAAAGATATCTCAAGATTACTGCAGAGGGAGCTGAATGTCTGGACTGTCCTGCCGAGGAAGAAGATCCATGGGGAGATTCTGAAAACGATTGGGATACCGAAGACAGCTTCGAGGAAAGTTCTGATGAAGCATTTCAGGACGAAGAACCGGTTATGACCGAAAGCGATACAATCCCTCAGCCATGAGCATCCTCATCGAAATTCTAGTTGCCACACTTCTCAGCTTGTTATTTTCAACAGGGGAAGAAGTCAAGACTGATACTTCGGAAAAAGTGCAAACTGAAAAAGTTTCCACAGTTGTGCACTCCAGGAATTGTTGAGAAACTTAATTTGAAATAAAAAAACTGCTCTTTCTGAAGTGCTCCCAAGAAATTAGAAACTAATTGGGGAAACTTCAGTAAGAGCAGTTTTCTATTTTATTGCCGGGTTACTTTGCAGTAACTTCTTCACTACTTTCTACTGTAGCCAGATATCTTTCGGCATCAAGAGCTGCCATACAACCTGTTCCTGCAGCAGTGATCGCCTGGCGGTATTCTTTGTCCTGCACATCTCCCGATGCAAATACCCCCGGAATATTGGTTTTAGTGCTTTTTCCCTTGGTGATCAAATATCCGGTACTATCCATGTCCAGCTGATCCTTAAAGATCTCGGTATTAGGTTTATGTCCAATAGCGATGAAGAGTCCGGTAATTTTGATCTCCTCCTTTTCGCCGGTTTGATTATTCACCATTCTAAGTCCTTCTACCACCTGTTCACCCAATACTTCATCAACTTCAGTATTGAATCGAACCTCAAGATTTTTAGTGTTAAAGACCTTGTGCTGCATAGCTTTTGAGGCACGTAGCTCATCCTTTCTTACCAGCATGGTAACCTTGGTACAAATATTAGCAAGATAAGTAGCCTCTTCGGCTGCTGTATCCCCTCCTCCAACTATAGCCACTTCCTGGCCTTTATAGAAGAAACCGTCGCACACGGCACATGCCGATACTCCGCCTCCTCTTAGTCTCTGTTCACTTGGAAGTCCCAGGTATTTTGCAGTCGCACCTGTAGAGATGATCACAGTTTCGGCTTCGACCCATTTAGAATTATCTACACAGACCTGGTGAATTCCGCCATTGTCTTTACTAAACTGGACTTCGGTCACCATTCCAATACGCACTTCTGTTCCAAACCTTTCAGCCTGCTTTTGAAGGTCTATCATCATTGCGGGACCATCAATACCTTCGGGGTAACCCGGAAAATTATCAACTTCGGTGGTTGTGGTAAGTTGTCCTCCCGGTTCCAGTCCTGTGTACATCACAGGATGAAGATCTGCCCTCGCAGCGTAGATGGCAGCAGTATAACCTGCAGGCCCCGATCCTATTATTAAGCACTTAATTCTTTCTCTGGTTTCGCTCATGATCAAAATAATT
This sequence comes from uncultured Flavobacteriaceae bacterium, assembly GCA_964388165.1. Classification (GTDB taxonomy): domain Bacteria; phylum Bacteroidota; class Bacteroidia; order Flavobacteriales; family Flavobacteriaceae; genus Salinimicrobium. The sequence continues at coordinate 6,433 of CAYLZB010000040.1, read as the reverse complement.
TCTAAGTGTAAAAGTAGTAACTTTCAAATAAACCTTACAGGTTTGATTATACAGATTTACTATATAATTATATGATTAGCTTTGAGAAGAAGAACTTTACAAGCTGCCACTATTCCTATACCTTTGCAGCATGATCGAACTGTCCCTCTTCAATATCCTGGACCTGCTGGGAACCATTGCCTTTGCCATCTCGGGTGCACTCGCGGCCATGAACCGGCGGCTGGATCTTTTCGGTATTTTTATAATTGCCTTTGTAACAGCCATCGGCGGCGGAACCGTACGTGATATCCTCATAGGTAATACCCCCGTCACCTGGATGGAAAACACCATTTATATCTATCTCATTGGATTTGTTACTATTCTCGCGATCATCTTCAGGAAAGATCTGGACCACCTGAAGAAATCCCTCTTTCTTTTCGATACCATCGGGTTAGGGATCTTTACAATTACCGGAGTAGAAATAGGTATTCAGAATGATTTGAACCCTATCATATCTATAACCCTGGGAGCCATGACTGGTACCTTTGGCGGCGTGATCAGGGACATTTTGTGTAATGAGATCCCCGTGATCTTTAGAAAAGAGATATATGCAACTGCATGTATAGTGGGTGGTATGGCTTTTATCCTACTTTATGAAGCCGGAATGCAGCAAGACCTCATCTATGTGCTCACCTCCCTTACCGTAATTCTCATTAGGCTCATGGCCGTAAAATTTCAGATCTCCCTGCCATCATTTTATCTTTCAGATCAAAAATAAAGCGCCAAAAATGCCATTTTTGAAACCTCTTAAAGTTAACAGGAAAAGATTTACAAGAAATTTTTCTTAAATCTGTAACGAATTCATTTCCAGGAAGTCTTTAAAGTAAAGAATCAAAATCCCCCGAAGAATTTGATATTAACTTTAAAGATTTGAATTATGAAACGATTTAAATTATTGCTGTTGACCTTAGCGATCACCGTAAGCACAGTTATCTACGCCGAGAAATCAGGAAGAATATATGATCTCAATAGCCTTTCTGCCGAAATTGAACTTTTACTTCGGGATACCGACCATACTCTTGACGAAGGACAATCTGTTACTATTTTCTTTTCTATTGCTGAAGACAATAGCATTCAACATGTAAGCGTGTCCTCAGAAGATCTTGAGGTGATCGACCTACTTCAGAAGAAATTACAAGACCAGAAACTTGATGGCGAAAAGTGGAGAGAAGGAGTAGTTTACGAACTTTCTGTTTACGGCAGGTCTTCTGTTGCCTGTGTTTCCCGCTAATGAGGAAGATACTTCCGAAGCAATCCATACAGGAAAGCGCCCCCTAATGCCCCAAATAACACTACCACGATCGACAAATATCCTGCTCCAATGAGCGTATATATTGGCCCGGGACAGGCTCCTGCCAAAGCCCAGCCAAGTCCAAAAATAACACCTCCAAAAAGGTAATTTTTGAAGCCTCTATCTTTAGGGGCTATTTTTATTGGTTCTCCAAAAAAGGATCTTGCGTCACGTCTTTTTATGAGCTGCACCCCAATAATTCCGAGCACCAAAGCCGATCCCATTATTCCATACATATGGAAGGAATCGAACCGGAACATTTCATAAATGCGGAACCATGAAGCAGCTTCAGATTTGTACATCACGATGCCGAAAAAGATCCCTATAAGAAGATATCCTGCTGTTCTTTTCATCTTAAAAAATTATTGGAAATAATAAATGTACCATGACCAGTCCACCAATGAAGAAACCTATGACGGCAATTAAGGAAGGGAGCTGCAGGTTACTAAGTCCCGAAATAGCGTGACCTGAAGTGCAGCCCGCAGCATATCTTGCTCCGAAGCCAATCAAAAGGCCTCCTAACAGTAAAATGGATAGAGGTCCCGGCTGTGTCAAGGCCTCCAGACTAAAAAGCCTCTCGGGTAAATAAGCTTCCCCGGCACTAAAGAATCCCAGTTCTTCTAAATTGGTCACTGTATTCGCAGCAATATCTACTCCGGTGGAATGGGATAAAAAGTGGGCGCCAATAAAGCCACCAATTGCAGCACCAAGCACCACGACCAGATTCCATCGGCTCCCTTTCCAGTCGACATTAAAATAAGAGGTTGTCTTCCCTGCCCCACACATGGTACACATGGTTTCGAGGTTGGAGGACATACCAAACTTTTTGCCCATAAAGATCAGCAAAAACATGACCAGGGCGATCAAGGGGCCGGAAACATACCAGGGCCAGGGATCCATAATGAATTCCATAAAGCAATTTTTAGCAAATATAGAGCTTCCTTTCTTTCCCTTACACTAAGAGATCATCACGAAACCTGATACTGTAATCACTGAAGAAAATTTCTTACATTTTCGAGTACTTTTTCTGAGAGTCTTCTTTGGGTCTCTGCAGCCCAGCCCGCGCTTTTATTTGAAGAAACAATACGTGGCAAGTTTTCGGTCTCTTCAGAAAGTTCCTTTTTACCATCCCCGTCAAAAATGGCAAAATTTCCTTCTCTTTTTATCCAGGTCTTAAAAGCTTCCTCTTCAAACGGAAGACCAAGAGAGGTATTGATTAGAATCTTACCCGATCCAAAAATATCAAATTCGGCAGCTTTTAATATTTCGGTGTTCCTGGGTAGATGCAGGGAGATGACATCTACAGTCTTTAATAATTCCTGCAAAGGAAGATAGTTTAGCTCCTCTTCCCAATCTCTTTTGCGGGTACGACTGTAATAGAAGAGATTGGCCCCAAAAGGTTGCAAGCACTTAGCCAGTAATTGTCCGGTAGTGCCCAGACCTATGATCCCGATCTTTTTCCCTGTAAGCTCCACGGGCATTTCCTTCCACTGATCATCTCCGAGCCCGTGAAAGAGCCTCACAATTTCAGAAATTATGTACTCGGCCACCCCGGGATCACCATAATCCTTTATACCGGTAACGGTAATTCCTCTTTCCCGGGCAAAATTCACTGCCACATTAGCCGATGCGTCATCATACAAGCTACAGGCCATCCCGATGTATTTTAGGTTAGGACACTTTTTAATGACCTCTTCAGGAATTGGAGTTTTCCAGGAAACCAGCACCGCATCGGCATCTCCTATCCGTTGCAGCGTTTCTTCTTGCGATTCCGGCACATCATTGTGAACAGCTACCTCTTCTTCGCTCAGTTTCTGCAATTCCTCAAGCGCCCAGGGCTCAAGTTTAGTATGATCTACGCAGACAATTTTGTGAAACTTCATTTTAGATATGAGACGTGAGATATTAGACTTGAGACTTGAGACCGCATCAAATTATGGTCTTTTATTAATCCTTATACCTTAAACTTTAAACCTTATAGAGGTATATTTCCATGCTTCCTGTCTATCCTGAGCACCTCCTTGTTCTCAAGCATGCTAAAGGCCTTGAGAAGTTTCCTTCGGGTGTCCCGAGGCTTGATCACCTCATCTATAAAACCGCGTTGGGCTGCTTTAAAAGGATTGGCAAATTTTTCTGCGTATTCCTTTTCCTTTTCTGACAGTTTAAGTTCGGGATCTTCGGCTGCTTTGATCTCTTTTCTAAAAATGATCTCACTGGCACCTTTAGCCCCCATAACTGCAATTTCGGCAGTAGGCCAGGCGTAGTTGAGATCGGCACCAATATGCTTTGAGTTCATAACGTCATAAGCCCCTCCATAAGCTTTCCGGGTTATGACAGTCACTCGTGGAACTGTAGCTTCACTAAGCGCATACAGCAGTTTTGCTCCATGTAAAATGATCCCGTTCCACTCCTGGTCTGTTCCCGGAAGGAAACCCGGTACATCTACCAACACGAGCAAAGGGATATTAAAGCAGTCACAGAATCTGGTAAAGCGGGCAGCTTTCCTTGAAGACTCCACGTCCAGCACTCCGGCCAAACTCATTGGCTGATTGGCCACTATTCCTATGCTTCGGCCTCCAAGCCGTGCAAAGCCTACAATAATATTATCGGCATAATTCTTATGGATCTCAAAAAAGCTGTTTTCATCAATAATTCCGGAGATCACCTCGTGCATATCGTAAGGCTTGTTGGAACTATCGGGCACAATAGATTCCAGCTCTTCCCTTACCTCATCACCAAATTCATACGGTAACTTCGCCGGAGTGTCTTTATTATTCTGAGGCATATAGCTTAGGAGTTTCTTGATATCCTCCAGACAACTAATATCATTTGCAGCAGTTCTATGAGTAACCCCACTTTTGGTGGAATGCGTACTTGCACCTCCAAGTTCTTCGGAAGTCACTTCCTCATTGGTGACAGTTTTCACCACGTTTGGCCCGGTTACGAACATATAACTGGTATCCTGTACCATAAGCGTAAAATCGGTCATGGCAGGGGAATAAACTGCTCCCCCGGCGCAGGGTCCCATAATGGCCGAAATTTGCGGAATAACTCCGGAAGCCTGAACATTCCTGTAAAAGATATCTGCATATCCTCCCAGTGACCTTACTCCCTCCTGTATCCTTGCTCCTCCCGAATCATTTAATCCTATGACCGGTGCTCCTACCTTCATCGCATGATCCATGATCTTGCAGATCTTTTCGGCATGAGTTTCAGAAAGAGAACCCCCAAAAACAGTAAAATCCTGGGCAAAAACATAGACGAGTCGGCCGTTGATGGTCCCGTACCCGGTGACCACTCCGTCGCCGTAATACTGTTGATTTTCCATTCCGAAATCGGTAGTGCGGTGAGTGACGAGGATACCTATCTCTTCAAAAGAACCTTCATCCAAAAGATAATCCACACGCTCACGGGCGGTAAGCTTCTTTTGCTGGTGTTGTTTTGCTATTCTTTTTTCACCGCCGCCCTTCAGGGCTTCGGCCATTTTTTCCTTTAGCTTCTGTGTATTATCGCTCATAATTCTGCTTCGGCAATTATTTATTTGGTAATCTTAGCTGCTCCCGGTCATGCAGGTATTGCTTTAATGCAACCAAAGCAGCCAGCTCGGCTTCTTTCCTTGTCTGAGATTCGAGTTTTTCGGCGGAATAATATTTTTTTACAAAATGGGTGTCAAAATTTCCGCTTCGGAAAGCTTCATGCTCGAAAACGAATTTCCCAAATGGAAGGGTTGTGCTAACCCCTTTTACTTCGTATTCATTTATTGCCTTTAGCATTCGCTGTATGGCTTCTTCGCGGCTTTTTCCGAAGGTAACTAGTTTAGCTAACATGGGATCATAATAAATGGGTACTTCCATCCCTTCCTCAAATCCGTCGTCCAACCTCACCCCTTCTCCGGAAGGTCCTCTATATCTCTCAAGTAATCCTACGCTGGGCATAAAATCTTCCAGAGGATCTTCGGCATAAACCCTAAGCTCAACTGCATGTCCGGAAATCTTCAGGTCTTCCTGGCCAAAGGCAATAGCTTCCCCTCTGGCAATTTTTATTTGCTGCTCCACGAGGTCAATGCCTGTGATCAACTCGGTCACAGGATGTTCAACCTGTAGACGGGTATTCATCTCCAGGAAATAAAAATTCCTGTTCTCATCCATGAGAAATTCTACCGTTCCTGCTCCCACATAGTCACAGGCTTTAGCCACCTTAACCGCGGCCTCTCCCATTTTTTGACGCAGCTCATCATCGAGAATGACCGAAGGAGCTTCCTCCACCACCTTCTGATGCCTGCGTTGAATACTACATTCCCGCTCAAAGAGGTGCAGATAGTTTCCATGGGTATCGGCCAGTACCTGTATCTCAATGTGGCGCGGACTTCCAATATACTTTTCTATAAAAACAGAACCATCTCCAAAAGCCGATTCGGCTTCACTTATCGCCCGCTTCATCTGGTCTTCCAGATCTTTCTCCTGCTCAACGATCCGCATCCCTTTTCCCCCACCCCCGGCCGAAGCTTTTATAAGAATAGGGAAACCAATTTCAGCAGCGATCTTTTTAGCTTTTTCGGGATCAGTAATGGCCTCATCGATCCCCGGCACCATAGGAATATCATATTTTTTGACAGCATCTTTTGCTGCAAGTTTACTCCCCATCACCCTAATGGCTTTAGAGCCGGGACCTATCCAGGTGATCCCGTTTTGCTCCACTTTTTCGGCAAAATCGGCATTTTCACTAAGAAATCCATAACCTGGATGAATTCCGTCCACCCTGAGTTCCCTCGCAACTTCAATGATCTTTTCTCCCCTTAGGTAAGATTGATTTGAAGGGGCTTCTCCTATACATACTGCTTCGTCTGCATATTTTACATGAGGTGCGTTTCTGTCAACAGTAGAAAATACCGCCACGGTATGTATCCCCATCTGCCGGGCCGTCTTCATTACCCTAAGAGCGATCTCTCCCCTGTTGGCTACTAATATTTTTTTCATTCTTTTTAATTGAATTTTGCTGCCCAAGTATTCGAGCCTGCGGATTCTATTCCATTTCGATGAGCAACTGATTTTTATCGACCGTTTGCCCTTTTTGAACAGTTACAGATTTTACAACACCGTCCCG
>CAYLZB010000039.1:0-16569 GCA_964388165.1 uncultured Flavobacteriaceae bacterium | reverse complement strand
ATTAGCGGAACTTCTATGGCATCGCCGCACGTGGCCGGAATTCTTCTGTTGGGGAATATTTCCAGTGGTGGAGAGGTAACCGGGGATAAGGATAACAATCCTGATACTATTGCAGTTCATTGATTCAATTAGGAAATAATATCGAAAAGCACCCCTAGGGGTGCTTTTTTTGGTTTTAATGACTTTGGTCAGCCCCGCTCCGTAGCCTTATATTTACCTTTAGACAAACTTTACCTCCCATGCGTACTCTCGGATTAATTGGTGGAACCTCCTGGCACTCCACTATAGTATACTACCGGCTCATCAATGAGATGGCCGGGAAAAGAACAGGCACTCAGGCAAATCCTCCTCTAATCCTTTACAGCCTCAATGTGGAACTAATGCGGGAGCATGATGTTGACAAGATAAAGATCACCTATTTGCACATAGCCCGAAAGCTTGAAATAGCCGGTGCACGTGCAATAATAATATGCGCGAATACCCCCCATCTGGTCTATGATTATGTGCACGATAAGATCTCTATTCCTATTTTACACATTGCCGATGCCATAGGGATGGAGGCACAGAGAAAAGGTTTTACAAAACTGGGATTACTCGGGACCCGACCTACTATGACAGGCGATTTTCTGCATAAAAGGCTGAAGGAAAAATTCGGTATTGAAACTATCGTTCCCGAAGAGGATTTTCAGGATGAGATCCATCATTATATTTCATCTGAACTAACACAGGGAAAATTCACCGAATCTGCCAAATCCTTTTTTCTGGATCACATACAATTACTCAAGGAAAAAGGAGCCCATGCGGTGATCATGGGGTGTACCGAGTTACCCCTTTTGATCAACAGTGATGATACAGATCTTCCATTATTGCAAAGCACGAACCTGCATGCGAAAATGGCTGTGGACTTTATTTTTCATGATGAACCTGTAGGAATATAAAAAAAGAAGAGAGATCCCCCAATCTCTCTTCTTCTTTTCAAAACAAAAATTTACAAACTACCTTCAGTTGTATCTCACGTGATGATCAAAAGGTATACGTAAAGATACGTCTAAAGGTTTTTAAGAGGCTATAGGTGAAAACCCCTATTTTTAAGCATGAAATCTTCTGTACTTAGCCACGAGGAACATGTAGACCGCATAAGCTACCAGCCCCGCAGCCACTAGCCCCATTAGCCACGGCCCATAAGACGAATCCTGAAGGAATGCAAAAGCTTCCTGCGTAGTCTTTATTTCTGAAGGATTTGAATTTACCGCAGCCTTAATTGCAAAGAATCCTATGATAAGCAGGATCACTCCCCGGGCACTAAGACCAAATTCGGCAGTTTTTTTGACGCTTTCCCTCTTTTTCTTATCATCTAAGGCTGCAAGTCCCAGCTTCTTATAGTAATCATTTTTATAAGCTTTAACGAACTGGAAAATCCCTGCAATAATAATTCCTACGCCTACTATTCCTATGATCCAGAGGCCTGTCTCACTTGCCAGGAAAGAGGATTTTTGTGCAGAACCCGAAGAGCCGGAGCTGCCGCTTCCCGAGCCAAAGGCTTTAAGAGCTGCCAGCACTCCCAGGCCCAGGTATAACAACCCACTGCAGAAAAAGCCGATGCGTTTGGCAGTACCTTTCTTGTCATCTCCAATGTTTTCCGGGTCTTTTATTGCCTGAATAAACCTCCAGGCGGCATAACAAGCGAGCCCGAGAGCCATTAGAACAAGCAGGATATTTCCGAAGGTTTGTTTTTCCAGGAATTCAAGTACCTGTACCTGGCCGGATTTTTGGCCACCCATATCAATAGCGGCCTTGAAAGTTAGAACTCCTATGATCCCGTAAACTACACCTTTAGCAATAAAGCCGGTGCGGGCCATAGTCTTGATTTTCTCGTCTATCATAATTGTTGGTGTTGGTTTTCTTCTAAATTAGAAGAAAGTGCTGTGAACACCAATGAATTAGGTAAACTTTAAGGGAATGCTAATAAAAATACCTAAAATGTTCTGTGGGATTTTTGCTTTACTTTGACTTCCAGGGTTAGTCCTTCAACAGGTCCATTAGCTCCTGGTTCCCGTTCTTTTGGGCATAAGCGTAAGCAGTATTACCCTGCGCATCTCTCATAGTTTTATCGGCTCCATTTCGTAGTAAGAGCTGTGCTATTCTTTCCTGCCCAAACATTGCTGCAAAAATAAGAGGGGTTGCACCTCCAAAGTTTCTGGCGTTAACATCGGCTCCATTTTTTAGGAGCATTTCAGCAATTTCCAGGTTTCCTTTAAAGCATACTCCCATAAGGGCAGTATTTCCTGCCACGTCTTTTTCATCAACCCTTGCGCCGTTTTGAAGCAGGAGCTGAGTAATCTGCGGTTGTTCATTATAGGTTGCCAGAACAACAGGAGGAAACCCCTTAGGGTCTTTGGTGTGAGCTAAGGAGGGATCCCGGGAAAGTTTTTTCTTCACTTCTTCAGTTTCTCCCGATCGTATATTGTCAAAGAATTCCATAGTTATATTTAATGAGTCTTAAAAGTGCAATTTTTTGAGCTACCGGTTAGTTGATATAATTTGTTAGTGACTTCTTCCTTTTTGAAATTTTGTTCTTCCGGCTACTGCGGGTTTGGATTTGGCCCCATCCCTTTTTGTTTTTGCTCGGCAGAACCTTCGGGCGGATAGGGGATCTTGTCCTCAATTTCCTTTATATGTTCAGGGTCAAATCGCGGTAATTGTAATTCTCCTTTTTCTTTCCAGGCCCGAACTTTTTCTTCGGCGCTTTTGGATTTCTCTTTTGAAAGTCCGGTATCTTTTCCGAAGTAAATGGTTTGAGATGGGAATGCGAATCCTGTACCGCTGTCTCCCACAACATCCATGATACGCAGCAAAAGATCTTCTTTTACCTCGAGAAATTCATCAAAAGTAGCAGCTTTTACATAGGTGAAGATCTCGAGATTTATGGAATCTGATCCTAATGCTACGAATCTCACCCTGGCCGGGTCTGAGGTCACCATGGGGTGGGCATACAGTATTGCCCTTAGCTCCACCAAAAGGAACCTGATCTGGTCTGGTGTGGTTTCATACCTAAGGGCAATAATAGGGTGGAACCAAAACCTGTCCCTGTGGGCATAATTCTCTATTTTACTGGATGAGAACTCGCCATTAGGAATGGTTACCAATGTTCTGTCGAGGGTCCTGATCCTGGTAGAACGCATCCCTATCTTTTCTACTGTTCCCAATGTATCTCCTACTTTACAAAAATCTCCGACTCTAATGGGTTGATCTGTGATAAGGGTAACACTACCCACAAAATTTTCAATGGTCTTTTGGGCTCCTAGTGCCAGTGCCAAACCACCTATTCCCAGTGCTGCAAGCCCCGTGGTGATATCTACGCCAATTGCCCCTAAAATGGCAATAATACCAAACACCACTATGGCGATCTTTGCAGCCCTTTTTAGAAAAAGTGCAACAGAGACCCCCGATATATTTCCCCGGGAGCTCATCCTGTTAGTGCTAAAGTTCCCGAGAAATTCTGATAATCGCCATAAAAGGATAAGGAAGGCGAATAAACCAATGACGACGGTGATGCCGCTGAATCGCTGGCGCAGAACGATGGAGATTCCTATTTCTTTTGAAAGAACTACGAAAAGCCAAACCGCAAGGTAAAGCTTAACCGGAAGGGCGAAAGCCTTGAGCACCCCGGCTGTAGGTTCGGTGCGGGCCCTTCTCCATACCAGCGGAATGATATACAGAAAGAATTGAATGATGAGCCAGGCAACAGCATAGGAGAAAGCTGCCAGCAGCAAAAGTGCGAGCCATTGCCCCAGGGTTGCTCCCCATAACTGGTATTGCTCGAGTACCGGAGGCATAATGCGATGAAGCAGCAACAAGTCTTCTTCCAGGGTCGAAAGTTCCTCGATGTACTGAATTGTTTGATCTGAAAAAAGCCAGAGTGGTCCTCCTTCAGGGCCTTCTACTTTTTCCAGTAAGAGATCAAATTCTTCCCGGGAAGTAGATACTGTTCCCACTTTTTCAAGGTGGTTTGGGAGATCATCATCCAATCTTCCTTCGGTATCTTTGCTCAACCAGGAATATGGCATCATCTGCCCTCGTTGATTGAGCAGGATCTCCAGTTGTCTTGCCAGTTCTGCACTTCTTTCATCCTCAGCTCTTCCTTCTGGAACTTTAAAATACTCTCCTGCTGTGACATAATCTTGTGCTGCAACTGCCGAGATAAATCCCGCTACAGCACTTCGGGGGGTACGTCTTCCCAATGCATCATCGGGCCATTGTGGTTCTGCCGGTTCCTCAGGTTCAGACTGGGTACCGGGGATCTGAGCCTGCATTTCGGCACCCGGCCACATTACAAGGATAAGAGTTAAACTGAAGAGTAGGAGGTAATTTTTAAGAACGGGGTTTTTCCGAAGTAATTTATTCATGTTTCTCGGCTGAAGGGTCTGCTAGAAGAGATCTCAAAAACGTCATTTTTGAGATCTCTTTTGGTTAATACATTTTGGATAGAACTAAAGATAGTGAAATTCGTCCAAGCTACTGTTGGTCTTAAGGAAGCTTTTAGAATTAGCCAGATGATCACCTCTTTTCTGAAGCAAATTTTCGCTCAACGGTTCGGCGGTGTTTGAGGTACAACTTCGCATCTTCCAAAATAAGGTAAAGGCAGGGTACTATCAGCAGAATGATGGAGGTAGCGAAAACAATTCCGAAGCCAAGAGAGATGGCCATGGGAATGAGGTAATAAGCCTGACTTGAAGTTTCCAGGATAATAGGGGTCAATCCACCAAAAGTTGTGAGGGTGGTAAGAATGATGGGCCTGAAACGGCGGAGACCCGCCTCATGTATGGCTTCATAGACCGAGCAGTCCTTCCGCCTTTTATTTGCGTAGTCGATCATGATAAGGCTGTCGTTGACAACAACTCCTGTAAGAGCAATAACTCCCATTAGGCTCACCAAAGAAAGATCGTAACCCAGGAGAATATGTCCAATGACAGCTCCCACAATTCCGAAGGGGATCGCAGTCATAACGATGAGCGGTTGCACATAACTGCTAAAGGCAATAGCAAGTAAAACATAAATGATGAGCATGGCCATTGAAAAGGTATTCCAAAGAGTATCTGTAGACTCCCGCATATCGGCCTGGCTACCTTCAAAGCTCCAGGTGAGCCCGGGGAAGTCGCCCCGTAGTTGCGGCAACACATCTGTCTGGATCGCGGCGAGTACCTGTCCCACAGTGTTGGCCGGTTCTACATCCATTCCTACATTGACCACCCTGCGACCATCCCGCCTGTTGATGCTGGTAAAAGCTTCATCCCGCTCTATCCTCACCACATCAAGTAAGGGTACTTCTACTCCCTGTTCTGTCCTGATGAGGAAATTCTCAAGATTTTGAATATCCCGCCGCTCTTCCAAGGGCAGTTTCACCCGTACCTCGATCTCATTAATAGATCGCATTTGTCTCATGGCAAGGGCACCATAAAATGCATCCCTTACCTGTCTTCCTACTTCATTTGAGGTGAGGCCAAGATTCCTTCCTTCGGGCAGAAGCTTGAAATCAAACTGTTGTTTGCCTTTGTTGTAGTTGTCACTTATGTCCCGCGTATTTTGGAATTCCCCCATTCTCTCAGAGAATGCCATACTGGCCTTTTCGAGTACATCTATATTGGTATGGCTAAGGTCTACACTTATATCCTGCTGGTAGCCTCCGGGACCACGCTCAGCTTCAAAGGTGATTTGATCAACGCCTTCTATTTCCCCAATATTATCCCGCCAGAGGGCGATCACCTCCCGCGCAGTCATTTCTCTTTCATCGGGTGGTTTCATTACGATCTCCACATCAATGAAGTTCTGTCCTCTCACGTTGGTTTTTACACCTTCGGCCACTTCAAAAAGATTGTGTTCCTCAAACATTTTGAAGGTGGAATTTGTGATCTCTTCAGCCACTTTGGCCGACTGCAGGGTGGTAGTTCCTTCGGGTAGTCTTACTCCTGCCTCAATTTCATCGGCAGCTACTTCGGGCATCATGATCATTCCCATATGATCACTATAGCCATAACCACCCACAATGATAAGGAGGGCTACAGCGGCAGTAAGAGTGATGTATCTGTATTTTAAAGACTTGTCGAGCAACGGGCGGTAATAATTTTGTACGAACCTGTCAAAGGCATCGGCAAATTTCTGCTGCAATCTTTCCAGTTTAAGGGCCCAGCCTTTTGCCTGTTTTTTCTTGAGGTGCCCCAGGTGGGAAGGAAGTATAAAAAGTGCTTCAAAAAGTGAAACAGCTAATATTACGATCACCACTACCGGTAGGGGCCACCAGAATTTCCCTGTTTCCCCCGGCATAAGCAATAAAGGTACAAAGGCAATAATAGTGGTAGCGATGCTAAAGATCACCGGCCGTGAAACATCTTTTGTTCCGGCTATGGCGGCATCTATGGGGCTAAGGCCTTTTTTGCGGTACTCGTACACGTTCTCCCCAACAACGATAGCGTCGTCTACAACTATTCCAAGCACTACCAGGAATCCAAACATGGAGATCATATTGATACTCACTCCAATGAGCGGAAGAAAAATGATCCCTCCAATAAACGAAATGATCATACCCATCATTACCCAAAAAGCAAGGCGGTACTCCAGGAACAGGGTTAAGATGATCAGAACTATGCCTATAGCCATCAATCCGTTCTCCGTTAGCAGGGAAAGGCGCTCGCTGTAATCTTCTGCGCGGTTACTATCAATTCGGTATTTCACTCCCGGTGGAAGTTGAAAATCCCGGAGGATCTTTTCGACCTCATCGGCAATATCGAGGGGAGATTGGTCCCCCACCCGGTAAATACTAAGGCTAACAGCAGGTTCCCTGTTGAACTGCCCGTGGAAACCTGTTTCTTCAAATCCGTCTGTCACGGTGGCTATCTCGCCCAGGGTCACCTTGGCGCCTGAATCTGAGTTGATGATCGCAATTTTCCTGAATTCTTCTGCCCATTGTTTCCTTTCTTTCATTCTCAAAAGGATCTCGCCTGTAGCAGTTTCTACGGCTCCTGCAGGAACATCTTCACTGGATTCGGCTACAATTCTGGCGACCTGATCAAGGGTGAGATTGTACTTCCTCAGGTTGTTGCGGGGAATTTCAATGTGGGTGAAATAATCGGGAACATTGCCCAGTTCTACCTGGGTGATCTGCGGATTGCTCAACAGGATATTCCTTAGCTGTTCCCCCAGTTGCCTCAAGGTCCAGATATCTACCTGTCCATAAAGGCTTATTTCCATCACGTCCTGCTGCTGTAATTGCAGGCTCACCTGGGGCTGTTCTATATCATCGGGAAAGGTCCGGATCCTGCTTACTGCCTGGTCAATATCCTGAAAAGCTTTCATGCGGTTGGTCCCGGCAATGAGCTCGATCACAACTTCCCCCGAACCTTCACGGGCAGTGGAGACAATTTCCTTTATCCCCTGAATTCCGCGGATAGCCTCTTCAACCGGCAACAGGATCCCCTGTTCCACTTCGGCCGGGGCAGCACCGGGATATTGTACGTTTACATTTACGTAATCCAGCTGAAACTGGGGAAAAACTTCCTTCTGGATTTGCAGCATGGTCCAGATACCACCGGCAATAAGCAGTACCATTAACAAATTGGCCGCGATAGAGTTGCGTGCCATATAAGCAATGATGCCTTCTTTCCTGATATTTGTATCTTTTTCTGCCATTATTGTATGCTGTCGCTATCGCTGCCGGTTCGGGCTGTTGAATCTGCTTCGGTCCTTACTGCAGCCCCTTCGGCTACCGTACTTAGATTTGTAGTGATCACCTTTTCGCCCTGATCAAGGCCTTTAGTTATATAAGCATATTCGCTATCGGTAAGCAGAACATCTACTTCCCTTATCATAAGTTTACCATCCTGCATTACCCAAACCTTATCATTGTCTCTTAGATAATCGCGTTCGAGCCGCACAACATCTTCGATCTCATTCCCTTTAATTGAACTTTCTACAAAGGTTCCAATGATCAATTCCGGTTTTCCTGCAGCCGTATCCTGGGCGAGTGGGTCGGGTACTTCTACCAGGACACGTGCTAATCTCGATTGGTTGTCCAATGCACCTACCTGGCTGGCCACATAGCCTGTTCTAAATGCATCTGCAGGCCAGGCAGCAGTATTCCTGATCCTTACAGGAGAACCCGTTTCATTTTCTGAATTGGGAAAGCGAATATATCGCAGGCGGGAGACCGGAAGGCTAAGAATGACCCTGTATCTCTCGGTCCCCACAAGCCGTCCCAGGTCTTCTCCGGGAGCCACCTGTGAGCCCGTAGTGACATTTTGGGTAAGGATATGAGCATCAAACGGGGCGCGGATCGTAGTTCGTGCAAGTTCCAGCTGTGCCTGGTCCACGGCGGCCTGTGCTGCCTTTATCCTTGCCTTTACCGCATTGAGTTGAGGTTGACGTAAGACCAGGGATTGTTCCTGCGGTGTGAGCTCCAGGCCTCCTACCAGTTCGAGATCCTGCTCTGCCACTTCCTGCCGTCCCATCTCCACTTCAAGATCGGTCTTTGCCTGTAGCAGTTCACTGCGACGCAATTCCAGGTTGTTCCTGTAATCTGAAGGATCAATTTGCAAGAGCAGATCTCCCTTTTTTACAAAACCGCCCGGCACAAAGGCTGGAGCACGGCGCACTACCTCGCCACCTACTCTGGCACTAAGAATAACATCTTCTACAGGCTCAACAGTACCGGTAGCGATCAAGAGGGGAGAGAAATTTCCTGCTTCCGCTTCTGTGACGTTCACCAGCATCGCCATATCCCTTGTCGCACCTTCTTTTTGAGCTGTGGGTTCGCTCATGAAAATGAAGGAGGTAATGACTGCCGCAATTACCAGTATGCCTATACAAATGAATATTATTTTCTTTGTGCTCATTTTTTCATTTTTAAAGACTGCCTGCTTCCGGCGTAGCAAATGCACCGGCCAGCGCCCTGTAAAGTCCAATGCGTATCTCCAGCAGGTCCTGTCTTGCTTCCAGTATTTCCCTTTCGAGCTGCTGTTGCTCATCCAGTGCTAAAAGTACATCCAGGTAGGGACTTAGCCCGTTTAGAAATTCTATTCGTAATTGTTTTGAAGTTTTGGAGGAAAGATCAAGTCTTCTCTCCAGCACCTCCAGTCTCTCAATTTGTTTATACTCCTGAAAAAGGGCATTTTCCACTTCTTCAAATGCTGTCAAAACTGCCTGCCCGTATTCAAATAGCCGCTGGTTCTTCACTGCCTCGGCACGATCGGCTTCAGCTGAAAGTCTTCCGCCATAGATAATGGGTGCAACCAAATTCCCTGCAAGGCTGTAGGTCCAGTTCTCAAACAAGTTACCTATTTCGGCAGCAGAAAACCTTCCCTGGGCCTCGATAGAGATCACCGGGAATTTACTTCTAAGCGCAAATGCCAGATCCCTGTCGGCAGCCAGGACCAGGTTATATGCCTGCTGCAGGTCGGGACGGCGACGAATGAGCTCCAGTGGCAGCCCGGTTTCCGGAAGTGGAGGTAGAGCCGGGATAATTCCTGAAGGAAAATCCTCAATATTCTGTGGAGGCCTACCTAAAAGTACTGCCAGCCGGTTCTCAATTATCTCAAGGTTGGTCTCGAAAAAGATCTTTTGATCCCGGGTGCTTTCAAGTAACTGTTCCTGCCGCAGGATGTCTACAGCACGTATTTGTCCGCCGGCGAATCTCGCCCTTATAAGCTTTACAATATTCTCATTGGTTTGTATCTGCTCATTGATCAATTCCAGTTGGCGGCGGGCGGTGAGCAGTTGATACCAGGTGTTGGAGATCTCTGCCGAGATGGTCATCGCAGCTGCCTGATAGTCGCGTAAAACGGCTTGAGCATTAAATTTTTCGGCCTGTATTCCTGCCCGTATCCTTCCCCATAGATCGATTTCATAGGAAGCGGCAAGGCCGGTCTGGAATTGCAGGTCCTGTGAAAAATTCCCCTGGGGAGTGTTCTTATCTATACCTGCGAAAAGGTCGATCTGCGGAAAAAGAAAAGATTTTTCCCTTTTTACCACCGCAAGAGCTGCTTTATATTCCTGCCAGTTACCTGCCAAAAAGAGGTTTTCCTGTAGTCCTTGTTGAACCAGGGAATCCAGCACGGGATCTTCAAAACTATGCCACCAGTTATCGGGTAGCGATGCAGTTCCCGTAGCCGTAAATTCTTCGGGATCTTGAATGGGAGCTTCCTGTGGAGCCAGGCGTGGCGTGCAGGAGGAGAGGAAAAGAATAAAAATGGACAAAAGGAAACCTGCCCTCTTTAAGCTCAGGGAAAATAAAAGATCAGGGAAATAGTATGTGAATATTTTCGGCTTCAGTTACAGATCTTGTTTAAGTTGTAATTTCCATTTGAACCTGCTTTTGGCGGTCTAAAGAGGGAATGATTCTAAAGTTACAGATTTTTTACTTGTGAGCAACAGGGGATAAAAGGAGCCAAAAATGACATTTTTGACGCCTATTTCGGGTGGACCATATCCGGTAAAAAGCAACAGGCGGGTAAATTTTTGAAGGTGCTTCTGAATATCCCGTGTTGCATGAATCCTCTCTTTTCAGGAAAGAAGAAGCTCCAAAAATGGTATCTTGCCCCAATATTTACCACCATCAACTGAAGTAACCTTATAGAATTTGAATTTTTCAGAATTTTTCTCCTTTAAACCCAGGCCAGAATACAAAGTCGGGATAAGCCTTAGTGGCGGAAGTGCCCGCGGCTACGCCCATGTGGGGGTGCTAAAGGCCCTTCATGAATATGGCATAGAACCACAGATCATTTCGGGGACCAGTATGGGTGCAGTGGTGGGAGCGCTCTATGCTGCAGGATATTCTCCCGGGGGGATCAAGAAAATACTTACCGAAGAGACGTTTTCGAAGATGACAGGCTTTTCCTGGAGACGCACCGGGATCTACAAACTGGAAAAGATGAAGGTAGCTCTCCAGAGATACATCTCCGAAGACGATTTTTCGGCGTTAAAAAAGCCATTCTACCTGGCCCTTTCTAACCTGAACGATGCCTGTGGGGAAATGCGCAGTAGCGGTCCTCTCTTCGACTATATCATGGCCAGTTGCTCGGTTCCCGGTTTTTTTGCGCCTATCATCCTTGATGAGGTGAATTACGTTGATGGCGGACTTTTTTGTAATCTTCCGGCCTCGGCTATAAGGGACAAGTGCAAATATCTCATTGGTTCTCACGTCAACTTTCCCGGGCAAAAGACAAATTTCCCCGGTCCCCGCAGTATAATGGAGCGGGCAGTGAATTTAGGCATCACCCAGAATTCAAAGCCCGAAATGGAACTTTGTGATTTCCTTATCGATCCACCCCAAATGCAAAACTACACCTTGTTCGACTTCAGTAGGATAGAAGAGATCATTAACGTGGGCTATGAATATACTCTTGAAATGATCAAAAATGGTGAGATCCCTGTGAAAAAACTTCAAACTTCCAGGGCTAAAAAATAGCAGAAGGAAAATTTTTGGAAAAGAAAAAGAGGCTGTCTAAAAACATCGGATCTCGTCAACCTGAAATTTTTTCAGGTTCTCATCCTATCTGATTTTTTCAGATCAATAAGATTCTGAGATCTGCCTGCAGAACGGGCATGTCAAATCAGAAGGACGTGCTGGTACCTTTTTAGACAGCCTCTTATTTTAAGGATCCAAACTCTCTATTGTGCCGGGGTAAACTCGAAGCGTTGTCCGCCCACAGAAATTCCTGCCATGGCACCAGCCTTAGGGACGGTAACAATTGCCACCCCATCCTCAAATTCCAGGTCTTCTGAAAATCCTTTGTCCAGGATCACAGCAGATGCGTTGGCCCTAAGTTCATAGCTACCGTCCTTGAATCTTTCAAGCGCTTCATCGGTTTCAAAGAAAAGAACTTCTACAAAAGCTTTACCTCCCAATTGAAATCCTACATCCACCTGCTTTAGATCGGCGTAGCCTATCATGCGGCCGTTGTCATATACCACCCCATTTCCGGAAGCTCCTCCTATGATATATGCTCCTTTCCCAACATTCGGAAAAATAGCATATCCCGCGGCATCATTGAAATACCCTTTCATCATAGGAAATTCCCTTTCGATCATGGCCTTTTCTTCCCTGGCATCAGAAATCAGGTCGTCACCGGTCTTCTTGGCTCCTCCACAACTTGTTAGTGCCACTACCAGTAATATCAAAATACTTCGGTAAAAATTGATCTTTGGCGTCTTCATCTTTTAATGCTTTAAATTCCACATTAATTTATGCCACTTTTGAATAGTATTATGTTAAGTGCTTGTTATTTTACTGGTTTAAAGGGTTTTATGCTGAAATTAATTGCTGAATTTTCTTTCCGACGAAATTAAAGCCTGGTGAAGTAGGAGACGGGTAGATCTAAACCTTAAAGTATACTAGTCTTTGATCAATTTTTTTAAACTGTAATCTGCCTGAAGTTTTTCCATTTCTTCCTTATCGATCATTCTCATCGAGTGAAGCCAATGAATATTTGCGTTGAAGTGATCCTCACTCAGATCGAAATTGATGAGCAGTTCTTTTTTCTTTTCATTCGCCTTTTTAATAAGAAAATTAGCGAATTCGAGGGCTTGTTCTTCGTTGGGTTTGTTCCGGAAGAGCGTGATCAATTTATTACCATTGGTGATCATAAGATCGTCTTTGGCAGAAAAGAAGATCCCGCAGATCGAGATGATGCCCCATATGATAGAAAGAACAACATAAGTACCGGGATCCTCCGGGTTTCCCAGGAAATAATAGGCCGTACAAAAGATTGTGATAGCAATTGAAAAACTCCAAAAGATCTTTGCAAGCAGGACATTGTCTGCCTGATACTCGATCTCGTTGCCTACATCGGTGAGGTGGATCTTATACCTGAACTTTTCCTTGATGGTGTTGAATTCAACTTCTATAAGGTCAGATTCTGGATCTAAGGTGTAGGCTCTGGATTCAAAACCTTTTTTCTGTCTAATGCTGTTCATAATGCCCTTTGTTTAGCCTTTGGCTACATTAATTTTTTTAAGCCGTAATCTGCCTGAAGCCGGGCCATTTCTTCCTTATCGATCATTCTCATCGAGTGAAGCCATTGGATATTTGCGTTGAATTGATCTTCATTGAGATCGAAATTGATGAGCAGTTCTTTCTTTTTTTCGTTTGCCTTTTTAATAAGGAATTTTGCGAATTCCAGGGCTTGTTCTTCGTTGGGTCTATTTCTAAACAGACTTATTGTTTTAATACCGTTGGTTATTAGGAGATCGTCTTTAGGACCTACCGTGAAACCACAACCCGCTACTATTCCCCAGGCGATGAAATTGAATAGATAAGCTCCCTGGTCCTGGGGATCACCTAAAAAATAATACACGGCGCAAGAGATGGAGATAAGCGCAGATATCCCGAAGAAGACCTTTCCTATTATCATATTGTCCGCTTCGTACTGTATCTCATTTCCTACCTCTGTGAGGTGGATCTTGTACCTTAGTTTTTTCTTGAGGGTATTGATTTCAACTTCGATGGAATCCGATTCGGGATCTAAGGAGTAGGCCCTGGTCTCAAAGCCTTTCTTCTGTCTGATGCTGTTCATGTTAACCTTTAAAATTGCTGAAAAGTAAACAAAAAGTTGATTGCCTCACCTGATGGATCTCCAACTTTCCAAAAAAAAATCAGCAGGTGAACTGAAGTAAAAAGGGGTCGGTGAGAATTACGGCAGGCCCGAGTTTGCCCGTGCCGGGCAGGGCCATGAACCTAAGCAGCGATATCATACCTTCCTTTTAATATGAGCAATTAAAGCTGCTGTGGCTATTTCAGGTCGATGTTCAATTCTTCCTGAAGAAATTGAACGATCTCCCTTACAACCACTTCGGTATTTTGAGATTTGATATCACTCCCCAAAAAATGGGTTTTTGGCTCTACCAGTCTCACCAGGCTTTTCAGGGAATCGGGAGTGGCAAGTAAATTATGCACTTCAGGATATACCTCCACCTCAACATGATCATCCTCCTCCAGGAAATTCTCATAATAGAAGAGCGTTAAGACAGGACAGCTTACCTCCCTAAAAATTTCCGCAGTAGTAATTGAGGTTAACAGCACCTGCAGGTCCACCAAAGCTTCCGCAGGATAGACAGTATCAAAATATTGTGCGGCTATTTCTTTCTCATGTTCAACCTTCATGTGATCTCCCCAGGAAATAAGGTGGGCCAGCTCATATCCCCACCGGGTATTCAATAGAAATGCACCATCTGTCTCATCTTCAATATAAGGGGACAAATTGATTAGCGCATGTACCTTTTCGGGATAAGTTGCGGCCAGTTTAAAGGCCAGAGTTCCCCCGGTGGAAGTGCTGATGATGATCACCTTTTTGCCGATCTTCTCCCCAATGGCCAAAGCTTCCTTAGCCGAGTTCCATGCCGCTTCGGGAGAGAAATTTTCAAGGGCCTCCTCTGCTACCATGCCATGACCCGCCCAACGGGAAAGGTAGATGTTGGCTTCCAGGGTATCGGCTATTTTGACGTTAACGGGATATCCATCGCGATAGCTGCCGCCAAATCCATGAAGATAGACCACACTGTATTCGGTTACTGCGGGCTCCTCTTGCTGCCAGAGGATCCGCGCCTGATTATCCTTCCGCAAAGGAAGCCGGTTTTCCCTTTTTTGGATCAGGTGGTCCAGTTGCCTTAGATCGTTAGGCAAATTGGGGAGCTGAGTTCCAAATTCGGGATCGGGAGGCTTCGGGCCAAGGAAATAAGTGATAATTAAACCGAGCAGTATGAGGGCCGGGATCCAGTATCTTTTCTTCATTACAGAAAGGGCATGATCAAGTTTAGTCATTCTTCGCTTAAACAGCAAACAAACCAAATGTAGTGTTCTTTTAAACTCTTTTAAAGGAGATCCGGAAACGTCTGAATAAAGTTCAGACCGGGATATGTTATTTTTTCAAGTTCCGGAATAAAAAATAAAGATAAGCACCGGCAAAGGATGATGGAAATACAAGCATGCCACAGAACCCAATTTCGAAAGGTGCGAGATTATGATGGGTTGGATCCACAAAAGTGACATCATAGATAATTCGTCCTATGACAGAAAGGATAAATCCGCCGGAGATCAAAAGTGCTATTCTCCACGGTTCTTCCTGTAGAAAAAACATGAGTGCCACGGTTCCCAAAAATGCACCGGCAGTCCACATGACCAGAATGATACTGTTTTCCTGAAAATAGAGGTCGCTGTAAGCCGGGGTCCAGTAAGCTATTCCGCCGAGTACCAGGCCGGTAAGAATGGCCAAAGAAGCTGATTTCATACGATTGGTTATGAATGGTTTCACGAGCTGTTTTTAAGAACCTGACCTCCAATTTTTCCGGGAAATTTAAGCAAGTCCTGAATTAATTTTTTTCCTCTCTTTAATGTTGTACCAGGTACATGTTCCTAACTTATCGATTTTTATTGGTATCTAAAAATGGCATTTTTGAAAGGTATTTGTTGGGGTTTGCCTCTTTATGGATTAGTAAGTTTTTTTCTTAAGGATTAATCAATAATCAATAATCAATAATCCTTAAACCTTAAACTTTGAACCTTGAACCTTAAACCTTGAACTATCTAAGAAATCCATTTGAAACGAAGGGCAGGGCGCGATAAAGCGCAGAATGCCAGTATTCCCAGTCATGGCCGCCATCTCTCACTCTTAGTTCCGAAGGGATCTTCGCCTCCTGCATCGCGCGGTAGAAATCGAGGTTTATGGGGAGTAAGAAATCGTCGTCCCCACAGTCGATGAACCACCTGATATCTTTTAGTTCTTCCTGTGTCTCTTCATTGGCACCGGCGACAAATTTCACCGCATGGTTTTCGAGCACAGTCCTGTTCAATTCTTTCAATTTTTCATCCGCATTCTGGACTCCGCCGCCGGGTTCGATTCCAAGCCAGGCACTCATGGCATAGACCGAAGAGAACAGCTCCGGGTGTTTCTGTGCGTAGACGACAGAACCGCCGCCGCCCATGGAGAGTCCGGCAATCGCGCGGTGCTTTTTACCGGGAATTGTTCTGTAGGTTTTTTCGATATGTGGGATCAACTCCTTAAAGAAGTAATCTTCATAAGCCCATCCATCCATGTTGAAGTAACCATACCAGTCTGTTCCTGCATCGGGCATTACTATGATCATTTCTACCGCTTCTTCGGCATTGATGAGCCGGTTGGCCACGTCCTTTACATGTCCCCGTTCTACCCAGTCTTTGTTGCTGCCGTACAAGCCGTGCAGGAGGTAGAGAACGGGATATTTTCTTTCTGTATCGGTGCTATAGCTTTTGGGGAGGTAAATGGAATAACTTCTTTCGGTATCGAGAATTTCACTGCTCATGGTCTTGAATTCCGTTACGCCCTGCGACGGATCAAAATTTTGGGAGTAGCCGACAAAAGTGTAGCCGATCAACAGGAATAATGTGAATAATCTTTTCATTGCTTTAGGTATGGTGGTGAAATATGACATTTTGGAAGGGAATTTTGAATCTTAAATCCTGAATTTTGAATTACTTCATATAGCTATATTTCTCCCAGTTTCCGGGCAGCTGGTTAGTTACCTCGAGTTTATTGGAAGTAACGGTAG
>CAYLZB010000038.1:0-16607 GCA_964388165.1 uncultured Flavobacteriaceae bacterium | reverse complement strand
GAGGAGATCATCATCAAACTCATGCAGGAGAACTTCCTCAATGAAGAGCGGTTCGCCCGCAGCTTTGCACGGGGCAAATTTCGGATCAAGAAGTGGGGGCGGTATAAGATCAGGCAGGAACTAAAACTGCGGGATATCTCTTCTCCCATTATTAAACTCGCTATGACCGAAATAGAGGAGAAAGAATACCTCCAAAGCCTTTATGAGCTGGCCGAAAAAAAACTACCACTAGTTAAAGAACAAAATCCTTTTAAAAAGAAGAAAAAACTTTATGACTTCCTCTCTTCAAAAGGATATGAATCCCACCTCGTACTGGAGGTAATTGAAGATCTTATTTCTTAATTTTTAGGTCTTTTCCTATTTGTCTAAGGATCCCCAGCTCGTCGCTGCTTCCCCATCTCTCCACCATTTTTCCGTTTCTAAAGCGGCTTATCTGCATGCCGCGAACCTTGATCGGCTTATTAGTAGCGTCCACGCCCATAAAATCTCCTTTGTGAGTTCCGGTAAGGGTATAGGCAAAGGCTACATTGTCCTCATCTGCAACCAGGTGTTCCACTTTTACCTGCATATCGGGAAAAGCATTTCGCATCATGCTAAAAAAGTCGATGTATCCCTGAGGTCCCGGACCTTGGTTGGGGGCAGGATCATGCTCGACAACATCCTGTGCTACCAGCTCCCGAAGTTGCTCAAGATTCCCTGAATTAATTGCGTCTCCAAATCTTTCCTGTGCTTTCTTGTTCTCTTCTTTACTCATTTCTATTTTTTTTGATTCATCTATAATATGATGATTATCAGACGATCAAAAAACTAAATTATGCCAATTAATATATTTTTAAACAGGCTGTAGAAGAGAAACAGAATCAGGAGATATTATTCTTCTTATTTGTGAATTTTAAGGCCTGTCTGTTTTTGTAGTCGATCCATTCCTGGCCTTTCCATTTTCTCATCGTATTGTCAAAATGCCTCATGAAGAAAAGGTTATAGAGGGCCTTGCTCAGGTTTGGCAGGTTTCGAGGTGCTGCACGTAAGCTCATGGAAAAACCGGGCGTGAGATAGGTCATCTGGTGCCAGTAACCTTCGGGCATGTATAGCGTTTCACCATGACCCAGCTCTGTTACCATTCCTTTTGCCTTCTTTAAAGCCGGAAACTTATCGAAGTCGGGATTCATGAAATCGATATCCTCCCGGGTGATAAGGGCATGCGGCACTTTATAAAGATACTTTGTTTCTGAAGGTGGAAAGAGAATGCAACGTTTCTTCCCGTGGAAATGAAAATGCAGAATATTCGCAAGATCTATGTCATAATGCATAAAGACCTTGGAATTCTCCCCTCCAAAGAACAACATTGGGATCTGCTTTAGAATTCGCAGTCCTATCTTAGGATATTGAAAATCCTCCTGAAGTTCCGGCACTTCCCGCAGCAAATGATAGAGGAAAATCCTGTAGCTGCTTGGGCCTTTTTCCAGCAGATCCAGATATTCCGACATCTTCATATGAAGATGTGGTTCGTTGAACTTATATTCAGAAGAAATGGTTTTCTTGCCATCAAAGAGGGGGACAGTCTTATCGCCGGCCACCTCTCTAATATAGTTCAGGTCCCATTTATGGTAGGCCGGCCAGTCTTCGATCAATTGTTCCAGGACAACCGGCTTTTGAGGTTTTACATACCTCTCTAAAAAGTCTTTTTTAGAGATCTTTCTTTCTCTCGGGATTTCAGCTAATTCAAGTCTCTCTTTCATTTGTCCCTTTTCAATTCTTTTCTGAAAATGCCTAAATCTTAGGCGCTTTCTTTTGCTGGGCTGCCAGGTTCCTTTCGATAGTATGGCCCGGCCTGGTCCATTTTGGTTTCTCACCCATGGCCTGGAATTTTGAATTCTCTGCATCAACTGTTTCCGGCTGTGACTTCTTCACAAAAGGTTTTTGAGGGTTGAGCCCCAGCATCTTGAACATTTCCATATCCTCATTCACATCTGGATTTGGAGTGGTCAACAATTTATCTCCTGCAAAAATGGAGTTAGCACCTGCAAAGAAGCACATAGCCTGCCCTTCCCTGCTCATTTGAGTTCTTCCGGCTGAAAGTCTTACCTGAGTTTCGGGCATTACGATCCTTGTGGTGGCGATCATTCTAACCATCTCCCAAATGGAAACCGGTTGCTGTTCGGCCATTGGAGTACCTTCGACCGGAACAAGAGCGTTGATAGGCACAGATTCAGGTTGTGGATTCAGGGTAGAAAGAGCAACCAGCATTCCTGCACGGTCTTCTGCGCTCTCTCCCATACCAATTATTCCGCCGCTACATACAGTTACGGCCGTTTTCCTCACATTCTCTATGGTATCTAATCTATCCTGATATCCACGCGTGGAAATGACTTCTTTATAATATTCCTCCGAAGAATCCAGGTTATGATTATAAGCATACAGCCCGGCTTCGGCCAGTCTTTTTGCCTGATTTTCGGTGATCATTCCCAGGGTACAACATACTTCAAGTCCCAGCCTGTTGATGGTTCTAACCATTTCCAGTACATCATCAAACTCTTTTCCGTCTTTTACATTCCTCCAGGCAGCACCCATACAAACCCTGGAACTTCCGGCTTCTTTAGCTCTCATTGCCTGCGCCTTCACCTGGCTCACACTCATGAGGTCATTACCTTCAATATCGGTATGATAACGGGCAGCCTGCGGGCAGTAGCCACAATCTTCGGAGCAACCTCCCGTCTTTATTGATAACAGCGTAGAAACCTGGACCGTATTGGGATCATGATGTTCCCGGTGAACAGTTGCTGCTTCGTAGAGCAGGTCCATAAAAGGTTTATTATATATTTCAAGGATCTCTTCTTTGGTCCAGTTATGTCTAGTTGTTGCCATGAAAATTTATTTGTCTCAAAAATAATGAAAAGGCTCTGTTTATAAGGGCTTAATTAAAAAAGTTTACTTCTCCTGCTTCGGAAGGCTTACCAGCACTGAAACTGCATTACCTCCAAAGCCAACTGCATTGACCATGATATTCTGTAATCGTAAAGGTTCTTTCACTTCGGAAGAAAATGGCACCGGAATGAATTTTTGATACTGCAGCATCATTATTGCCAGTTCAAGACTCAATACGCCCGAAGCGCCATAGGTGTGTCCCAGCTTCCATTTATTGGTGGTCAATGCCGGAACATCCTTCCCAAAAATAGCATTAATTGCGTTTATTTCAGAAAGGTCTCCCTTAATTGTTCCCGGGGCATGCATCACTAAAGCATCGACTTCACTAGCCGGCATCTCCCCCAGCGCCATTCGCATGCTCTTTTGAAAAGCGGTACCATTGGCAGAGATGGAAACAGGATGTTTTAATTTTTCAGTTGCAAAACCTACTCCGGTAATATGGGCTAAGGCATTATCTTTCTTTCCGGCTTCCAAACACACTGCAGCAGCACCTTCCCCAAGGACCATTGAATTTTGCCCTTTTTGGAGGTTCAGCGCCTGGCAGGGATAATCAAGATCCTCCCGCGCATTTATTTTCATTGCCTGTACCTGTGCTATTGTAAAAGGGGTCAATGAAGCCTCACTTCCACCGGCAAGGAATTTGTCCGCCATACCCGATGTTAACCATGCAACCCCATTCAGCACTGCATGAAGTCCTGTGGAACAGGTAACCGAATGCGAGATCTCCGGGCCAGAACTTTTGAGGTCCTGAGCAACCCATGATGAAATATTTCCCAGGGTAGTCGCAGGCGATGTCAAAGTATCAGCATTTCCGGTCTTTAGAAATGCTTCGTGATATTTTTCAAATAATGAAGTTGCACCCCTTGAGCTGCCAATATTGATCCCGATATCTTCACCCTTCTTCCAACCGGCACCTTCCACCGCCTGCCGTGAGGTATGAATGGCGTAAAGGACCGAATCATCTACATTCCTGAAGTTTGGATTCTCAGAACGTAATCTCAGTATTTCTTCTTTTGAAGATTCAGGAAGAAAGGCAGCAAAAGCCTCCTTTCCGTTGAAATTTTGTTTTCTAATAAAGTGAGCCGAAGTGAGATATTGCTTCCAAACCTCTTCCGGCTTTGAACCAAGTGCCGAAACAGAAGCTATAGAAGTAATGGAAACAGGAGTCTTCAAAGCAAATTTTTGCACAAAACTACTAGGTAAAATCTACATTTTTGCCTCCCCGGGTTACTATTTTTCCCGATAATACAAATTTAGAATGGAATCGAGAGGTTCATTCCTGGCAAGGTTGACCCTTATTTTCTCCAGAACCGGTTTTGGGACAAGCTGAAGCAATGGCTGCTCTACCTGCTCAAATTCTTCAAAGGCATCCCTAAGTTGACTATCCCATTCCTCATGGTATTTCAAAAGGTCATCGGGATAAACCGTGTCCCGGTCTGTACCTTCATCGGCAGCCTTAAAAGGTTCTGAAATGTTGAGATAGCCATAATCATCGGTCAGCTGTTCTCCGGGTTGAATATCCCTCACCGCAACTTCAAAGTCGTAAGCCGAGGAAAGACAGTTAGCATTGAAACTGTGATTTACGTATTTCGCGAGGTCCCAGCACACCACCAGTTCGCCCTTGTTATTCCGGAAAGAATATTTTTCCACCTGCTCCTGTACATTGGGATGCATTCGCTCCACCTCAGTGACTGTTAGAACCCGGTCAAGCGGATCCTGTACCCAGGTGATCGTCCCTTTCGGAATTAATTTTTTCGCTACCACTCCATATCCGATCTCTTCATTGATAAAACGGACTTCTGTATCCGGGTGCATCATACTTAGTTGAATTTCTTTCTAAAATACAAAAAAGCAGATGCGGATGTAAAAATTAATTCAGGCTTTAGAATTTTTCCAAAGCTGCCTCTATACTGCCGTAAATTTTCTCAAGCTGTTCATTTGTGGTGATGTATGGAGCTGCAATATAAATAGTACTTCCCAGGGGCCTAAGAAAAACTCCATCTCTCATGAAGTGGTCAAAAAGCCGGTTTCTAAGACTACCATAACGCTCCATCTCAACATTGAGCTCAAATGCCAGGATCACTCCAAGCTGCCTCAAATTCGTCACTTTTGGATGGCCACTAATCCTTTCTTTAAAAACTTTATGGGACCTGATAATTCTTTGAATATTTTCCTGCATTTCATTAGACCTGAGCAGTTCAATTCCTGCCAGGGCTGCTGTACACGCCAGCGGATTGGCAGTATAGGTATGCCCATGAAAAAGCCCTTTAGAGATCTCTTCGGAATAAAAGGCATTGTAGACTTCCATTGTACAGGAAGTTACTGCCATAGGGAGCAGTCCTGCAGTGAGTGCTTTAGACATACAAATAATATCCGGCTGGATCTCCAGGTGATCTGAAGCGAAATTTTTTCCGGTTTTACCAAAGCCGGTCATCACCTCATCGGCGATCGTGAGGATCTCATTTTGTTTGCAGATCTTCAGGATCTCTTCCAAACCTTCAGGATCAACGAATTTCATTCCGGCGGCACCCTGGATGAGAGGTTCATAGATGAAGCCTGCAATCTTCTCTTCAGAAATGATCTTTTTCAGCAAGTTAAGCACTTGGCCATTATTATCTCCCACCGGAACAGGCAGGCGCAAAACCTTTAAAAAATGATCTTCGAAAGCCCCGTTATAGACTGAAAGTCCCGAGACAGACATAGCCCCAAAAGTATCGCCGTGAAACCCTTCTTCAAAAGCTAATAGAACCTTACGGTCATTCCCAAGGTTGTGGTGATACTGCAACGCCATTTTGATACCTATCTCGGTCGCAGTGGAACCGTTATCACTAAAGAACAGCTTTTCCTGATTGGCCGGCAGGATGTCTATCAGAGCTTCCGACAGGGCCACAGCAGGTTCATGAGTGAATCCGCTGAAGACTACCTGGTCTAGCTGTTGCATCTGGGCAGCAACCCTGGCCGTGATCTTTTCATTGCAATGTCCATACACAGCAGTGTACCAGCTGGAAATTCCATCTATGTATTCCTTACCATGTTCATCATACAGAAGCGCTCCTTTAGCCTTTACAATTGCCAGCATATCGCCGCTGAGCTTGTGCTGGGTCAAAGGATGCCACAGATGCTTTTTATCCCGCTGCGAAAGAGTATTAATCTTCATGTTTCGTCAATTTTTTTCGGAATTTATCGGCATATTCCAGGATGACATTCCGGTCAAAATAAGGTTCCTGATCGATCCTGCCAATCACCGGCACACCTGTCATTTTCTTAATAATACTTTCAGTTGAAGAATTTTCTTCCCCGCTAAAAATGATACCGGCACAGGTGAGTCCACGACTTTTAATCGCTTCTACAGATAAGAGGGTATGGTTAATACTTCCCAGATAATGTCGCGATACAAGGATCACCTGGTGTTCAGGTTTAATCAGGTCGGCAATGGTTTCCCTGTCATTGATAGGGACCAATAATCCTCCCGCACCTTCTATGACCAAATGATTTTTTGTCTTTGGCTGCTTCATTTTCTTACCCGATATCTCCACTCCATCGATCTCGGCTGCAGCATGCGGACTCATTGGCGTTTTAAGAGAGAAAGCATTATCATGAAAAACTGTTTTCTTATTCGAGATAAGTCTCTTCACTTTATGAGTGTCTGAGTTCTCCAGGTCTCCCGCCTGTATGGGTTTCCAATAATCGGCTTCCAGGGCTTCGGTCACTATAGCCGCGGCTATTGTTTTTCCGACTTCAGTTCCAATTCCGGTGATAAAATATGTTCGAGTCATTCTAATTCAAATTTGTTGTTACAGGTTGCGCAGTGATATTCCCTCCTAATGTGCATGGGAAGTGCATTGACCAAAAAGGAGATGCAAAAGAAGAAGAAGGATTTTACACTTTTGACACTGGTAAAAAGCTCTACTTTGCCGCTGTGACATTTAGGGCAGGTGATCTGCACCCCTTCATCATCAACAGAGTATTTACTAATAGATTCGAGGACCTGCAAAGCTCTTTTTTCGTCTTCTGTTCGCACCTTTAGCTTCACTCCGCCAATCGCGTTGCTCACCAAGGGATCTGTGTCAATAGTGTGGTTATCGGTCAGAAAGCACTCTATGCCTTCGGCTTCAAGTCGGCCTTTGATGATCTGAGCTTCTGCGGAATACTGAAATACAGCTACGCTCGAAAAAATTTCTTTCATAATACCTTTTTTAGCACCTCTATTAATCGGGCTATCTCCTCTTTTGAATTGAAACTGTGCAGGCAAATTCGAAGTCGCTCACTTCCCGCCGGCACTGTAGGTGATAGTATTGGTCTTACATCAAATCCGTGTTCTTCCAATACCTGTGAAGCTTTTTTCACCTCTGCATTTCCCGGAAGCACGCAGCAATGGATCGCTGATCCACTTTCTAAAAACTGCTTCTGAAATCCACTTTTTGACACCTCAGCTCTAAAGAACTTTATATTCTCCTGAAGTTTAGAAACTTCAGCTTTCCCATCCCCTTGCAACTCCTGATAAGCTGCAATTATTGTTGCTAAAGAATGAGGCGGAAGTGCAGTGCTGTAGATAAAACTTCTGGCAAAGTTCACCAGGAAGACCTTCAACCCTTCCGAACCAATGATTGCTGCCCCATGAGCCCCCATGGCCTTTCCGAAAGTTATTAAACGTGCAAAGACCTTTTCCTGCAATCCTGCTTCAGCTATCATGCCTGCACCTTTTACTCCCGCAGCATGAGCTTCATCAACTATCAAAAAATGGCCATTTTCTTCAGCAAAAGAGGCAAAAGCCTCAAGATCTGGAGAATCCCCGTCCATAGAAAAGATACTCTCGGTCACTAAATACACCTCTCCAAAAATGTCATTTTTGAGCCTGCTTATTTTATTCTTCAGGTCATCAAGATCATTGTGACGGAACTTAAGTGCTTTAGCAGCGCTTAACTGGATCCCGTCCCGGATAGAAGCATGGATAAGCTCATCATATAATATAAGATCATTCTTCCCCGGCACTGCCGAGAAAAATCCGAGGTTTGCGTCATACCCAGAGTTGAAGATCAAAGCAGCTTCAGCTTTATGATATTGGGCAACGATCTCTTCGGCCGGTGCATAAAGGGGATGATTTCCGGTTAATAACCGGGATCCTCCTGACCCATTTTTGAGAGGAGAAACTTCTTTAATTAATTTTTCTGCGCGTTGACAGATGTCTAAATTTCGTGCAAAGCCGAGATAGTCATTAGAGGAGAAATCTATAAGGCCCTTAGAGAATTTTAACTCTCTAAGAGAGCCCTGGCTTTTTCTCTTTTCAAGGCTTTTCTCTACTTTTAGTGGTAACTTGGACATTCGGGAACAAAATTAAGAATATAAATGGACCTACTGGAATTCGGCTTTAGAATTGGTGCGGCACTGCTCGCCGGACTTTTCATTGGAATTGAACGTGAGATCCACAATAAAAATGCAGGTCTAAAGACTAATGCACTGGTTTCTCTTGGTTCTGCCGTTTTTGTGCTCACCTCCCTCACTTTTGCGGGGGATGATTATGTCGACACCACCCGTGTGATTGGGCAGGTGGTGACAGGCATAGGTTTTATAGGCGCCGGGGTAATTCTTCATAAAGGAACAATTGTACGGGGTTTAACTACAGCCGCTACTGTCTGGTGTAGTGCCGGGGCCGGTTGTCTTGCTGCAATTGGTCAATACGCAGAACTTTCTATCCTGGTGGCAGTAATTGTTTTTGTAAATGTTGTTTTTAACCCTGTGGACAAATTTATTGCAAAGCTATTTGGACACAAAGAAGAGGATAAGGTGGATGATTAGTGTTTCTCCTTGTCGTGATCCATATTCCGCGGCAGACTAATATTCTTACCTGTTTTACGATATTTTCCCTCCAGGTCATCCATGGTTGTTTTCTCCCACAATTTATTTCCTTTAATATAAGAGGCCTTCCCTATTAAATGAGCTCCCACGGGTGCTGTGAGCAAGATAAAGATGATCACCGCTAAAACACGGGTCGTAGTTGAGAGATCATTGAAATAGATCGCCGCTGCGACTAGTATGAGTCCGATCCCCAGGGTTGCGGCTTTAGTCGTCACAGCCATTCTAAGATAAGTGTCGGGCATACGCAAAATTCCTACTCCTGCAAGCAGCACGAATAAAGTTCCTAAAGTTGCTATTATTCCTATTATCGTATCTGTCATTCGTCTCTGTTCTTTCGTTTCTGAATATAAAAGGAATACGCCACAGTGGCCAAAAATCCAATTAAAGCAAGAATCAATGCTATATCGAGGAATGTTGGTTGATGTGACAATATGCTATAGACTGCAATAACTCCAATCCCGATGGTCACCAGAAGATCTACAGCCACCACCCTGTCGGAAATTGTCGGTCCCTTGAAGAACCTGTAGAACACCAACAGGATCGCAATTGATAGCGCCGGAAGGATCACATAGTATAGGTAGTTGTCTAATGTCATGAAGAGATCTCTAAAATACGTTTTTCAAATCCGTTCTTGATATCCGAAATAAATTCTTCCCTATTGGTGATATACATCGAATAAACATAAAGCACCTTTTTATCTTCAGAAACATCAAGACTTAACGTTCCGGGGGTAAGGGTGATCATATTTGCCAGAAGGGTGATTTGTGCATCTGATTTTACATCAAGCGGAACCCCCACAATCCCGGGAGTCATATGAAATTTGGGCGTCCCAACTTCCCAGGCCACCTGTATGTTCGCCTTTATCAACTGGTAAACGAAGTAAAAGAAGAAGCTGATAAGCTTGGGAACCAATCTAAAATATCTTGCGCGGCCACTTCCCTTAATAATGATAAAAAGAAGAAAATAACTCAGCACAAAACCAAAGAGAATGTTTGGAAAAGTGAAGCTTCCGGTAAGAGCCACCCAGATAAATGTGAGAAGTAAGTTTGCTAAAAACCGGTTTTTCATCGTCTTCTATTTTCTTAGCACGGTATTGATATATTCCTGATTATCTAAAAGTTCAAAAGCTATCTTTTCGGCTAAGCTTTGAATATTACCTGCTCCAAATCCCAGGTAAAGACTAACAATTGAAAGCATTACGATTGGTGCGACCATTTGTGTCTTCCTTATTTTGGACAACTGATTAAAGTACGGAAAATTCCTTACTTCAGGCAATTTTTCACCTGTCTTCCAGAACACCTCTCCCCATAATTTAACGATCACGAAAAGGGTTATAAAGCTGGAAAAGAGTATGGCTGCGATCATTGTGTAATTCTGCGTGATCCAACCTTCCGATATAAGCGAAAGCTTAGGCCAGAATCCTGACAGCGGCGGTATCCCCACCAATGAAAAAAGAGGAATGGCAAATAAAAGGCTCAGCTTTGGATGATCTGCATAAAAATCTCCGAGTTTCCGTATGTTGTGATTGGCTTTTATCTTATAGATAACTCCGCTCACCATGAACAGATTCGTCTTCACCATGATATCGTGAATAAGATAAAAAATAGCCCCTGTAATTGCCAGTTCGGTCATCATTCCCAATCCCGCTATCATATACCCAATATGGCAGATCACCAGGTAGGAAAATATTTTCCTGATGTTGTTCTGAACTATTGCACCTACAGCCCCACTAAATAAAGTGAGAACTGCCACGGCGATCAAAACATTTTCCAGGAATGGATCTACTTCAAAGATGAGGGTGAAAACCCTGAGGAGAGCATAGACGCCTACTTTTGTAAGAAGCCCACCAAAAATTGCCGATACAGCCGATGGGGGTGTATGATATGAGGCAGGCAGCCAAAAATAAAGGGGAAACAGGGCCGACTTGATCCCGAAGCCTACAAGGAAAAGCAATGCATTTACCTGCACGAGAGTACGGTTCTCTACAGCAGCAACCTTTCCGGCGAGATCGGCCATATTAAGGCTTCCTGTAAGTCCGTAGAGAACTGCTATTGCAGTAAGAAAGACAATAGATGCGAGGATGTTTAGTGTAAAGTATTTTACTGCCCCTTCCAACTGGGCTTTTTCACCACCAATAGTGAGCAGCACGAAAGATGTTATGATGATTATTTCGAACCACACATAAAGGTTGAAAATATCTCCTGTTAAGAAAGCCCCGTTGAGACCCAGTAAAAGGAAATGAAATATTGGGAAGAACCCGAATTTTAAACGGGCAGGTATGACAGAACCTGCCGAAAAACTCGAGACTGCCAGTCCGGCGATTGCCGTTAGGAACACTAGAGTAGCAGCAAATGTATCGGCTACGAAGGTTATACCGAAGGGCGCTTCCCAGTTTCCGGCCTGTACTGATAGTGTTCCATTTTGCCATACCGAAATGAACAACCATACAGCTACTCCCAGATTGATAACGCTCCCTACGATACTAATTACTCTTTGCCAGCCAATTCTGCTCCAAACAGACATCAACACGATGGCGAGGAGCATTTGTACAACAAGGGGATATATAACTAATTGTTGGATCATGAATATTCGTCTGTTGCGTTCATTTCGTCAAGATCATCTGTCTTGACCACTTTATGGGCCCTTTTCACTAAAACAATGGCAAAAGATTGCAGACCAAAACTAATCACAATAGCAGTTAGGATTAGGGCCTGCGGAAGCGGATCTGAGTATGCTTCCAGAAATGTTTTTGAATCTGCAGGAATAATTGGTGGCGAACCTTTGGCAATTCTCCCCAGAAGGAAAATAAGGAGGTTTGCTCCATTCCCCAGCAGGATGATCCCAATAATAAGCTTGACAAGGCTTCGCCTTAGGATCATGTAAATGCCCGCAGCATATAGAGTTCCAATAATTATAGCTAATAGAACTTCCATAGACTAAGAAGATTCAGAGATTGTGAATATAATTGTGAGGGTCACTCCCAACACTACCAGGTACACCCCAATGTCAAAAAATAGCGCCGAACCAAGATTCCCGACTATAGGAAGGTGATGAGGATACCATAAGCCTGTCATCAAAGGTTTACCTGAAAAAATTATAGGTGAAATTCCGCTTAAAAATGAAACTGCCAGGCCTGCAGGCATAAGGAAACCGGGATGGAATCTTAACAGTTGTCGCGTATCTCCAAGACCGTTGGCAAAAGCATGAAGAACAAAAGCGATCGAAGCAATAAGTCCTCCCACAAATCCACCTCCCGGCAGGTAATGCCCGCGCAGCAATATGAAAACCGAAAATACCAATAGCAGCGGTAACATATAGTTTGAAGCGGTACGTAAGATTATTGTCTTCATCTGTTTAATCTTTTAATTCTCTGTCATCCCTTCTTAATCTCAACTTAAGCAAGCTAAATACGCCAATTGCCGCTATCGTAAGTACAGAAATTTCCATGAGGGTATCAACTCCCCTGAAATCTACCAGGATCACATTTACTACATTTTTCCCTTTTGCCAGTACGTAGGCATTGTCTGCATAAAAATCACTGATCTCTTTATTCACCGGCTGGCTCAAAACTTCGAGCGCAATAAGGGTGATCAAAATTCCGAAGGAAATTGAGAGTACTCCATCTATGGCTTTCATCTTGAAATCTGATATTGAAAGATATTTTGGTAAACTCGACAGCACCAGAACAAAGAGAATTACGGTTAGAGTATCAATGGAAAACTGTGTCATAGCAAGATCCGGTGCACTATAGATCACAAACATAAGACAGATCGCATATCCAACTACTCCCATGGCCACAACAGCGGTCAACCTCGATCTCGCTCCTACTACAAATAAGATTGCCAGAAACATGATACCCATAATGATCATTTCATAGTAGGTCATCCTTGAAAAGGAGGAAAAATCTATGGGTATCCCATTATGGTCGGTAAACAGCGAATAGCCCACCAGCACAACCAGGAAGAGAATAATTGTCGAAACATAATTTCGCAGAAAGCCATTCTGAAAGATCCTGGTCCACCAGTTCGAGAACATTTTAAAAGCATTTCCAAACCCGATAGTAAGATTTAGGGGTGCAATAAAATCCAACCTGGCAATAGCTCTTTCCTTTTTCTTTGATGGCTTCAAAAGAAAGTATAACAGAAATCCTATAGCCAGAGTAAGAGCACTCAATCCTAAGACAAGATTGAATCCGTGCCA
This sequence comes from uncultured Flavobacteriaceae bacterium, assembly GCA_964388165.1. Taxonomy (GTDB): domain Bacteria; phylum Bacteroidota; class Bacteroidia; order Flavobacteriales; family Flavobacteriaceae; genus Salinimicrobium. The sequence continues at coordinate 3,626 of CAYLZB010000038.1, read as the reverse complement.
AAGCTTGAGATGGACTTCACTTCCCTGCATTCCCACCGCATCCACGACCGGTTTTATGAGAGGCCCGTCAATGAGGGCGGGAAATATTCCCACTATTAGACCCAGCACTGCCAGGATCACCGGCGGAAGCCACATTAGGAAACTGGGCAGGTGCACCTTCGCAAATCCTTCAGGAAGCTTTCCTGTAAAGGGTTTAATTCCTGCCACGAATCCTGCATACAGCACAAGAATGTTCGTAGCAATGGCAATTACTGTAAGTACAGTGGACCACGAGCCCATGTGCAACGTAGATTCATAAACAAGATCCTTTCCTACAAAACCTACAAAAGGAGGCATACCTGCGCTGGACAAAGCCGCCAAAAATCCGGCAATGGCCACCGGCCACATTACCTTTCTTAATCCGGCGAGGCGGGTAACGTCACGTGTACCGGTTTCATGATCTATAATTCCGGTAATTAGGAATAATGTAGCTTTATAGAGAGCGTGAACTATGATGTAAACACCGGCGGCGGTTAAGGCGTACTGAGTTCCGAGGCCAATCAGGAACACGAGGATTCCCAGCACCGAAATAGTAGAATATGCCAATACCCCTTTAAGATCTGTCCGGAAAAGAGTGTGTACTGCGGCGTAGAACATGGTTATACCACCAACCGTGATAAGTGTAGTATTCCAAATATCTTCTCCTCCCAATACAGGCGTAAACCTTAGCAGCAGATAGATACCTGCTTTTACCATAGTGGCAGAATGCAGGTAAGTCGAAACCGGAGTGGGTGCTTTCATTGCCCCCGGAAGCCAGAAATGAAAAGGGAATTGTGCCGATTTTGTAAATGCGGCTCCAAAAATTAAGATAACTATCCACAGGTAATATTCACTCTGGATGATGCTATCACTAAGCCCCACCATTTCACTAATACTATATGTACCAGCAACACCTCCTAACAATAATGCCCCTGCAAGTAAAAGAAATCCTCCAGATCCTGTAATTGCCAATGCAAGTACAGCCGATTTTCGGGAAGCCTCACTCGTGTTATTAAAACCAATAAGAAAGAAAGAACTTATACTGGTTAGTTCCCAAAAAATGAACATTGAAAGGAGATTATCACTCAGTACCAGCCCAAGCATGGCTCCCATGAACATCCCCAGGTAGCCGTAAAAGCGATCCAGATAATCGTGACCTTTGAGATAGGCTGCAGTGTAGGCAAAGACAAGGAAGCCTATTCCGGTAATAAGAAGTGAGAATAGAAGGGAAAGACCATCCAGAGCGAAATCGAGATTCAGCCCCAAAGAAGGCACCCATTCATGGTTCTCTGTGATCACTTCTCCCGCAGAAACCTGTGGAAGAAACGATAAAAAATATATGAACAATCCTAACGGAACGAGCGAAGAAAGCACCGCAAATTTTCCTTTAAAGAATTTCCCGGCAAAGACCAGGAAAACTGAAAAGATAAAACCTGAAAGTATAGCTGTAAGCATAGGGAACGTTCAAATAAACCGGAATTACAAATATAGCAGGAAAAACTGAGGATTTTAAACCTGCGGAAGCTTTTTACTGATTGAACCTAATGATCCTGACATAAAAATAACAACTGGAAAGGAGTGCTAATTTTGTCATTTTTGACAGCTTATAAAAGACCAGCTTCTGCAGCAGAATATTTCATATCTGAAAGTCAGACACTTCTGAGTTAAGTTGGTTTCTGCTGCTGCTCAGGGCACTGAGCCTTTATGAAGCAGCAGTGTGCTCAAAATTTTCTATTTTACCGCCTAAATTTTCTGATCTATGCGAATACTTATCCTTTTCCTGCTCACCGGTAGTCTTTGTTTTGCACAAACAAACACCTATCATATCTCTTTTGAAAATGCAGAACACCACGAAGCTTTTATAAAAGTTTCCTTTCCCGATCTTCAACAGGATAGCCTTACAGTAAGGATGAGCCGCACCTCGCCGGGGAGGTATGCGCTTCATGAATTCGCAAAGAACGTCTACGGAGTAAAGGCTACAGATTCTAAAGGTAAAAAACTGGAGATCCTAAGGCCCGATCCATACTCCTGGACCATTACCGGCCATGACGGAACCGTCAATCTTGAATATATTCTCTTCGGAAACCGTGCCGACGGAACTTATACTCAGATCGATCTCACCCACGCTCATCTCAACATTCCTGCTACCTTCATGTACTCTGAATCCCTAAAAGAGAGACCTGTAGAAGTCACTTTTGACACCCGGCATCACCCGGACTGGAAGATAGCAACCCAGCTGAAGGATCTAGGAAACAGTAAATTTTCTGCACCCGATCTTTACTACTTCATGGACAGTCCTACCGAGATAAGCAACTTCGACAGCAGGGAGTTTGAATTAGACGGGGAGATAATAAGATTTGTGCTTCATCACCCGGGAACAGAGCAGGAATTCGATGCGTATTGGGAAAAGACCAAAGAAATAGTAAGGCAGCAAAAAGCCATTTTTGGAGAGTTACCAAGTTTCGACTTCGGTAAATATACCTTCCTCGCCTGCTACATGCCGCAGGTTTCCGGCGATGGAATGGAGCACAGGAACAGCACAGTCTTAACCAGCGGCGCCAGCCTTGGCGAAGGAGGCATGGAAGGCAATATTGGAACAGTTGCGCATGAATTCTTTCACGCCTGGAATGTGGAAAGGATCCGCCCGCAATCTCTTGAACCTTTTGATTTCACCGAAGCCAATATGAGCGGACTTCTATGGTTCGCCGAAGGCTTCACAAGTTACTACACCGGCCTCACCCTTGCACGTGCCGGAATTATTAGCCCTGAGGAGTACGCAGAAGGTCTTAACGGCACTTTTAATTATGTATGGAACTCTCCCGCCCGGGAATATTTTAATCCGGTAGAGATGAGTTATCAGGCACCATTTGTTGATGCTGCAGCCTCTATTGATCCGGTGAACCGGGAGAATACATTTATCTCTTACTACTCCTACGGAAGCATGCTGGGATTAGCTCTTGATCTACAGCTGCGTCAAAAAGGGCTAAATCTTGATGATTTTATGAAGCTGGTCTGGGAAACCTACGGCGAGCCTGAAATTCCATATGAACTCCGGGATCTTGAGAGGTCCCTTGCGGCCTATGCCGGTGAGGAATTCGCTCAAAACTATTTTGGGAACTTCATCTACAACAGCAAGATGCCCAATTTTGAGAATCTCCTCGCAAGCGTGGGATTGAAAATATCAAGAGACTCCAAAAATGCCTTTTTTGGAACCTCAGTCAAAAAGGATGAAGAAGGATTTTTTGTCGGCAGTAATCCAAAAAAGAACACTCCGGCATACAAAGCAGGTCTAGATATTGGCGACAGGATCCTTTCGATAAATGGAAAACCCCTGAACAAAGATGTGAGCTGGAAAGATGAGTTCGGACAATATAACCCGGGAAATATCCTCCAATTAGAAATAGACCGCTATGGAAACAGGATGCAAAGAACCGTCACTTTAGAAGCCGATCCAACATTCACTATTTCCATTGATGAAAATGCCGGCCCCGAGGCTGTAGCGGCGAGGGAAGAGTGGTTATCGGCCAGGTAGGTTTAAAAAAGCTGTTGGCTGTTAGCCATTGGCCTTTGGCTTTAATTCTGCAGAAAAAAGGTTGGGCTAAAGCCCT
>CAYLZB010000037.1:0-16622 GCA_964388165.1 uncultured Flavobacteriaceae bacterium | reverse complement strand
CACAAATCTGTACGGCAAGTTTACATCCCTAAGTTTCTGCGACCCGGCGTTGTGGGACTAAAATGCAGCTGACTTAAAAGCAAAGCCCGCTGACTCGAACAGGTGGAACTATTTCAGAACAATGGCTATCCAAAAAATGGCTTTTCTGAGAACTATTTTTCTACATTTATTTCCATAAGAAACAGCCGGTTCAACTGAAAGTGCATTCTTCCCTACACGCCACTTTTGATAGCCGGGACGTGGGCTTTAATGCTAAAATTAACTACAGTTAATGATAAACTCAGCGAGTTATGTTAAAAGACAATAACAGGTTTCGCTTATATCCCTGACTTCGTTAACGGGGGTTGAAGAACAGCACCAGACCAAAGTGAATTTACGATTAGTCTGAAATTAACAGGAATGGGTGTAACATTTCAGTTAAAGTCCGCTCTTTATACAAACTCAAACAGTGAAAAAAATCTTCTGGGTCTTATTACTTGGCTTGATCACTTTATCCTGTCACCAGGAACAAAGGCAAGAGTCCATGATCTATTCCATTGCATTTGATAAGGATAATACTAACGTCGCAAAAGTTAAAGTTGAATTCACCCCCATAGACAGTATACTGTTTATGGATCATGGAGCCAACCATCTTGAAAAACGATGGGCAACCTTCATTCATAATATAAAGGCTGTTGACAACGAAGGAGAACCTGTTAGATTAGAAGAGATCGCCGGGGCTGAATGGAAAATACACTCCCCTCTTCAAGAAAAGATCGTTCTCACCTATGATGTACACCTGGACCACGAAGACTACGAATGGGACGGGGGAATAGATGGCATAGCATATACTACAGATCTGGGTGTTTTTTATACGGGAAGAACCCTGTTCCTCATGAATGGAAAAGAACGAAAAGATATCAAAGTTGATTTTCAGCTGCCTGAAAACTGGAAAGTCACCACGCCCTGGGCCGGCAACGGGAATGCTGCTTCTACTTATGAAGTAAGGAACAATACCGATCTGGCCAATGCCATGATCTTTGCAGGAACACATAAAGAAATTGCTTTAAAAAGGGAAGATTTTGAATTTGTCTTTGCTCTTGGCAGTCCTGAAATTATTGCCGATGAAGCCATTTATAAAGACCTGGCAGAAGGTGTTCTGGATTATTATATTGACCTTATGGGCGGAATCCCCCGACCTTCACCTGATGATCCTTTCAATAAAATGGTTGTGGTCATTAGTTCGCATCCATCCATTACAGATGGAGAAGTAATTGGGAATAATATCAGTATTTTGATACAAAAAGATGCCGATCAATTCTCCAGGACCATTTCAAGGTTCATTTTTGCCCATGAACTTTTCCACCTTTGGAACGGCAAATCTTTTAGCCCCGACAGCGATAATGCCGAATGGTTCAAGGAAGGTTTAACTAACTATTACACTTTAAAGGCATTGCATCAGGTTTCTTTCCTCACAGATGCATCTTATTTAGACTTTTTAGGCAATTTTTTTTATAAGCGATACCATGATGATCCCGGGGTGGGAAAAATATCCATGGCAAATGGAGAAGAGAAACATGATCACTGGGGATTGGTGTATGGAGGTGGTATGTTGGTGGGAATTGCGCAGGACATGATCATTCGCAATGCTACAAACAATGAAAAGAGTATGGATGACCTCATGAGAAATTTATATGCTCAATACGGGAATACCAATGACTATTATTCCCTGGAAGAACTTCAAAACATGATGTCTGAATTGAGCGGAATGGATCAAACCGGGTTTTTCAATTCCTATGTTCTGGGCAGTAACAAAATTCCTATTGAAGATTATCTCAGTCGGGCCGGATTGAATAGCCATATTGAAAATGGAAATTTGATCATTTCAAAAGAGAAGGAACAAACTAAGGAGCAGGAAAATATCATGAAAGGACTGTTTGGTCAGTAACACAGTATAAGATAAAATAATCCGCCCGGAACATTGTCGGTCAAAAGTCATTAGCGGGTAGCAAGGTACTGCACAAAGAGGAATACCGGTCTAAAAAGGCTTTTTTGAAAACCTTTTAAAACCGATCCTTAAAAGACAAATTCTATCCGCCCACTGCGGGTATGAGGTAGTTACAACACACGACCAGTGGAATGCATAACCTTATCTTCATCTTTTGCATTTTATTTCTTCTATGGTTTTTGTCTCGAGAATGACCTGAGAATCTTTTCTCTCACTCTTTAAAACCAACAGGATTTTGACTTAATTTCGATCTTTTATTTTATAAAATGTTACAGAGATTATTTCGGGCTTATGTCGGGTCCTTCAGTGACCTGAGACGGGAAGTATGGCTCCTGGCTTTTATCACCTTTATCAACAGGGCTGGAACGATGGTGATCCCTTTCCTGTCACTGTATCTAACCGAAAACCGGGGGTTCTCCCTTGAAGATGTGGGCTGGATCCTCACCTTTTTCGGATTGGGTTCTGTAGCGGGTTCATGGCTCGGCGGAAAACTCGTAGACCGGATAGGCCACTACAGAACTATGGCTTTAAGTCTCCTGGTTTCGGGTGTATTTTTTATTTTTTTACAGTTCCCTGTTTCTTTCTGGGGAATCTGCGCCGGGATCTTTATGGTTATGCTGGTAGCCGATGCCTTTAGACCTGCAGTTTTTGTTGCTATTAACGCCTACAGTAAACCCCAGAACAGGACCCGGTCTGTTACTCTAATAAGGCTGGCAATCAACCTTGGTTTTTCCGCAGGGCCTGCCGTGGGAGGATTGATCATTGCAAGTGCCGGCTATAGCGGACTCTTCTGGGTAGATGGGATCACCTGCATCCTGGCCGGATTTCTTTTGCTGAAATTGCTCCACCCGAAAAAAGCTGTAGAAAATCCAAAAGACCTTATAAGTATTCCAAAATCAATGATGAATGACAAGCCATACCTGGTCTTTATAGGTGCCATGATCCTGTTTGGGTTTGTTTTCCTTCAGTATTTTTCGACCATGCCTTTGTATTACTCAAGGGTGCATCATCTAAGTGAGTTTGAAATTGGGATCTTACTGGGATTGAACGGATTCCTCATCTTCCTGTTCGAAATGCCGCTCATCAAATACCTGGAATCAAGAGTTCAATCTCCATTATTTCATGTTATTACGGGAACCGTCCTGGTCAGCATAAGTTTTCTGCTTATCAATTTGACCGGCTGGGTAGGGATCCTGCTTGTGGGGATGATCTTCCTTACCATAGGGGAAATGATAGCTTTTCCCTTCTCCAACAGTTTTGCCCTTAAAAGGGCCGAAGGCGGAAAACAGGGCTCTTACATGGCCCTTTATAGTATAGCATTCTCTATAGGCCATATTTTTGGCCATAATACGGGAATGCAGTTGATCGACAAGTTTGGATATACCCTTACCTGGAATGTTATGATCCTCCTCTCCCTGATCTCCTGCGGTCTTATCGTGTATGTGATGTTCCTGGTAAGAAAAGAGAATGGCTCCCCGGTAATGAAATTCGATACCCGGGATACTTAAACCCTCAAAAATGTTATTTTTGGTTACATTTTAGACAGGTTTTCCCCCGCACAACCCGATACGTTCAGGTGCATGAGGTGGTTTTCGGCAGGTAGATTTTAAGAGATCCTATGAATCTTAATGACTTTAAAAAAGAACTAAAGAACTGGAAGTTCTCCCGGTATAAAGCGATCAATTTTGCTATTGGCATCACAGCATTGCTTATTTACGAGTTCATAGGCCGTCCAATCTATCGGCCCTATATTTACTTTAACAACATCAACGATCTTCATGTTGCCGACACCTTAGGGAACACCTTCGGGACTGTGACAACCATTTTCTTTCTGGTCGCAATCTTGTCTAAGGATACCACAAAAGGAAATTACCTCATTAAACTTGGAACCTTGAGCGTTGTATTATTTGAACTGGCACATCCCCTGTTAGGCAAACCCATAGATGCGCGGGATATTATTGCCACTGTAATCACAGGGTTCATAAGTTACCTTTTCTACAATGCGATCTTTGGCGGTAAAGGAAAAAGGGACACCGGTAAGATCATATAACCACATCTGATCTTCGGGAGTATCATTGAAAATCCAATTGGGAATTAAGACAAAACGATATTTAAACTTCTTCATATTTCGAATATGTGAACTGTTGCTGTAGGAACTTTCCACACTATAAAAGAAGCTGATATTCCAATCTTTAAAAGATTTGAGCCATCCACCTATTTCCTTCAGAATTCACTACTTTTGACGCAAATTTTTATTGTTGAAGTACGTTCGCATTTTTTGTCTTTTTTCGGTCCTCATTTTCTGGGGCTCTTCTACTTATGCCCAGGAGGAAAGGAAGATACGCTATGAGAGTGAACGCTTTTCCCGTGATGATCAAAAATATCCCGGCGCACTTATTCTAACAAAGATCAATGAGCAGGTGCATTTTATTCACCAGGGGATCGAGGTTTGGGCAGACCAGGCCATCCATTACGCCGAAGAGAACTTTTTTAAGGCCTACGGAAATGTGCGTATGGAGCAGGGAGATACCATTACCATGACCAGCCAGTATGCCGAATACAATGGCAATACCCGCTTTGCCTTTGCCAGCGGAAATGTCTTTATGCGTAACCCCAAGACCAGCCTTCAAACCGATACTTTGTTCTTTGATCGTACCAAACAGCAGGCCTATTACAGGAGCGGCGGTACCATTCGTGATTCTGCCAGTGTGCTTAAAAGTCGCGTTGGCCGTTATTTTCTGGAGGACGATAAATATTCTTTCAAATCTCAGGTGGTGATCACCAATCCCGATTATGTGCTCACTTCAAACCACCTCGACTTTTATTCTGAAACCGGAGGCGCCTATTTCTATGGCCCCACTACTATCAAGAGTGACCAGTCCACAATTTATGCCGAAAGAGGTTATTACGATACTCGCGGAGATACCGGATATTTTGTAAAGGATTCAAGAATAGACTACAAAAATAGAATTTTGGAAGGGGACAGTCTGTACTTCAACCGCAATACCAATTTTGCTTCGGCAACCAACAATATAAAAGTCACAGACACTATCAACCGGAGTATCATAAAAGGTCATTACGCCGAGGTTTTCCGGGAAAAAGATTCGGTGTTCATTACAAAAAGAGCAGTTGCAATTAGTGTTCAGGAACAGGATTCGGTCTATATACATGCAGATACCTTGATGGTTACGGGAAAACCGGAAGACAGGGTGATCCGGGGGTTTTACGACGTTCGCCTGTTCAAAAGTAACATGAGCGGTAAGAGTGATTCCATTCATTTACGGGAGAGGACAGGACTTACCCAAATGCTTGGGAGACCGGTAATATGGTCAGAGAACAACCAGCTTACCGGAGACACCATTCATCTCCTCAACAATGTAGAGACCGAGGAGCTGGACTCGCTCAAAGTGTATGATAATGCCTTCATGATACAAAAAGATAGTGTTGGAGGATACAATCAGCTCAAAGGCTTACAGATGTACGGCAAGTTCAAGGATAACGACCTGCAGCAGGTGGATCTCGTAAAAAATACCGAAACGCTTTATTTCATGAGGGATGAAGCAGGGAATTTAATTGGGATCAATAAAACCCTCTCCAGCTCTATTAGTATATTCCTTGAAGAGCAGCAGGTGGTGGATATCTATTATTACAACCAGATCGACGGAATTCTTTATCCTGAAAGTCAGCTACCCGAAAGTGACAGAACCCTTAAAGGCTTTAATTGGCGGGGAGAAGAGCGGCTCAATTCTGTAGAAGATCTATTTAAAGATGATCCCGATTATGAGCCGGTTAAGATAGAGGGAATTCCATTACCGGAAGAAGAAGATAGTTTCTTTGATAAGGAAAAGCGGGACGGGCCTCTATTGAATAACAAAAGTCGTTTAAAAGAAAAGGATCTCCGGGAGCGACCTGCAGATACTATTCCCGCTGCAACACAAGAAGCCGGCCGGCCGCAACCACTTTTGAGGCAGGAAGAAATAGAGAACCTACCGGAACAGGACAGTGTGCAGCCACCGCAAAAGCAGTTACCATTGCCCAAAAAGCAGCAGGACACCATCTCCCCTGCCGTAGCAATTCAACCTAAAAAGGACTAGTAACTTGAGACAGGATTTCCTTAAATATCAGGCGCAAACCTCGCCCCATCCGCTGGCGCTGGAAGTTTCACATGCAGCTGGATCCTACATCTATGACACATCGGGTAAAAACTACCTGGATTTCGTAGCGGGTGTCTCCGCCTGTACTTTGGGACATTGCCACCCCCGTGTGGTCAATGCTATTAAACAGCAGGCAGAAAAATACCTGCACGTAATGGTCTACGGCGAATATGCACAGGGTCCCGCGGTAGAACTTTGCAGATTGCTCGCAGCACATTTACCTGCCCCGCTTGAGAAGACCTATCTCACCAACAGCGGGACAGAAGCTATAGAAGGGGCTTTAAAACTGGCCAGGCGTTATACCGGCAGGACCGGGATAATAGCTGCAAAGAACGCTTATCACGGTAACACTATGGGTTCCCTGAGCCTCATGACCTATGAGGAAAGGCAAAAACCTTTCCGCCCGCTCATTGGCGATGTTTCCTGGATAGAGTTTAATAAGGAGGAAGATCTCAAAAAGATAACCGAAGATACTGCAGGGGTGATCCTGGAGAGCATTCAGGGTGGAGCCGGATTCATTCAGCCGCAGAATGACTACCTGAAGAAGGTAAAAACCAGATGTGAAGAAGTTGGTGCCCTGCTTATCCTTGATGAGATCCAACCGGGATTCGGACGTACCGGAAAACTTTTCGGATTTGAGAACTATAACATGGTTCCCGATATCGTGGTAATGGGGAAAGGCATGGGGGGCGGCATGCCTATTGGTGCCTTTACCTCTTCCGCAGAAATCATGGACACACTGAGCGATAACCCAAAAATGGGCCATATTACGACCTTTGGAGGAAATCCCGTGATCGCGGCAGCTGCTTTAGCCACCCTGCAGGAATTGATCGAAGGAGACCTGGTAGAACAGACCCTCCAAAAAGAGGAATTATTCAGAAAATTATTGGTGCATCCGCAGATCGAAGAAGTGCGGGGAAGGGGATTAATGCTTGCCCCCATCCTAAAATCTGAAAGAATTGTTAACGAATTGGTGATCAAAGCACAGGATAAAGGTCTCATTCTGTTCTGGTTACTATTTGAAGGAAAAGCCGTTCGCATCACGCCACCCCTAACTATATCAATGGATGAGATAAAAAAAGGATGCGGCATAATTATTGAATTACTAGACGAATTAACGCAGTAGACCAACATGTTAATTACTTTGTTAACAACATATTTGGTTTTTAACCCGGTCGCTGTAGAACATTTATAACTTTAATACTGTAGAAATCAGTAACAAATAGCTTATGCAATTAAGCCATAACGAAGAAAACAATTTCTCCCTTACTCGTTTTGAATCGATGCTGAAGACTAATGATGTATTATTCTTTGACTCCGATGAGTTTGAGAATATCATTCATTACTATTTAGAGAATGGAAAAATTGCTCTTGCCAAAAAAGCTGTAAAGCTTGGACTCTCTCAACACCCCTCTTCTGTTAACCTGAAGTTGTTGCGAGTAGAGATCCTGGTTTTTGAAGATAAGCTTGACCAGGCAGAGGGAATACTGAACGAAATTTACGAACTGGAATCTTCCAACGAGGAGATCTATATTCAGAAAGCCAACATATTATCCAAGAAAGACCTGCATCAAGAGGCTATTCAAATGCTGGAAACAGCTTTGGAGCTTACTTATGATGAAGCCGATGTTTATTCCCTCCTGGGAATGGAATATCTTTTCCTGGAAGATTTTGAAAATGCGAAGCTAAACTTCATGAAATGTCTTGAAGCCGATGAAGAAGATTATTCGGCGCTTTACAATGTCATGTATTGCTTTGATTTTCTTGAACAGAAACAGGGAGCTATAGATTATCTCAACAGCTTTCTTGACAGGAATCCATATTCAGAAGTAGGTTGGCACCAGCTGGGTAAACAATACTTTGACCTTAAGAATTACAAAAAGGCCCTTACAGCTTTTGATTTTGCCATCATTAGTGATGATACTTTCATTGGCGCTTATCTCGAAAAAGGAAAGGTGCTGGAAAAACTGGGCAGGTTCAATGAAGCCATTGAGAACTATACCGTCACAATGGACCTTGATGATCCCACCTCTTTCGCGTATTTAAGAATAGGTAAGTGTTATGAGAAGCTCGGTCTGGATGAACTGGCTCTCAAGAACTACCGTCAAACCGTGCATGAAGATCCTTTGCTTGACAAAGGCTGGATCGCCATAACCGATTTCTTTTACAAAAAAGGTAATTTTAATAAGGCCCTTTACTACATCAATAAAGCAATAAATATTGATGGGGAAAACGTGCTGTACTGGAAGCGATACGCCCGTATCAATAACAGGCTGCAACACCTCGAAGAAGCCGAAAGAGGCTATCGTAGAACCCTCGAACTGGGAAACTACGAGCTGGAGACCTGGATCAAGAGATGTGATATCCTTATAGATCTGGGGGAATTTGAAGCTGCCGTACAAAACCTGTTACAGGCTGTCGAATTCTATCCTGAAACAGCCGAAATAGAATACCGCCTGGCGGGACTTTATTTCATGCTGCACGAGCCTGAGAATGGGAACAAGCACCTGAACAATGCTCTTAAAATGGACTCAGAATATTATATCATCATTGAGGAGCTTTTCCCTTCCATTTTCGCAAGAAAATCTGTCAAGGATAAAATAAAGATGCACCTTAAATCTTGCAGTTAATTCTTTTAACTTTGCGCACTTCAAAATAAGACAATGCGACGAAGTTTTAAAGATTACCTTCTTATTTCGGCTAAAGGAATGGCCATGGGAGCTGCAGATGTAGTTCCCGGAGTTTCAGGCGGGACGATAGCTTTTATTTCAGGAATTTACGAAGAGCTCATTTCCACCATTAGCGGTGTGAAAGTGAGCCTTCTTTATACCTGGAAAGATGAGGGTTTTAAAGCTTTTTGGAGGGAGTTTAACGGCAACTTCATTATCTCTCTTTTAGGAGGCATACTTTTCAGCATTTTTACAGTAATGCGTCTGACGAATTACCTGCTGGAAAATCACCCCATCTTGATCTGGGCCTTTTTCTTCGGACTGGTACTCGCCAGTGTTTACTACGTTGCCAAACAGATCCCAAAATGGACCTTTAATGTCTTTCTTTTCCTGGTAATTGGAGCCGGAATCGCTCTTTATATCACCTCCCTGCCTCCTTTGACTGCCGCAGCCAGTGACCTGTTCCTGTTCTTTGCAGGTGCAATTGCCATTTGTGCAATGATCCTCCCGGGAATTTCCGGCGCATTTATTCTGGTACTGCTTGGAGCTTATAAGACAGTGAGCGAAGCAGCGCATGATTTTGATCTTAAGATCCTGGGAATAGTGGCCCTGGGTGCCATTTTTGGCCTCCTCTCTTTTTCGAGACTTCTAAAATGGCTTTTTCTTAACTACAGTACCCTTACCCTGGCTACTTTGACGGGATTTATTGCCGGTTCGCTCAATAAGATCTGGCCGTGGAAAAGAATTTTGGAAACTGCGACCTACGGAGATAAATCTGTAGTACTTAGAGATGAGTCGGTTATGCCCTGGAATTTTGCTTCAGAACCGCACACGCTTCAGGCCTCTGTTCTCATGCTTGCAGGATTTGCCCTTATTCTTATCTTAGAGGGCCTAGCAGAAAAAAAGCCGGTGCAGGAAAATGCAGCAAACCCGAACGTATAGCGATAAGGTATTTCTGGTTATTAAAGGCATCCTAATGGGTGCCGCAAATAAGGTTCCCGGAGTCTCGGGTGGAATGGTAGCTTTTGTGGCAGGCTTCTATGAAGAATTCATCTATTCCCTGCGGCGCATAAATTACAATTCCCTGAAATTACTGGTCAACGGAAGGTTTCGCAGCCTTTGGTATTACGCTAATGGCCGCTTCATTACCCTGCTCATTTTGGGAATGGTGATAAGTTATTTCTCGGTTTCCCTCCTGCTGGACTATCTCATTACCCGCTATGAGCTGTACGTGTGGGCTGCTTTCTTTGGGATGATCCTGGGTTCCATTTATTACATCAGTAAAGATTTTGAAGAATGGAACAGGCGGAATATAGGCTTCATGCTTCTGGGGATCATTGGCGGGGTAAGTATCAGTTTTCTTGAACCGGCAGCCGAAAATGATAATCTGTGGTTCGTTTTTTTCTGCGGAATTGTAGGCGTTTCCGGGATGACCCTTCCCGGGCTATCAGGTTCATTTATTCTCATCCTACTGGGAAATTACGTCTTGCTCCTGGTAGATTCTGTCAACGCCCTGTACCTCACCCTCTCTGAAATGTTCATGTTCGATTTTTCCTTTTTGGATAATGAACAAAGGCTAAGGCTGTTACAGGTTCTGTTCGTTTTTACTGCAGGTTCAATAACAGGTTTGGTATCCCTCTCCCACATCCTGGGATACCTGCTAAAACATTTCAAAAGTGCCACTTTTGCGGTCATTATTGGATTTATCACCGGCTCCCTGGGGGTGGTATGGCCCTGGAAGGAGGCGGAATATCGCCGGGACACCGAAGGGGTATTTGTGTTTGACCAGAGCGGCAACAAGATAATAGATAACTATGACAGGTACCTGCCCCAACTCGATCAATGGTCAACCTGGCTGGCAATTTTCTTTATAGTTTTAGGCGCAGCCCTTGTGCTCTGGATCGCAATTGCGGAACTTAAAAACAAGAAGACCTATGCGTAAATTCGGATTGATTGGCCGCAATATCTCCTATTCCTTTTCAAGAAAGTATTTTTCTGAAAAGTTCAGCCGGGAAGGAATAGCGGCAACCTATGAGAATTTTGACCTGCAGCACATTGAAGAATTTCCACAGGTAATTAAAGCAAATCCGAAATTAAAAGGCCTTAATGTCACCATTCCATATAAGCAGGCGATCTTCCCATTTTTGGATAGTCTTGATCCAATTGCTGAAGAAATTGGTGCAGTAAACACTATTAAAGTGGAAAAGGACGGCAGCCTCACCGGCTATAATACTGACTATTTTGGCTTTGCTGAAGCTTTAAGACCACACCTTGAGCCACATCATACAAAGGCTCTCATCCTGGGAACGGGCGGTGCTTCCAAAGCAGTGGATTATGCCTTGCAGGCCCTTGGGATCACCACCGGCTTCGTATCCCGCACACCTTCCAAAAATATCATTTCCTATCAAGATCTTTCTCGGGAAGTAATGACCCGCCACACTGTAATTGTGAATACTACCCCGCTGGGAACCTTTCCTAATACAGAAGAATTTCCTGCAATTCCCGTGGAGCATCTAAATTCCCGACACCTGCTATTCGACCTCATCTATAATCCGTCAAAAACGACATTGATGCAAATGGCCGAAGAGCGGGGAGCAAGGGTCCTAAACGGGCAGAAAATGCTGGAACTTCAGGCAGAAAAAGCCTGGGAGATCTGGAACCAAAGCTAGCTCCCACAACACAATTTTAGCTTCACAAATAGCCTCAAAGCCTTGTTAGGTATGCGGGGAGTTGTTATCTTTCAGGATTATTATTGAATATCGAACCCTAACATTGAAAGATATGTCTGAGAAAGAAAAACTGTCAAATCAAGAGCAGCCGGAAAAGCGGAATAATGAACTTGATCCACAAGAACAAACCGGTGCCGAAAAGACAGAAAAAACAGCTGAAACAACTTCCGAAGAAAAGGAAGAAAGAGATTCAATTGCCGATGCAATGGTAGATGAAGCCAAAGCAACCGAAGATAAAGGAGATGCCAAAACCTCTCCCGAAGCAGCTTTGGACCACGATGATGAGGAGGAAGAAATGCCAGCTTCTCAGAAAAAAGAAACCGCACCACCTGCAAAGAGACCGGCTTCTACAGAAAAACCTGATAACAATAAGGAAGAAAAGGACTCAATTGCCGATGCAATGGTAGATGAGGCCCAATCCACCGAAGATAAAAAAACCGCCGAACCGGCGACCTCACCCGAAGCGGCTTTGGAAACTGATGAAGAAGATGAAAACAAAGCAACTTCAGAAGAGCCTGCTGCTGAAGAAAGTTCTTCAGAAGAAAAAGAAGAAGCCAAAAATCCCTTTTTTGACTCTAATAGTCCGGGAACTTCAGATGAAAAGGTGAGTGAGAAAGCTTCCGAAGAAAAGGAAGCTTCTTCAGAAGAAGATAAGGAAGAAAAGGAAACTCCTGCTCCTAAGAAGCCCCGCGACGCACAAAGTGAGGTGGACGAGGCCGTAGCCGAAGATAGTGAAGATGAAACTACGGTGGAACGTCACGGCATTGAGAAGAAGGATTATCATGCCATGAGCAAAGAAGCTCTGGCCGATGAACTGGAAAAACTCGTAAAAAAGGAGAAAGTCCAGGCTATCAAAGAGCACGTAGAAGAAATTCGCGCAGAATTCAATGCGAAATTCGATGAGGAAATGGAGGAAAAGAAAGAGGAATTTCTTGCCGAAGGCGGAAATATCATCGACTTCCACTACTCTACCCCTCTAAAAAAGCAATTCAATTCCCTGTATTTTGATTATAAGGAGAAACGAAATAAATATTACCAGCAACTAAAGCAGGACCTCAACCAGAACCTGGAGAAAAGGCTGGAGATCATAGAGGAACTAAAAGGCCTTATTGATGTTGAGGAAAACATCAACACTACCTACAGGCATTTTAAAGACCTGCAGGACCGCTGGAAAACTGCAGGACCAATCCCGCGGGATAAGTACAACACCGTGTGGAACACTTATCACCACCACGTTGAGAATTTCTATGATTTCCTACACCTCAACAGGGAATTCAGGGATCTGGATTTCAAGCACAACCTGGAACAAAAACTCAAGATCATTTCCCGCGCCGAGGAATTAACTCAGGAAACCGACACTAACCGTGCGTTCAGGGAATTGCAGATGCTCCACAAGATGTGGAAAGAAGATCTTGGACCTGTAGAAAAGGAATACCGCGAGGATATCTGGCAAAAGTTCAGCGATGCCACCAAACAGATCCACGACAAGAGACAGGAGTATTTTGAACAGCTGGAAAAGGACTTCGAAAAGAATCTTGAGAAGAAAGACCAGATCATTGAACAGATAAGGGAAATTGCTGCCGGCAAATATAATTCTCACAAGCAGTGGCAACAAAAGATCACTGAAGTTGAAGCCCTTAGGGAAGCTTTCTTTAACGCAGGAAAAGTTCCGCGTCATGTAAATGACGAGACCTGGAAGAAATTCAAAGAGGCGGTACGAAGTTTTAACCGCAACAAGAATGCTTTCTATAAGAACCAGAAAAAAGAACAGTACGACAACCTGGAGAAAAAGCAGGAACTGGTAAAGATCGCAGAGGAGCACAAGGACAGTGAAGATTTCAAAGCCACAACCCCTCTAATGAAGAAGATCCAGGCCGACTGGAAAAGCATAGGCCACGTTCCCCGTAAGGACAGTGATAAGATCTGGAAAAAGTTCAAGGCCGCCTGCAACCACTATTTTGACAGGTTACACGCTTCAAGAAACGAAGAGAACAAGGAAGAAAATGAAGCTTTTGAGCAGAAAAGGGAACTGCTGGACAAACTCAAGAATGTTGAGCTTAGCGGGGACCGCAAAAAGGATCTGCCTACCATCAAGAATTTCATCGAAGAATGGAAGAAACTGGGACGGGTACCACACAGTAAACGTTATATTGAAGGAAAGTTCAATAAAGCCCTTGACCAGGCTTTCGATAAGCTGGATCTCGACAAGAAGCAGAGCGAAATGCTGAAGTACGAGAATAAAGTACAGGCGCTGGAAGATTCAGATGATTCCAGAAAGCTGAACAACGAGCACTATTTTCTTACCAAAAAGATCGAAGAAACAAAAGCTGAGATAAGACAGCTGGAGAATAACCTCCAATTCTTCTCTAATGTTGATGATAAAAATCCGCTGGTACAGGAAGTGCATAAGAACATCCAGAACCATAAGGAACAATTAAAGATCTGGAAAGAAAAGCTCGAAAAAGTAAAATCCCTTTACGACGAGTAAAATTACCTGAACTTCAATTAAAAAGACCTTCTAAAAATGACATTTTTTGGAAGGTCTTTTCGGTTTATGAGGAATGGACTTTAAACTTTGAATTTTGAACTTTGAACCCTAAATCCTTTTCGCCTCTTCCCAGTATACGTCCATTTCGGAAAGGGTCATATCCTTTAAGCTCTTATTCTGCTCTTTGGCTTTACCCTCCAGGTACTGAAACCTTTTAATGAATTTCTTGTTGGTCCTTTCCAGGGCATCTTCAGGATTTACCTTTAGGAATCGGGCATAGTTGATCATACTGAACATCACATCCCCAAATTCCTCTTCGATCTTTTGTTGGTTGCGAGTCTCTACCTCATGCTGCAGTTCTTCCAGCTCTTCCTTCAGCTTTTCAAAGACCTGTTGCGGCTCCTCCCAGTCAAATCCCACTCCGGCGACCTTATCCTGAATTCGGCTTGCTTTCACTAAAGCCGGTAATGATGCAGGCACTCCTTCTAAAACGCTCTTTTTGCCTTCTTTCAATTTAAGCTGCTCCCAGTTTCGCTTTACATCTTCTTCATTGTTGACTTTCGTATCACTGTAGATATGAGGGTGCCGACTTATCAATTTATCACAGATCCCATTGGCCACATCGGCAATGTCAAAATCTTTGGTCTCACTGCCTATTTTCGCATAAAAGACAATATGTAATAAAAGATCTCCCAGTTCCTTTTTCACCTCCTGCAGGTCATTGTCGAGGATGGCATCTCCCAGTTCATAGGTCTCTTCAATGGTTAAATGCCGCAGACTTTCCAGGGTTTGTTTCCGGTCCCAGGGGCATTGCTCCCTTAGTTCATCCATAATGGTAAGCAAGCGGTCAAAAGCTTTAAGCTGTTCTTGTCGAGAATTCATGTAATGATCTTTAAGAAAGGAAAGGTAAGTTTTACGCAAAGAAAAAACCAACTGAAAATCAGTTGGTTTTTTTTAAATTTTTCAGAGGCTATTCTTCTTCGCCGCCGGTTTCTTTTGGAGTCTTTTCGGCTTCCGCAGTTTCTTCTGAAGGTTTTTCATCTCCCTTGCTGAAGTCCGTATAGCCTTTACTTACCAACAGGTTGTACCACTGTATGATCTTTTTGATGTCGCTTATATAAACACGATCTTCATCATAGTCGGGCAGTACTTCACTGAAATACTCTTCCAGTTTCGCCTTGGATTCTTTATGGCTGATAGCTTCGCCTCCATCTTCTTTTTCATAGATCTTCTGAAAAACCTCTCTTAAAGGAACTTCTTCAGTATAAGTATATATGGCGATCTCGCTGAGCAGGCTCACGTTGTGACGCATGTTCACAGAGATCTTCTTTCCGTCTAACATAGATTCAGCTACAAAACCTCCACGGGTTTGAGCTTTAAGTTCATACAATCCCGGCTTTCCTGAGATCGACAACACTTTATCTAACTTCATATTTTTTACATTTTGGAAGGCAAATATCTTACCTCCTGCCTAGAAAACAAAACTAATTAACGGCCTTTTTTAAGTTCAGGAAACTTCATGCGGTAATCCACCTGTATCTTTCCTTTTGAAATGTTGGAGAGCTTTCCTTTTATAAGCCTCTTTTTAAGACTACTCAGCTTATCTGTAAATAGAATTCCCTCGATATGATCGTATTCATGCTGGATCACACGCGCCGCAATTCCTTTATATTCTTCTACGTGCTTGTTGAAATCCTCATCGTAATATTCGATCTTGATCTCCGGCTTTCTAAACACATCCTCCCGAATATCGGGAATACTTAAGCAGCCTTCGTTAAAAGCCCATTCGTCGCCGCTCTCTTCCAGGATCTTTGCGTTTATGAATACCTTCTTAAGGCCTGCAAGCTCCTTTTTCTCTTCTTCAGAGAGTTCCTCATCTTCTGCAAAGGGTGAAGTGTCCACTAAGAAGATCCTTACTGGAAGTCCAACCTGTGGTGCCGCGAGTCCCACCCCGTAAGCGCCATACATGGTCTCCCACATGTTCTCAAGCAGTTCTTTCAAATTCGGATAATCCTCCGGAATCTCTTTTGCTTTCTTTCTTAATACCGGATCTCCGTAGGCGGTAATTGGTAGTATCATTTAATATTTGATATTGAATATTGAATATTTGCTATTTTCTATTTTCTATTGAGCTTTAAGATTCTTTAAAGCAGTAATTCTGGTGGCTATAAATATGGAAGTTAGCTCCCTTGCCTCCTGTAGCACCTCAGAAAATTCCTCGTTTCCACTCAAACCTTCGTCTCTCAAAAACTCAAGCCAAAAGATGCACTCATCTGCTTCCTCGATCACAATCCCCAGCTTTGAAATAAAAGCCCTTTTAGATTGACCAAGACATGCTGCTCTATAATTTGCTGCAACAGAAGTAGAGCTCCTTATTAACTGTCCTTCTATGTGACTGCCCAATTTATTCTTAGGAAGCTCCAAAGCCAGTTTTACACATTTATGAGCAAAAATATTTGACCGCTTCTTGATGACTTCCTTCATATCAAACAGTTATAGGTGAAACAATATTCAATATAAAATATTAAATAATAAATCACTTATAAAGATAGCTCTGCAATATGATCGTCGCGCTTATCTCGTCCACAAGGGCTT
>CAYLZB010000036.1:0-16787 GCA_964388165.1 uncultured Flavobacteriaceae bacterium | reverse complement strand
TGGCCGGACACAGCAAATGGGCGAATATCAAACACCGCAAAGGAGCCCAGGACAAGAAAAGAGCAAAACAATTCACTCGAGCGATCAAGGAGATAAGCGTTGCCGTTAAGGATGGGGGCGGACCAGATCCTGAAGCTAATCCGGCGCTGCGTAATGCCATTTCTAACGCTAAAGGGGTGAACATGCCCAAGGACACCATTGAGCGTGCAATAAAGAAGGCTAGCGGGGCAGAAGCCGATAACTATGAGCTGGTGACTTTTGAAGGTTATGGTCCAAACGGAATAGCTTTTTTCATTGAATGTACTACAGATAACACCAACCGCACGGTAGCTTCCGTAAGGTCGATCTTTTCCAAGAATGGTGGCAGCCTTGGAACCAATGGTTCTCTTGAATTTTTGTTTGACAGGAAAGGTGTCTTCAGCATTGACCGGGAAAGCATTTCTTCGAATATGGAAGAGTTAGAGCTCGAGCTTATTGAAGGCGGTGCAACAACAATCGAGAAAGAAGAAGAGGCCATTTACGTTTACACAGACTTCACCGATTTTGGAACTATGAATTCTAAACTTGAGGAGCTGGGAATAGAGCCAAAAAATGCGGAATTGCAACGCATTCCTTTAAATACTGTGGAATTACCTGTAGAAGATGCCAAAAAGATCCTTGAGCTCGTGGAGAAATTCGAGGAGGATGATGATGTTCAAAACGTATATCACAACCTCCAACTAACAGATGAACTGCTGGAGGAGATCAATAAAAATTAGCCTTCTGAATCAAGTTTTTCTACGGTTTCTTCGTAATTCTCTTCCTGTTCCTCTTCCTCCTTCTGGATCTTTTTCCCCAGGTACACCAGTAGATATCCGCTGCTAATCTCCACTTCTGCACTGTGAGATGGAATGATCTTAAGTTCCCCTGTATCGGTCTTCACGAACAACGGAATAATATCGGGATCTGTCTTGGAGATCTCTATTAATCCTTCATAGTGGGCCCTGCTGTTGAGCACTATCTCATGAATAGTAGGATAATTCCTGGCAACTTCAGTTAGTTTAATGTAATCATCTGTATGAGAAAAGAGACCTTCGGCAGGATTGGTTTCAGGATCACTCATTTCATCTGAAGAAATAAGCCTGAAGGAACCTTTCTCACCGTACTGACTGGTGAACTTGCTAATAGCCGTTTTGTTGATATCACTGTTTCCGGTCATAGCCATGAGATAACCTACATCATTCAATTCAATATTGTTGAAAAGATCATCTTCATAAACACTGCCTGAAATTGCATCAAGGCCGAGATCCTTTGCCTTCATTACATTATCGACGTTGTTATCCATAAGGACCACATGTCGCTTATTATCCTGAAGGTATTTTCCAATAAGCCGTGAGACAGAGGATGCGCCAATGATCAAAATTCCTTCTGCATCTTTCACAAAAACCCCCACCAGTTTAGCAAAGATCCTGGCTGTAGTCGCATTTAACAGTACCGAAAGCAGTACGATCATAAAGACGAGAGGAGTAATATATTCTGCACCCGGCACCCCTTCACGGGCAAGTTTTAAACCGAAAAGGGAGGCGATACCTGCCGCTACGATCCCGCGAGGTCCTACCCAACTAATGAAGGCAATTTCATTTGCTTTAAGGTTCGATCCCAGTGAACTTAAGATCACTCCCACAGGTCTTATTATTAGAACAACCGCTCCGAACAACATAGCTGCCTTCCAGTTAAAAATGAGCATAAGTTCAGATATTTCGATATTGGCGGCCAAAAGAATAAAGAGTATCGAAATAAGCAGTACGCTCAAAGATTCCTTGAAATAAAGTAATTCCTTGATGTTGGGAAGATCTTTATTTCCCATGACCATTCCCATGACCACTACGGCCAATAGTCCGCTTTCATGTGCAAACATATCGGCAAGGACAAATACTCCCAGTACAGTTGCAAGTGTAAAGACATTCAGCAGGTAATGTGGAATGATATTTCGTTTGATGAGCAGTGCCAGAATATGGGCAAAGGTGAAACCAAAAGTGAAACCGAACAGGATGATCTTTCCAAATTCGGTCAAGGCTGTCATCGTAAAGTCCTGTCCACCTTCCACCCGGATGAATTCATACATCAAAACCGCGATAAGTGCCCCAATAGGGTCAATAAGAATACCCTCCCATTTAAGAATGGAGGAGACGTGGGTCTTTAGCGGAATGTTCCTGAGAATAGGAGCAATAACGGTGGGACCTGTGACTATGATAAGGGAGGAGAACAGAAATGAGATCTGCCATGAGAACCCGTAAATAAAATGTGCGGCAAGTCCTGCGCCAAAGAAAGTTACCACCACCCCCACACTAATAAGCTTGACGATAACCGGTCCAATGTTACCTACCTCACCTCTTCTCAGGGTAAGTCCTCCTTCAAATAAGATGACAGCAATAGCAAGGGATACGAAATAAAATAAACTTTCTCCGGGAAAAACTCCTTCTTCCCCATTCCAGATAGGTTCGAGCCATTTAGTACCATCTTCTGATAACAAAGTGGAAACCGGGCCCACAAAAAGTCCGATGAGTATAAGCGGGAGAATTGCCGGAGTTTTGGTTTTCCAGGCCACCCATTGCGCCAGTATCCCCAGGATCACTAAACCTGCAAGTTCTAACATGTTTTCTTTTTAAACTTAAATTGGCTCTAAAGTTAACTTTTTAAGTTTTAACTGCAGAACCTCCGGGCACTCATCTTGGTCCCTTCAGAAAACTTTAAGGGTAAATGATGATCCTGCTTTTGTCGAAGAAGTATTTTTCGAGCTTAGCGGGTATTCCTGTCAGCACATTTTGAAAAGATCTGGATCCTTTCCTTGCTGAAATGAGTACTACAATATCCTCCTCCTGCATGTCCCTGCCAAGAATAAGAAAATCATTCCAGTCATTGAAGATCTTGAAGCTTAAAGGGGAATCACTTTTCAATTTTTTAAACTCTGCTGAAATTGCCTTTTTTGAAACCTCACTACAATTTATCACCACCGGCACACTTAATTCTTTTGAAAGCACTTCTATCTTCTTCACCCATATTGGAAATCCCGGCTCCTCCTCGGCCAGTTCCGGAACAGCTAAGAAAAGTCTTTTATGCATAGCCAACGGGCGGCTGAAATGGGTTATAAAAGAAGTCTTATTGTTAGCTGTAATGATGCGCTCCATCTTTTTCCCAATCAGCTTATCCATAAGACCTTTGTCTGATGGCCATCCAAAAATGATAAGATCGGCTATGATCTCCCTTGCTTTCCTGGCAATTCCCTGTGCAACGTTTTGATCTATGGTAGCATGAATGGTCACTTCAGCTTCGGCGGCAGATGCCTGTGACACGAAATCTTCCAGCTTCCCGGTAGCCCGCGCAATATTTACTTCAGCTTCAGCATTGTTGGGAACCACAGAAAGGATGGAAATTGGATTAGGAGAAGTTTTGTCTTTAATGAGAATAGCAAACTCCAGCAGCTTATCGAAATTAAGGATATTGGCAATTGGAAGGAGAATAGTTTCATTCTTAAAAGCTTCAGTCTTTTTTACCTCTTTTGACTGGTCTTTTTCAGATTCAGCTTTTAGTTTAATTGCAGCACGTTGGGTAGCCAGGGTTGCAACAATTGATGTTACCAAAATAAGAATGACCGTACCGTTGAGAATATTTTCATCGATGATTCCGGCATTGAATCCTACAATAATTACTGCCAGAGTAGCCGCAGCATGTCCACTGCTCAAACCGAATATCACCTTTCTCTGGGCCGCAGAATACCTAAAGGTGAGTTGCGTAAAAAAGGAGGCCAGCCACTTTCCAAAAATAGCAACTACACTCAAAGTTCCTGCAACCACCAAGGCCGTGGGTCCGCTGAATATCACACTAATGTCAACCAGCATTCCCACACTAATGAGGAAAAACGGGATGAAGAGGGAATTCCCTATGAATTCTACCCGATTCATAAGAGCCGAGGAGTGTGGAATCAATCTGTTTAATGCCAGCCCGGCGAGAAAGGCTCCAATTATAGGTTCTACTCCGGCAAGTTCTGCAAGAAATGCCGCTATAAAAACCACCGTAAGCACAAAAATATAGTGGGAATGTTTTTCATTTTCCATGCTTGTAAAGAACCACTTGGCGATCCTTGGCACCAACAGGAACATTATTGCTGAAAATATAGCAAGGGAGATACCTAAACGTTGCCAGAATGCAGCATTGAGTGTACCCTCGTGATTTCCCATGATCACTGCAAGCACAATTAGTACGGCAGTATCTGTAAGTATTGTTCCACCCACAGTTATTGCCACAGCTTCATTTTTAGACACCTTTAGTTTACTCACAATTGGATAGGTGAGGAGGGTATGAGTTGCAAACATACTGGCTGTTAAAAAACTGGCGTTGAAATCGTAATTCAGCAGGTAATAGCATACGGGAAATCCAATTCCCAGCGGAATAGCAAAGGTGAAAAAACCAAAGAGAAAACTCTTGTTCTGGTTGGCCTTGAATTGGTTCATATCCAGCTCCAGGCCCGCGATGAACATGATGTACAACAGTCCGATAGTAGAGAAAAGATCTATTGCGGCATTCTGTTCCAGAATTCCTGCACCATAAGGACCTATTACGATTCCGGACACAATAAGAATAATGATACCCGGAATATTTAAACGCCTAAGAGCAATAGGAGAAATTAAAATAATAAGCAGGATAAGTGAGAAGACCAGAACCGGATTCGATAATGGTAATTCAAACTCATGCTTCAAAAGTTCAGCGAACTCGTTCATCGATTTGTTATAATGGACTTAAAATTAGCCGATATTACTACTGAAAAAATTAAATTCCTCTGAAAAGTACTATTTTTAGGTGATTTTGCTCAAAAATTTTGAAAAGGTATCACTGTAATTCGATCTGCAGCATTTTTTAAGATCTAAAAAACAACCCGATACCTCTCAAACAATTACCCTGCTTATGGAAGAATTTAACATTTTGAGTCTCCTTATCATCCTTATAGGAGCCTGGGTTGGTGGTGCCGCCGCGAAACGAATGGGTTATCCTGCCATTTTAGGAGAATTGGTCATAGGTATCATTCTCGGTCCTGCTGTTTTGGGAATGCTGGAAACTTCTGAAATGATAAGCGTTCTGGCCGAAGTAGGGATCATCCTTCTCATGGTCTATATTGGGATGGAGATCAACTTCAGGGATCTCGGAAAAGCTTCCTGGCCGGGACTCCTGGCAGCAATTGGAGGGTTTATAGTGCCCTTTGCCCTGGGTTATTACACCATCATCTACTTTGAAGGAACACAAATGGCCGCCATCTTTGTGGCCATAGCAGTAGGTGTCACCTCCCTGGCCACAAAAAGCAGGATCCTGGTAGATCTCAAACTTTTAAATACCCGGATCGCCTATGTTCTCATGGCCGGAGCTCTCATATCTGATACTCTTGCGCTGATCATTTTTGCCGGAATGATGAGCTTCGTGGATGTCGGAAATATTGATACCATGGGTCTGGTGTGGGTAGCGGGGAAAGCAATTCTCTTCTTCATTTTGACAGCACTTGGCGGAATCTATCTTTTACCGCTCCTGGGAAAAACACTCAGCCGCGCAAAGATCAAGGACCGAACCCTTCACTTTACGCTCATCCTTATCATAGTATTCGGATTTGCCGAGCTTGCTGAATTAGCCGGGCTTCACAGCATTTTAGGAGCTTTTATGGCCGGCCTCTTCATTAGAGACGGAGTTTTCAACAGGCAGATCTCTAAAGAAATAAATGATATTTTTCACGACGTCTCCATCGGGTTTTTAGCACCCATTTTCTTTGTATCTGCAGGTTTTAATGTGACCCTGGACATCTTCCAGACAGACCTGTGGATGCTGATAGCTGTAACACTGGTCGCCATGATAGGTAAAATAGGTGGTACTGCTTTGTTCTACCTGCCTAGCGGCTATGGTTGGCGGGAAGGAATAACTGTGGGTACAGGAATGAATGGAAGGGGTGCCGTAGAGATCATTATTGCCGGAATTGGACTGGAAATGGGAATTATTTCTCCTGAAATTTTCTCGATCCTCGTTTTCATGGCCATTTTCACTACGCTTACCGTCCCGGTATTTCTCACCTGGACTACGAAATGGCTTAAAGACAGAGGGGAACTCATTCACCAGGAATCCCGAAAAGGTTTTCTCATTCTCGGTGCAAATCCTCTTGGCATCTATTTGGCAAAACACCTCAAGGAAGATAATGATGTTACTCTAGTTGACTCCAACCGGGAAATGGTAGAACTGGCAAAAAAGGAAGGTATAGAAACTGTTTTTGGGAATATACTTAAGGAAGAAACCATGGAACAAGCCAAGGCCATTGATAAAGGGACATTTATAGCCCTTACTGCGAACAGTGAGATCAACCTTTTGGCGGCACAATTGGCCAATGACTCTTTTTACATACCCAAGAAGATCGTTTTAATGGATCCAAAGGAATCTGGCGCCGGGGTGGACATGTTGGACCGTATAGATGCCTCCTCCATGTTTGCTAATAAGACCAAGCTGGAGCCCTGGATCTACAAGATCAATCAAAAGCAGGTAGAGGAAAAGGAGGTGACCGTTGAGGAGGAAATGTCTACCCGCACCTGGGTTAAAGAGCAAAGAGAACTCAATACTCAAATCCTTCCTCTTCTAATTGTAAATCCTGAAGGTATAAAAAGGCCGTTCCACTACCACGACAATATTAGCCCCGGTGAAAAAATAATATATTTACAGTGAATTTATTCTAAAACCCAAAAATCACCTAATATTCATGAAAATATATCCAATTGAGTCCGGTAATTTCAAATTGGACGGCGGTGCCATGTTTGGCGTAGTACCAAAGTCTATTTGGAATAAAACAAATCCGGCCGATTCCAATAACATGATAGACATGGCTGCAACCTGTCTGCTTATTGAAGATGGTGACAGGCTCATCCTCATCGATACAGGAATGGGAGATAA
The DNA here is from genome assembly GCA_964388165.1 of uncultured Flavobacteriaceae bacterium. Lineage (GTDB taxonomy): Bacteria > Bacteroidota > Bacteroidia > Flavobacteriales > Flavobacteriaceae > Salinimicrobium. The sequence goes on along the minus strand of CAYLZB010000036.1, from coordinate 9,836 downwards.
ACAGAGTGAAAAATTCTTTGGTTATTACTATATGTGGGGAGATGATAATCTTGATAGATCTCTAAAAAAACACGGATTTTCAAGAGATGATGTGACCGATGTCTTTATGACACATTTACATTTTGACCATTGCGGCGGAAGCATACAGTGGAACAAAGACCGTACAGGTTATGAACCGGCATTCAAAAATGCTACTTTTTGGAGCAATGAGGACCATTGGCAGTGGGCGACCAATCCTAATGCCCGGGAAAAAGCATCTTTTCTGAAGGAAAATATCCTTCCTATGCAGGAAAGTGGACAGCTAAAATTCATCAAGAGAGAAGGAGGAGCTTACCAGGATTCATCTGAATTGAACTTTGGAATCCTTTTTGTTGATGGGCATACCGATAAACAAATGATCCCTCACATAAATTACCAGGGAAAGACATTGGTCTTCGCGGCCGATCTTTTACCCACCGCAGGTCATATACCTCTACCTTATGTCATGGGATATGACACCCGTCCTTTGCTTACGCTTCCCGAGAAGGAGATTTTCCTGGGGGAAGCAGCAAGACAGGAATATTACCTTTTTCTGGAGCATGACGCCCATAATAAGCTTATTAAAGTGAAGGAAACAGAGAAAGGAGTACGATTAGATGAAGTATTCAAATTCAATGAAATATTTAATTAAGAAAAAGATTATGAAGATCCCTTTTTACAAACCCCTACTCATAGCCGGAATGGCTGCCGCGATGGCATCCTGTAAAAGTTCGGCTCCCGCTATTGTATCTACACCAATTGAAAATATTGACGAAATACCTCTTAAGGTCTCTGAACTAACCGAAGTACAGCTCCAGGGATGGGGTGGTGCCGATCTTGTTTCGGATACCATACCGGGAATGAGCGTTCAGAAGGCTTACAACGAGATCATCAAGAATAACAAAGGGAAAAAAGTCATTGTCGCAGTTATTGACAGCGGAGTTGACATTGAGCACGAAGATCTTGACGGAGTAATCTGGACCAATAAAGATGAAAAACCCGGCAATAATATAGACGATGACAATAACGGCTATGTGGATGATATCCACGGATGGAATTTTCTTGGAGATGCCGTTGAGGAGAACCTTGAATATACAAGGATCTATAAAAAGCTGAAGCCAAAGTACGGCAGTGTACCTGTGGGTGCTGTAAAACCTGAGAATAGAGAGGAATTTGAACTTTATCAAAAAGCAAAAGCTGAATATGATAAGGAGTACAACGAAGCTCTTGGTATTAAAAACCAGTATGAAGGAGTTGTACAGAAATTAAAGGTTTCACATAATGCTGTCTCCTCAAGGCTCGGGAAGGAAGATTATACTCTTTCAGAGTTGAGAGCAATGGAAGCAACTACAGAAGAAATGCAGCAATATAAAGACTTTTTGAGTCAGGTGATGAGCACTATGGATGTTACAATTCCCGAGGCTATTTCACAGCTGCAAGAGGTAATTGAATATTATGACGGGCGTCTTTCATCTCATTTGAACCTTGACCTCAATGCCCGATCTGTAGTGGGTGATGACGTCGATGACATCACAGATACAGATTACGGTAATAACAATGTAATGGGACCAACACCCGATAAAGAGGATCTCAAACACGGTACGCACGTTGCCGGAATAATTGCTGCAGAAAGAAATAACAACATGGGGATCAATGGAGTTGCGAACAATGTTGAGATCATGGTACTTAGAGCAGTACCCGATGGTGATGAATATGACAAAGATATCGCTTTAGCAATTCGCTATGCCGTAGACAATGGCGCCAGCATTATCAACACCAGCTTCGGAAAATACTTCTCAACACATCCGGAATGGGTTAGGGATGCTATTAAGTATGCAGATGACAATGATGTTCTTATTGTAAATGCTGCCGGTAATGAAGGCCTTAATTTGGATGAAAATGCGGTTTATCCTAATGATCAGGATCCCACAAACAGAGGAGAAATTTCAGATAACTTCCTCACTGTTGGTGCACTTAACTACAAGTATGGCTCGGGACTTATAGCAGGATTCTCAAACTATGGAAAGACAAATGTTGATGTATTTGCCCCGGGTACCAAGATCTGGTCAACTACACCAAACAATGAATACGAGTACCTTCAGGGAACTTCTATGGCCGCACCTGCAGTTGCAGGAGTTGCAGCTATGATTCGCTCCTTTTTCCCGAAATTGAGTGATGATGAGGTAAAAAGAGTGATCATGGAAAGTGGTCTTACCAGTAATGCTACCGTGATAATTGGTGGAGACCCTTCGAACACGCAAAAATTCAGTCAATTATCAACTTCAGGAAAAATGGCAAATCTTTATAACGCCCTGATCCTGGCCGATAAAATTTCAAAATAGTAAATAATAATTATGAAGAAAGGAATAATAGCATTTGCATGCCTGGCATGCTTTACACTTACAGCCCAAAACAACACCTCATACTGGCAGCAGGAAGCCAACTACAAGATGAATGTAGATATGAACGTGAAGAACTACCAGTATACCGGGGAACAGGAGTTGGAGTACATCAATAATTCTCCGGATACCCTAAAAAGGGTCTTTTATCACTTATTTTTTAATGCCTTTCAACCGGGGAGTGAAATGGATATCCGTTCCCGCACCATTGCCGACCCCGACCCGCGGGTAGGCGACAGGATCTCCAAACTCACCCCCTCACAACAGGGATATTTAAAAGTAAATACCCTCACAAGAAATGGTAAACCCCTCGAATTTGAAGAAGTGGGAACGGTGCTCGAAGTAGAACTGGATGAACCGATCCTGCCGGGAGAAACTGCGAACTTCTCAATGAAATTTGCAGGCCAGGTTCCCGAACAAATACGCCGTTCTGGAAGGAACAGCAGTGAAGGGGTGGCCCTGTCCATGACCCAGTGGTTTCCTAAAATGGCCGAATATGACTTTGAAGGCTGGCATGCCGATCCATACATTGGCCGTGAATGGCATGGGGTATGGGGAGATTATGATGTAAAGATCTCCATCGATAAGAACTACATTTTGGGAGCATCAGGAATCCTTCAGAATGCCAATGAAATAGGATATGGATATGAAGACGAAGGCGTGAAGGTCAAAAGAAAGAAAGGGGATAAGTTAACATGGCATTTCATTGCTGAAGACGTAATTGACTTTGCCTGGGCTGCAGATCCCGAATATATTCATGACAAAAGAACTGCTGCCGATGGTACAGTGCTGCATTTTCTTTACAAAGACAATCCTGAAATAAAGGAGAACTGGAAAAATTTGCAGCCAAAGACTGAAGAACTTCTAATGTACTTCAACGAAAACATAGGACCTTATCCATGGCCACAATATTCTGTTATCCAGGGAGGTGACGGCGGAATGGAATACGCTATGTTAACTCTTATCACAGGGGAAAGGAATTTCGGAAGCCTGGTAGGAGTGACCGCTCATGAGCTTGCACATGCCTGGTTCCAGCACCTGCTTGCCACCAATGAAAGTAAGCACGAGTGGATGGATGAAGGATTTACGAGTTATATCTCAGATCTTGCTATGAATAAAGTAATGGATCAGGAACTGGAAAATCCTTTTGCAGGTTCTTACAGAAGTTACAACAGGCTAGCTAACAGTGGTGTTGAGCAGCCTCAAACCACTCATGCAGATAGATATACATATAACACAGCTTATGGAGCCACCGCGTACTCCAAAGGATCTGTTTTCCTTTCGCAATTGGGCTATATTATTGGCGAAGAAAACCTTCAGACCACTTTAAAAAGATATTATGACGAATGGAAATTCAAGCATCCAACTCCCAATGACTTTATTCGTATAGCCGAAAAAGTTTCGGGAGCAGAACTTGATTGGTATTTGACGGACTGGACACGCACTACGAACACCATCGACTACGCCATCCAGGCTGTAGAAGAAGAGGGCGACAAGACAAGAGTTGTGCTTGCAAGAAACGGCGAAATGCCAATGCCGATAGAACTTAAAGTTACTTATAACGATGGTTCTTCAGAAGAGGTGTACATTCCATTGCAAATGATGCGTTGGGAAAAACCAGGTTTCAAAGAAGAGCAAATCGAAGAGGACTGGGCATGGGCATATCCTACCTATTCCTTTACCCTTGACAAACCGAAATCTGAGGTTTCCTCAATAGAAATCGATCCAAGTGGAATGATGGCAGACGTCAAAAGGAATGATAATGTTTTCCCTGCTCCACAAGAATAGGTTCCAAAAATGACATTTTTGAGCCCCTTCATTTGGAGGGGCTTTTTTGTGCCCGGAATTCAGAGACCACAATAATTATCATTACTTATTTATAAATGATAATTTTACCGCATGGATGAAAGCTTCGGAAAAAAGGAAAAACTAAAGAGCAAAGTGATGATCGACAGGTTATTTGCTGAAGGTAATTCCGTCAAAAAATTTCCCTTACGCCTGGTCTATCTTCCAATTACAGATCCTTCAGAAAAGCTGAATAAAGTTGCGGTTTCTGTTCCGAAGAGAAATTTTAAACGCGCAGTAGACAGGATCAAAATTAAGCGGCTTATGCGGGAAGCCTATAGAAAAAATAAGTATCTTGTTACCAATAATTTAGCCGGTAATTATGCGTTGATGTTGATATATACCGGGCGTGAAATATGGAATTATACAGAACTCTTTCGCAGCAGTGAGGAACTTCTGAAAAGATTTGTGAAGCAAGAAAAAATGAAGGAACATGAAAAAGACATTCTCTAAAATAGCATTTTTAGCAGCCATTCCTGTGCTGTTCTTTACCAGCGTTAGTTACAAAGCAGACTTTTTTGAGATCGCCAAACAACTGGAGATATTCACAACCCTTTTTAAGGAGCTCAACATGAACTATGTTGATGAGACCAATCCTGCAGAGCTTATGGACACTGCTATAAATGCCATGCTCGAAGATCTCGATCCCTATACCCACTACTGGAACGAACAGGAAGTGCAGGCGGCAAGAATAGACAACGCAGGTGAATATACCGGTATTGGTGCGACTGTGGGAATCAAGGCTGATAAAATTGTCATAATTGAACCTTATAAAGATTATCCTGCAGATAAAGCCGGATTAAAAGCCGGAGATGAAATTATCAAGATAGGAAACATCTCTGTCGCCGGATTCAGTGAAGATGCAGGAGAGCTTCTTAAAGGTGCTCCAAACAGTAATGTAGAACTAACCTTTAAGCGACGTGGGGAAACAAAGACCACTACGCTTACCCGTGGTGCTGTTGAGATCAAAGCAGTTCCATATTTCAAGTTACTCGAAGACAAAACAGGTTATATCGTTCTCTCCCAGTTCAACCGAAATGCTTCAGCCGAAACGGTAAAAGCATTGAAAGAACTAAAAGATAAAGGCGCCGAAAAGATCATTCTCGATCTCCGTGGAAATCCCGGCGGACTTTTATCTGAAGCCATAAATGTTACCAATATTTTTGTCCCCGAAGGAGAGTTGATAACCAGTACTAAGTCGGCAGTTGAAAAGTATAATCAGACGTTTTCAACCACCAGGAAAGCTATAGATACAGAAATTCCCCTGGCAGTGTTGATAAATGGCCGAAGCGCTTCGGCCAGTGAGATCGTGGCAGGTTCTTTACAGGATCTTGACCGTGCTGTGATCATTGGTGCCCGCAGCTTTGGAAAAGGGTTGGTACAGCGGCCTAAGGATCTTACCTACGGCACTCAGCTCAAGGTTACCATTTCAAGATATTATACGCCCAGCGGGCGATGCATTCAAGCACTGGATTATAGACAACGTGATGAAGAGGGTAATGCGATAAGATATACGGCCAAGGATTACAACGAGTTTAAGACCCGTAAAGGACGAAAGGTCTATGACGGTGGTGGTATTTCCCCCGATGTAAAAATGGAAACTTCAGAATTTAGTGATATCACCAATGCAATACTTCAGGAAAATGCCATTTTTGACTATGCTACCAATTATTACTACACCCATAAACTGGGCTCTCCTGAAGAATTCAATTTCACAGATAAAGATTATTCAGATTTTCTGAAATTCCTGGAAACAACAGATTTTGACTTCCAGACAGCAACTGAAAAAGAGCTGCAAGATGTATTATTTGCTGCTGAAAAAGAAGGTTATCAACAGGATATTTCAAAAGATCTTAAAGAAATAGAACAGGCCATCTCCAATTCAAAAGAAAAAGCTCTTACTGCTAAAAAAGCAGAGATCATGAGCCTGCTTTCTGAAGAGATCATTAAAAGATACTTCTATAAGGAGGGTCTTTATGATTACTATGTTGAAAAGAATCCCGAGATCGTAAAGGCTAAGGAAATTCTGCAGGACAAAAACCGCTACCGGGGAATTTTAGGAGGTTAGTCTTTAACCATGCCAATGTGAGGAATGCCATCTTCCAGGTATCCCTCTCCTATCTGTTTAAAACCGTGGCTTTCGTAGAATTTGATGAGATAGGTTTGGGCTGAAAGCTTAATTTTAGTACTCTTGAACCGTTCTTCTATAGCGCTGATAGAAGCTTCTAAGATCCTGTGTCCGTAGTTTTTCTTTCTATGACCTTCTTTAACTATTACCCGACCTATAGCTGCTTCTTTAAAATAAATACCGGGAGCAAAGATCCTGGTATAAGCAACTAATTCGTCTCCTTCAAATCCCAGAACATGAACTGCTTTCTGATCCTTCCCGTCGATATCCTGATAAACGCAATCCTGTTCTACCACAAAAACTTCAGAGCGCAGTTGAAGTACTTTATATAATTCGTGAATACTTAACTCTTCAAAAGTGAGAATTCTTAATTCCATTATTTACAGGAGATCTTTTCAACACGACGGCTGTGACGACCACCTGCAAATTTGGTATCCAAAAATACCTGTACCATTTCAACAGCCTGTTCTTTAGAAGTAAAACGGGCCGGGATGCTAAGAACATTGGCATTATTGTGTTCTCTTGCCAAAGCTGCGATCTCTTTGGACCAGCAAAGCGCAGATCTTACTGCCTGGTGCTTGTTTGCAGTCATGTTAGCACCATTCCCACTACCACAAATAATGATACCAAAATCTGAAGTTTTATCCTCCACATCTTGCGCAACGGGATGAACGAAATCGGGGTAATCCACACTTTCTTCACTGTCGGTTCCGTGATTTTTCACTTCGATATTTCTGCCTTTGAGATAATCTACCACTGCTTCTTTATAAGTGGTACCGGCGTGATCGTTTCCTATTGATATTTTCATGAGTCGGAGGTTTGAATGAGCCACAAAGGTAAAAATTTGGCTTATCAACTTCTATTTTAGTGATTGTTAATTAAATGTTACAACGACTTTAAAATTAAGCTTTTACAAAAGTTGATGATTTGTTCATAAATGAAGGCGAAAAAAGTAAAATGAAATTTGGTAAAGTCGTGGGAAATCCGAATATGAAAGAAATGAGGAGAGACAGAAATTTTTAACTCACTTTTTTCGGAGAAGTTTTCAGCATCAAAATTTCACTTCTAAACATTAAAAAAATGTTAAGTTATCAAAGAATGGAATTCACATTTCGTTATGAACAGTTGTTAAGAAAAGCTAAAATTATTATAGAAATCAGAGTATTAAGATCAGCTGCTGCTGTTCATAACTTGTTACTGTACTACTTCTAATCTCTTTTCCAAAAAAGATTCAAAAAAGTTGTTGTACATATCAACAGACTATAATACATCAACATTTTAATTTTTTAAAAAAGAAAGAAAATAGACTTATTAATATAACTGTTGAAAACTAAACGATCTTTAATGGAGCTGAATGGTTATTGAAGCTGTCTAAGATTTCCCTGGCTCTTTCCAGGTCGCCCGGATGAACTTTAAGATTGATGCCACCGAGGGCATTTGAATAGAAAGGAAAGACACCTACCAAAGTTTCATTTTGAAAAAAATGCCGGATATCCTCCTGTTGCAAGAGAAGTTTAAGAATTGTGAATTCGTGTGGGTAAGTGAATACCGCAAGGGTGATAAAATCTTTCATAACAACAGGTTGCTATTAAAGATACTACTTTCTAATAAAGTGGAGAAGAGTCAAAATTAGGTCCCCTGTGAACTGGATTATTAAGGGAATGATTTATTGAAGCCACGAATGTGAGGACTCCAACTACGAAGATTAGAATAAAAACCAATGTTATTTTAGTTGATTTACTCATAGATCCTATCAGATAAAATTCTAATCAAATTTAATATAATTTTAAGGATTGTAGCTTATTTATGTTAATTTTTTCTTACTAAATGATTATCTTATTTTAAAGACCTTCTTCATACTTCCCGAAATTCTTATAAAATCAGGTAGATGTGAATATTAAGACTTAATTTTAGAGCTTAAATTTAGAAATGAGTAAAAAGAATAACCGAAAGAATAAATCTGCCAGTCTTGAAAGCGTAACACAAACAATTCTTGGAATTATGCGCAAGGAGGCTGGAAAGGATTTTAATTATAAACAAATAGCAGCAAAAATGGGAGTGGATGATCCTACCAACAGGAATAAGATCATTCGCACTCTTTCCCAACTTGCAGCAAAAAAGAAAATAGAGGAAGTTGACCGTGGCCGATATCGTATAAAAACCGATGTAGATAGATATAAGGGAATTCTGGATATGACTGCGAAAGGCAGTGGTTATGTTGTGGTTGAAGAATTGAATGAAGATATTTTTATCCCTTCCAATAATATCAACAAGGCGTTTAACGGGGATGAGGTTGAGGTCTACATTTACAAAAGGCGAAGAAATAAAAAATCTGAAGGTGAAATAACCAAAATATTAAATCGCAAAAAGACCAGGTTTGTAGGTGTTTTGCAACTCCAGGAAAATTTTGGGTTTGTGGCCATTCAGGACGCAAAGATGTACACCGATATTTTTGTTCAAAAAAACAAGATCGGAGAGGCAAAGAATGGAGATAAGGTTGTTGTTGAGATGGAAGAATGGCCTGAAAAGGCAGATTCTCCTTTCGGTCGGATCATTCAGGTTTTAGGAACACCGGGAGAACATCACACAGAGATACATTCCATTCTGGCTCAATACGGACTTCCACATGAATTTCCACAGGAAGTTGAGGACTTTGCACAAGGGATCGATACCAGTATTCAACAGGAAGAAATTAATAACAGGAGAGATATGAGGGAGGTTTTGACCTTCACTATTGATCCTAAAGATGCCAAGGATTTTGATGATGCCTTAAGTTTTCGACAACTTGAAAATGGCAATTATGAAATAGGGATCCACATTGCAGATGTTTCTCACTATGTAAAACCGGGAACTATTCTGGATGAAGAAGCCTTTAATCGTGCAACTTCAGTTTACCTGGTAGATAGAGTAGTGCCTATGCTTCCGGAGATCTTATCAAATAATGCCTGTTCTCTAAGACCAAATGAAGAAAAATATACCTTTTCTGCAGTATTCGAAATGACAGAAAAAGGGGAAGTAAAAGATCAATGGTTCGGCAGGACTGTTACCTATTCCGATGCGCGTTTTGCTTATGAAGAAGCACAATACATCATTGAAACCACCGGCGGGGATATCCCTTCAGATATTTCTCTTACTGGCGAAAGTTATCGGGCAGAGGACGGGGTAGTGTCTGCAATCTTAAAAATGAACCAGATCGCCGAAGTGATGCGGAAGAAAAGGATGAGGGAAGGTGCTATATCCTTTGATAAGGTTGAGGTGAAGTTTGAATTAGATGACAGGAATGAGCCTGTCGGGGTCTTCTTTAAAACTTCGAAAGAAGCTAATAAGCTAATTGAAGAATTCATGCTACTTGCCAATAAAAAAGTGGCTGAATTCATTGGAAAGCAAAAACCGAAGAAAACATTTGTTTACAGATGCCACGATGAACCCGATGATGAAAAACTGGC
>CAYLZB010000035.1:15029-17905 GCA_964388165.1 uncultured Flavobacteriaceae bacterium | reverse complement strand
GGTTGAGGATCTTGGCGGTCTCTGCCATAAAATGCACCCCTGCAAAGACTATAATATCTGCATGGGTTTCTGCTGCTTTTTTTGCAAGTTCAAGAGAGTCACCAATAAAATCGGCGATTTCCTGGATCTCCGGTTCCTGGTAATAATGCGCCAGGATTACAGCATTCTTTTCTTTTTTTAATCTGGTTATTTGATCCTGTAAGCTTGTTCTTTGCAGGGTTTTTTCCATCATTTTTTTGCAGGGGATTCAAAATTTGATTTTAAAAAAGTATCACCTTCTACCAGTCCGTTGGTGAGATCTTTAAGGCTGGTGTTCTCCACAATTTCCTGCAGCCCGTTCCTTACCGGTTTGAACCTGGAATGGAAAGGGCAGGGGTGATCTTCAGAACAATTATGAAGCCCCAGGCTGCAACGGGTATAGACCTTGTCACCATCTATGGCCTGCACGATCTGGGAAACTTTAATGGTAGACATCATTTCGGGCTTCACCTCAAATCCGCCGTGAGCACCTTTAGTAGAAACTATGATCCCGCTGCGGGTCAATTTTTGGAGGGTTTTGGCGGTGAAGGCTTCAGGGGAATCTATCTCCCTGGCAATATCCTTAAGGCTGGCTCTTTGCCCTCTTTCAGATTCAGATGCAATAAAAATGGCCGCCCTTATAGCATATTCACAGGCTTTTGAAAACATGAGTCTAAGTTTCAGTTTATTGGACAAAATTAGAGACATAGAGGTCCTTATTTTATGACCTGCATCAGTAACTGCAATTTTTTTAAGGATCAATGGAGGTACAACATGAAGATTGATCTTCGGGAATAGCTTCAGAATCATTACATTTATATAGCAAAAGACTCCTGTATGAAAATTCTCTTCAACGCTGCTGAAGTCATTCTTCCCGATCCATTTATAAGCTAAGCCGAATGAAGATCTCTGTAAAAAGTGTAATGATCTTTCTTGGACCGGTGGTCTACCTGGTACTACAACTCCTTGACCATCCCGAATCTATGCCGCCTGCTGCCTGGGACGTTCTTTGTGTAACGATCTGGATGGCACTTTGGTGGGTGACCGAGGCTGTTCCTATTGCCGTCACTGCATTACTTCCCATAGTGCTCTTCCCCCTTACCGGAGCGGTATCCATAGGAGCTACAACGGCTGCTTACGGTGATAAGTTTGTTTTTCTGTACCTGGGAGGATTCCTGCTGGCGATCGCCATTGAAAAATGGGAACTACACCGCCGTATTGCGCTTAGTATCATAAAGCTTATAGGCACGAACCTTAAGCGTATTGTTCTGGGTTTTATGGTGGCAACAGCCTTTCTATCTATGTGGATCTCCAATACAGCAACTTCGGTGATGATGCTGCCCATTGGTGCCGCTATTATTAGTCAGTTACAGGATAATCCGGCAACAGAGCGCAATGAAAGAAAGGTTTTTGGGAAAGCCCTGATGCTGGCCATCGCCTACAGTGCATCTATTGGAGGGATTGGAACTTTGATTGGTACTCCACCTAACCTGGTTCTGGCAGGGATCGTGGAAAAGCTCTATGGGATCGAGATCACCTTTTACCAATGGATAAAATTAGGTCTACCCATTTCGATCCTTTTGCTGGCAATTTGCTGGAAATATCTCACTTCATTTGCTTTTGACCTTAAGGGAATGCGCTTACCCGGAGGAAGGGATGAGATCGCAAAGTTCCTAAAGGATCTGGGTCCTGTAAGCAGACAGGAAAAAATTGTGCTGACAGTCTTTATTTTGACCGCCCTGGGCTGGATCACCAGGTCCTTTTTGCTGCAGCCTGTTTTTCCATTTATAGATGATACCATCATTGCAATTACAGCCGGGATCGTTCTTTTTGTTCTGCCTTCGGGAAAAGATAATGGCAGGATCCTGGTTTGGGAAGACACCACCCGTGTTCCCTGGGGGATCATCATTCTTTTTGGAGGGGGAATGGCATTGGCTAAAGCTTTTGGAGAAACAGGGCTGGCTGTGTGGATAGGGGAGCAGCTTACAGATCTTGAGAATCTGCCACTCATTTTGCTGGTCCTGGTATTGGTGGCGGCAGTCAATTTCCTTACCGAAGTGACATCAAACCTTGCAACTACCGCTATGTTGTTGCCCATCCTGGCTCCCATGGCGATAGCTATGAATATTCATCCTTATTTTCTGCTTATAGCTGCTACACTTGCTGCCTCCTGTGCTTTTATGCTGCCTGTGGCAACCCCGCCCAATGCTGTTGTCTTTGGATCAGGACATTTGCAGATCAAGGATATGGTGCGAACAGGCATCTGGATGAACACGATCTCCATTCTCCTCATCACGCTCTTTATCTATTTCCTGCTGCCGGTAATATGGGGAATAAAGGTGGACGAGATCCCAACGGTTTTTGAATAGCTCCGGGGGAATTACTGCGGAAGGATCATTTCTAGGAAACAGGTTTGGGAGAGAACTCTTCTTTAAGGATGGAATAGATCGCTACATCCAAATATTTTCCATCTTTGAATTCCACCTGACGCATAGTTCCTTCATAGCTGAAGTTTATCTTCTCCAAAGCTCGACGGCACTTAGTGTTTTCAGCATCTACAAAGCCTTCGATGCGGTTGAGCTTTAGATCTTCAAATCCTTCCCGGAATAAACAGGGCATGACCTCTCCCAGGATTCCCCGGCCCCAATATTCAGGCAGCAGCCACAGACCGATCTCTGCTTTTCGATTCTCCTTGTCAAGGCCATTGAAACCGCCTGCGCCTACAAACACTTCTTTTTCTTTAGACCAGATCCCCCACCAGATCCCGGTGCCATTCCTTTTTAGATCGGCATACCAATCCATTTGTTCCTGTGTAGCTTCAAGGGTAGGGAAATGGACTGCGTAAAACTGCGTCACCT
>CAYLZB010000035.1:0-14929 GCA_964388165.1 uncultured Flavobacteriaceae bacterium | reverse complement strand
ACTCCGGTTTCATAAGGATTAGTGGGATCATTGCTCCACTCGAACCAACCTCCGTCGTAAACTGAAACATTTGGCCACCCCAGCAGCCATGCATTGAACCAGGCTTCGCTGCCGCGCCAGCCTGTGCCGCAGTAAAATGCCAGGTGTTTATCGGGAGTGATTCCATTCTGCTTCCAGTTTTCAATAACTTCATGAAATTCCCTGGTCGTATGGTCGACGTTGCGGTAATTTTCCATGTGGTAGGCGTCACTTCCACAATCGGCAAAAATGGCTCCGGGAATGCGACCTTTGGCTTCGATGTAGTTGTAACCGCTCACTTCTCCAATGTATTCTGGATAACTGCGTACACAAACCAGTTCGGCATCGTTTGCAGCGATCATTTCTTTGGCTTCGGGAACATCTACAGCAAGCTCGGGATGAGCCGGGATCTTAGCACCAAAATCTTTCACCGGTTGTTTTTTCACATCCTCCTTACTCACTTCAAAGCCTGCATCTTCCCAGGATTGGAAACCACCATTGAGTACCCTCACGTCTTTTACTCCGGCGTACATCATGATAAATGCATTTCGAATAGCACCTATGTCACCGGCTGCACTGCCCGGGAATTCATCATCATTATCGGGGAACATGAATTTCCCATAAAGCACAACAGTAGTGTCGGTAGTAATTCCATGTTCTTCCAAAGCTTTCTTCAACTCTTCAGGACTGCGGCGGTTCCATGTTTCAGGTGATTCAAGGGCATTAGTGTCCATATCGATGGCACCGGGGATATGTCCGCTTAGGTAAGCATCGCGGTTGCGGTAGTGTGCATGTACGACCACAAATTTATCATTGTCATATTCCGAAGGTTTTTCACCGGAGATAAGCTTATTGACCCATTCGGCAGACACTAACTGCCGATATTTGGGAAGATATTCCATGGGTAAAGTTTCATCATTTGCCCACTCATCTAAAAAGTGGTTATATAATGCTATTTTAGAATACCCTGCTTTTTCAAAGTTTTCAGCAACCTTTTGAACCGAGTCACGATTGTAGCCGTAAATGATAAGTTCCTGTTCCGGTTGTATCTGTTTGTGTCTTACGATCTCGATCCAATCCATATAGCCGGCCCATTTTGCCGGCAATGACTTTGCACCTTTGATATGACCACCCCTGGGCTCATTTTTTAATTTCCAGCCGTTATAGGCGTCCACCGGGCGGACGTCTATTAGCAGTGCCCCTTGCTTTTGCCGGTCAATTAGTTCCTGAGTGGTCACTTCCCTGAATTGTGTCATCTTCTTTGTTGGATTTTGAGTAAAAAAAGAACTTCCGAAGAAGCTCTTGATTTTTGATTTTTCCGAAGATAATTAATTTCAGTTTTCCCTGAAGCAGGCTGCGGCTTAAGAAAATCCTAAATCTTGCTGAAATTCCCTTACAGGTCTATTTCCTTCTTATAGGAACGATTATGCTCAATACCATTTTCTATAATTTGTTGTCGAACGATTATACTCAATTTTTGGTACTCATTCATATTAGTGATCCCAGATTCAACAGCAGTCTGGATCTCATCGGTCATTCTATAAAAGGCAATGCCGTCAGGTAAGGAGTCCGGCACAATTTCTACGTTGAGGGTATGATAATCTGATTCTCCGGCTTTTGTAGTTTTAGAGGAACTGAAGGAAATTTCTTCCGCAGGAATTATTGCAGCAATTCTGCTTTTCAAAGTCTCTTTTTCCACAGAAAATTCCGGGTCAATAGTGACCAAATGTTCTTTCGTCTGGATCCTTGTTATTTTTTCCACACAGGATGTGAAGGAGATCAGCAACAGCAGAAGAGGTAGAAAGCTTTTAATTTTCATGGTTTAAGGATTGGTTTAGTAATTTGTTAGTTCCGGATAAGCGATTATTGTTACAGCTATTTGTCTATTTTTCCTTTTTTCAGAAAAAAAGAATAAACGAACAGTCCGAAACCTGCTCCCGTGAGTGCCCCTGCGAAGGTTTCCCAATCTCTCTCAACAAGAAGATAAAGGGTAATGCCCATTAACATGACTAATGCACCCCCAATTCTCAAATTTTTCATTTTGTGCGGTTTTATTATGTGTGTCGGATACTCGAATTTTGTTACATACCGACCGGGATATAGCGGAAGTAAATGATAAACCACAGTTTCTACAGAAAATATTCAGGAAAATTTAAATTTTTGAAGTATAAATTCAAGATTTGTGAATTCTTATGGACTTACTTCGTAAACCTTCCGGATGTGCCCTAAAAACCTTAGTTTTGGATAGATTCCTAATAATTTCAGCATGAAGAACAACAGGCATTTTGTAATAGATTTTGACAGCACCTTTACCCAGGTAGAAGCTTTGGATGTTTTGGGGGAGATCTCGCTCGAAGGTCATGAGGAAAAGGAGGAGCGCCTTCAAAAACTTGCAGACCTTACCAACAGCGGCATGGCCGGCGATCTTTCCTTCAGGGAATCCCTGGAACAACGCCTGGCGTTGCTCAATGCTGAAGAAAAACATTTGCCGGCACTTGTAGACCGGCTTAAGAGTAAGGTTTCCACCAGCTTCATTAGGAACAAGGAATTCTTTGAGGAGAACCATGAGAACATCTACATCATCTCAAATGGATTTAAGGAGTTTATCGTTCCAATTGTTAAGCAATTTGGGGTGAGGGAAGAAAATGTCTTTGCCAATACCTTTCGACCTGACTCAAACGGGAAACTGAATGCTTTTGATACAGACAACGTGCTTTCTTCCAACAACGGAAAGGTGGAAATGCTCAAGAGACTCGATTTGCAGGGAGATGTGTATGTAATAGGGGACGGTTACACAGACTATGAGATCAAAGCTGCGGGACTGGCAAACAGGTTTTACGCCTTTACCGAAAATGTTGAGCGCGGGAACGTGACCGACAAAGCAGATCATATCACTCCAAGTCTCGACGAATTCCTTTACCTCCATAAAATGAACAAAGCTATTTCCTATCCAAAAAACCGAATTAAGGTCCTTCTTCTCGAAAATGTTCACGAGGATGCGGTGAAGATCATGAAGAATGAAGGCTACAATGTTAGCACGATCTCCGGTGCACTTGATGAAGAAGAGCTGGCAGAAAAGATAAAGGACGTGTCGGTCCTGGGAATACGTTCCAAAACACAGGTTACACAAAAGGTGTTGGAGAATGCCAACAGGCTTATTTCAATTGGTGCCTTTTGTATAGGGACCAACCAGATCGACCTGGAAGAATGCCTGAAAAAAGGAATTGCCGTATTCAACGCGCCTTTTAGCAATACCCGATCTGTAGTGGAGCTTGCTATTGGAGAGATCATTTTCCTAATGCGCGGTTTGCCCGACAGGATTGCCGAAATGCATGCGGGACAATGGAACAAATCGGCTGCAGGAAGCAGGGAGATCCGCGGAAAGAAACTCGGGATCGTGGGCTACGGAAATATTGGTGCTCAGCTCTCTGTAGTTGCTGAAGCTATAGGTTTTGATGTTTACTATTACGACCTCATGGAAAAGCTGGCCCTGGGAAATGCGACCAAGTGCAAAAGCCTTGAGGAGCTGCTAAAGATCGCTGATGTGGTGAGCCTGCATGTTGACGGTCGGAAAGAAAACCATAACCTTATTGGCGAAAAAGAACTGGACCTTATGAAAGAAGGATCTGTCTTTATCAATCTTAGTCGCGGACATGTAGTTGATCTGGAGGCGCTGAGAAAACACCTCGAAAGCGGAAAAATTCGTGGTGCCGGGGTCGATGTCTTTCCTAAAGAGCCCAAGACCAATGCAGAAGAGTTTGAGTCTGAACTAAGAGGTGTCAAAAATGTCATTTTAACCCCACATATTGGTGGAAGTACAGAGGAAGCCCAGGTAAATATCGGGAATTTCGTACCCGGTAAGATCATTGAATATATCAATACCGGTAGCACAACCAACAGTGTGAACTTCCCCAACCTGCAGCTGCCAATCCTTGAAAACGCTCACCGGTTGATCCACATTCATCACAACCGTCCAGGCATTATTGCCCATATCAACAATATCCTCTCACAGCACGATTGTAATATTGTGGGTCAATACCTCAAGACCAATGAAACCGTGGGCTACGTGATCACCGATATTGACAAGGCATATAATGAAGAGGTGATCGAGGAAATGAAAGGGATAGATGGTACGATAAGGTTTAGAGTGCTTTATTAAAAGTGCAGAGTTAGTAGTTCGGAGTTAATAGTTTGGAGTTCAGAGAATTTTTAATGGGAGCCTCGTTTCAGGTTTTTTTATTCGGGCATATTGTACCTCCGCTCTGGGGTGAATTCTGTTATTAGAAATTCCACTTCCGGTTAAATAGTAGTTCATAAATTATCCGGCATCTTTCTTTTTTGTCTGCAGTCTCTCATCTATGAACTACAGAACTATTATCTAAAACATGACCCAGATCATATTTCAGCAGCGATAGGTTCTTCACCTTTGAGGTTTTGCCTAGAAAAACCTTAAACATATGACATATGATCTAACTCCCCACCGGTTCCATATTCCGGTCATGGGAATTGCCTTTACTATAGACACGCCCATCAAGGTTGCCTCTTACGGGATCACCTCTGCGCTGTCTATCATTGAAGACAATCTCGTCGAGATGATGAGAAAACACTACTACCAGGAAAATAACGAAACTTATGTTCCTATTGAGAAGCACGAGGAGAATTACCGCGTGCGCCGCATTACCGATTATCTCAACCTGGTGAACCGCAACGTGCAGACAAAATTTGAAAAGCTGAAAGAATCTGCTTTTGAAAAAGGTTCTGAGATCGTGAAGTATTTCGAGATGCTTCCCGAGGAGAGCGGACTAAAAGAGAAGTATTATCAATTTTTACAGGCTCATGGCGAGGCCAGGGAGGAGCTTGAGAACTTTCTTCGGAAGCATATGCGTCCCGGCGGAATTGAGGTCAATATAATGACCAAGGTGGATAAGAACAACCTGGACCGCAACGGCGAGATCTTACCCGATGGATCTGATGCACTTGGCGCCTTAAAAGCTTATGCCGAAAGTGAGCTGGAAAATTCAGCGGTGATCTTTTCTGCAGGAATGAATCCGAGATTATTCAATTACCTGGAAAACTTCAGGGAGTTTGATGCTTCTGCCTGGGGTGTATTTAAGAAGAAGGTGATCATCAAAGTAAGCGACTATCGTTCAGCATTGATACAGGGAAAATACCTCGCAAAAAAAGGGATCTGGGTAAGTGAATTCAGGATCGAGTCGGGATTGAATTGTGGCGGACACGCCTTTGCCACTCAGGGATATTTACTGGGGCCCATCCTGGAGGAGTTCCGAAGTAAAAAAGAGGAATTAGCGCAGGAACTATTCAGCTTGTACAATCCGGCTATACAGGCCAGGGGAGAAGCGGGCTTTGAGAAGCCGCATCCTGTAAATGTCACGGTACAGGGCGGGATTGGAACAGCTGCCGAACAACAACTGCTTTACGGCTATTACGGCGTTAACGGCACCGGATGGGGAACGCCTTTCCTACTGTGTCCCGAAGCCACAACTGTGGATCCCGACACCCTCGAACTTCTTAGCAAGAGTAAAGAGAATGACGTGGTTTTGAGCAAGGCTTCCCCTTTGGGAGTGCGGTTCAATTACCTTAAAAATACAACCGCCGACAAGGAAAGGCAGCAAAGGATCGCAAAAGGAAAACCTGGAAGTCCATGTACAGAAAAGTACCTGGTCTCCAATACAGAATTTACAAAAGAACCCATTTGTACTGCTTCCAGGAAGTATCAAAAATTGAAGTTACAACAGCTCGAAAATGCCGGCCTTCCCAAGGAGGAATATCAGTTACAGGTGGACGATCTATTGAGTAAAGAGTGCTTGTGCATTGGTCTTAGTAATTCTGCCGGATTAAATTATAAGGTTCCGATAGTGGAAAAGCTGGATGCTGTAACCATCTGTCCGGGACCTAACATTGCCAACTTTAGTAAAGTGGCCAGTTTGCAGGAGATGACAGATCATATCTATGGGCGCAGGGAACTTCCGCAGGAGGCCACACGACCGCACATGTTCATCAAGGAGCTTCAGCTTTATGTAGATTACCTCAAAGAGGAAGTTAGAAATACCTTTGATCCCGGGCCAAGGGAGATAAAGGGCTGGACCGGTTTCTGTAATAATCTTCTCGACGGGGTTTCACACTACAAGGAATTGGTTGAACAGGAGCTTATAAAGGGAAAAGAAGCCTTTGAAGAAGGTCTGAGAAAAATGGAAGTCGCAGTGCTGGAAATTAAGACCGGTCTTATAAACAAGTAAAAAAATAACTCCTCAAAAATGACATTTTTGAGGAGTCTTTTTTTTAAACCTTAAAACTTAGTCCGCTGGTGGCGGAGGAGGAGGTGGAGGTGGTGTTGCAGAATTACTGCTCTCTACTTCCAGTGGCATACCTTTTAATGCAGCGATCATTTCGGGAGCAGTATTAACTACTTTTCGAATCCTGCCGGAAGGTTCTACGATCACGTGAGTTGGATAAATAGAAAACCCAAGGGTGTCTTCTATGAAGGTTTTTTGCTGAGGGACCACAGCATATTTGAATTCTTTTTCAGAAAGGAATTTTTGAAGCTCCTCTTCGGGATCGAGAGAAAGGCTCAGGAAAACTACATCTTCTCTGTCACTGTATTCTTCAACCAGTCGATTAAGCTGTGGCATTTCTTCGATACAGGGTTTACATCTTATGAACCAGGTCTTCACTACCAATGTTTTTCCCTGCAGTTCTTCTTTTGACCAGGTTTTTCCCTCAAGATCGGTAAGGTTAAAATCCGGAAACTCCTTGCCTTCCATGTTGAAATGCTTGTAGGCCCGGTAACTGTCGGCAGTGATGGTATAGCTAATGTCCTCATCGGCTCCTTCGGTCAATTTGAACAGTTGATATAGATCCTGCTCGCCCTTTGACTTCTTTTCAAGAGCAATGTAGTCACCTGTCAAAAGAGCTTCAAAAAATGCCTTTTTTGGAAGGGTATCTCCAACTTCTCCAAGCGGCACAAAATCTGAAGACAGATCAATATTGGTCTTATGGTACCTCCACCATTTTGCCTGATCGGCTTGTAGGGAGGAGAAAAGCAGGTCCATCTCTGTCACTCTTTCTTTTTCCTGGCAGGAAACCAGGCACAGAGCTACGAGGGCAAGAAAAGTTCGAATTGAAATGGGTAATAGTTTCAAAGGATCTTCAGTTTTTATTGAGCTTCAAAGATATGGAATCCTGGTATACATGAAGCGCTCTTGATCACTTCAGAAGAGATCGGCAGTAGTTAATATTCAGCTTCGCAAAAGACATTTCCTAAGGTATTATTTCAGTTTCTTCTATCAAATTAAAGGAGAAGGTAAAATAGGAGCAACATAAAATGCTATTGTTTTAGTGAAAGGATTATCCTTGGAAATACCTAAATTTACCTGTGCAAACCACAGCCAATGCTCGAAAAAGAACTTAGAGACGCCTACCATTTCATTTTTGAAGAAGAGTTGATTCTGGAGATAGTGAAGTTTGGAGCTTTGAAAGAAGTGAAGGCAGGAGAAACGATCATCAATATTGGAGAATACGTAAAAAGTATGCCCCTGCTGCTTGAAGGTGCAATTAAGATCTTGCGGGAAGACAAAGATGGTGACGAATTGTTGCTTTACTTTCTGGAACGCGGCGATACCTGTGCCATGACCCTCTCCTGTTGCCTTGGCCAGACCAAAAGTGAGATAAGGGCAATAGCAGAAAAGGATACACGACTCGTAATGATCCCCATTGAAAAGATGGAGGAGTGGACGAGCCGGTTTAAAAGCTGGAGGAATTTTGTATTTGAAAGCTATCACAGCAGGTTAAGTGAAATGCTGGATACAATTGATACTATCGCTTTTCTCCACATGGATGAGCGACTTATGCGATACCTTCAGGACAAAGCTAAGATCAATAGAAATGAACAGATACAGGTGACTCATCAAGAGATCGCCTATGACCTGCATACCTCAAGAGTAGTGGTTTCCAGGTTGCTTAAAAAGCTGGAACTGGAAGGTAAGATTGGTTTACAGCGAAACAGCATCATGGTTCATGACCTTTGATTGGTAATGTTTGTTACATACAGGCCTTTTTCAATACGTTACCTTTGAGCCGAATTTTTAGTAGATGGAATTAACAGAAATTCTTGGTTACCTGGGAGCCTTGCTAATTGGAATAGTATTGGGATTGATTGGTGGTGGTGGCTCTATACTTACAGTACCTGTACTGGTCTATCTCCTGTCGATCAATCCCGTAACAGCTACTGCTTATTCGCTCTTCGTGGTAGGAACAACATCATTACTGGGTTCAATTCGAAATTTTCAAAAGAAAAGAGTAGATATAAAAACGGCAATAGTTTTCTCTATACCTGCATTTATTGCAGTCTATCTCACGAGAAAATTCCTGGTACCTGCCATTCCTGAAACTATTTTTAGCATCGGCGACCTGGTGATCACAAAGAATATTGGGATCATGTTGTTCTTTGCCCTTATCATGATCATGGCATCGGTTTCTATGATCCTGGAGCCATCGGAAAAAGATGCTAAACCACGAAGAGTAAAATTCAACTACCTGTTTATTACTCTTGAAGGTGCCATAGTAGGTGTTCTTACCGGAATCGTTGGGGCCGGCGGCGGTTTTCTCATAATTCCGGCTCTAGTTTTAATGGTGAAATTGCCAATGAAGAGGGCGGTTGCTACCTCCCTGGTGATCATTGCAGTAAAATCGCTTATTGGATTTATAGGAGATGTTCAAAACCTTGATATTAACTGGACCTTTCTCCTCATTTTTACTGTTATTTCTGTGATCGGAATATTTTTAGGGATCTGGTTGAACCGCTTCATAGATGGTAAAAAACTGAAAAAAGGATTCGGATGGTTCGTGCTATTGATGGGGCTGTACATTATTTGGAAAGAACTATTCTAGTATCGGCTTGTGTGAAAGTTCGGAATAGTTCTAAGCAGCCAAAAAGTTAAATTTTGAGGGTTAATAATAGCGCATAAAAATGGCCATACCTAAAAAAGATAAGATCTACGTTCTTCTTCAGTTCCTTGTGTTCGTGGCATGGCTATTTGAGTTAGAAAACCTGAAATTCCGGTTATCAGAAAATTTGCATTACCTGGGGTTGATCGTGGCCGGGATCGGATTCATACTCATTCTTGTGGCCCTGGTGCAAATTGGCAGTAAAATTTCTCCTTTTCCAAGTCCAATGCAGGGTGCGAAGCTGGTGACTTCCGGAGCTTTTGCATTTGCACGGCATCCAATTTATGCAGGAGTGCTGTTTGCGGCTTTCGGTCTTTCGGTATGGCTGGGATCGGGATATAAATTGTTGATCAGCCTTTTGCTTTATTTGATCTTTTTTCTAAAAAGCAGGTACGAGGAGAAGCGGCTTTTAGAGATCTTTCCTGAATATGAAATTTACAGGAGGAATACCGGCAGATTTTTTCCTAAATTTAAGGGAAGAATTTAATCAATCATGGTAAAGAGGTTTGGAAGTAATCCTGAAGGTGATCGCCTGCAGAGGATAAAGAACTCGCCCAATTACAGGGACGGAAGCTTCAAAAATGTGGAGGAGACCTCAGTCAATCCCGATGATGTTTCCATGTTCACCATTCTCAAAAAGATGATCTTAAGGCCCTCCTCTGTACGGCCTTCTTCAGAATTGCCGAATGTGAAGGTAGATCTTAAGAGCCTTGATCCCGAAAAGCCTCAACTGGTATGGTTTGGTCATTCCTCTTACCTGCTGCAACTCAATGGTTACAAAATTCTGGTAGACCCTGTTTTAAGCGGAAATGCCTCTCCCTTTCGCTTCTTCGGAAAAGCTTTTGAAGGTGCAGATCATTTTGATGCCGAAGATTTTCCACAGATCGACCTGCTTATCCTCACCCACGATCATTATGATCATTTGGATTATCCTACGATCGGGAAACTTATCCCTAAGGTGAAGAAAATAGCGACCTCACTGGGGGTAGGAGCACACCTGGAGACCTGGGGTGTCAAAAATGACAAAATCATTGAGCTTGATTGGTGGGAATCCTGTGACATTGAAAAGGAGGTACAACTTACTGCTACTCCTTCCCGTCACTTTTCGGGACGAAGTTTTAAGAGGGCGCAAACCCTCTGGTCCTCTTTTGTGCTCGATGTCTTTGGATACAGGATCTTTATTGGAGGGGATTCCGGCTATGACGGCACCTTTAAAAAGATCGGAGAAAGATTTGGTCCCTTTGATCTTGCCCTGCTCGAATGTGGACAGTTTGGGAAATACTGGCCGCAGATCCATATGTTCCCGGAGCAGACAGTACAGGCAGCCTTAGATCTAAAGGCCAAAAGAGCTGTTCCCGTACATTGGGGCAAATTCGTGCTCTCGTACCATCCCTGGAATGTACCAATTCAAAGATTTGTACTGGCGGCAGAAAAAGCAGGTCTGGATTATTTATCACCCCGGCCCGGAGAGCCGGTAGATTTTACTACGAAATATCAACAGGAGCCCTGGTGGCTTTTTGAACATAAAGAACAAAAATATGAACGAGAATCAGCAACACTGGGATAAAGTTTACTCGGAAAAGCAGCCTACAGAAGTCAGTTGGTATGAACCTATGCCCGAAGTTTCCCTGGATCTTATTAAGAGCTGCGGGATCTCTAAAGATGCCGCGATCATAGATATAGGCGGAGGCGACAGCTTTTTGGCTGAATTTCTTATTTCCCTGGGATATCACGATGTCACAGTTGTAGATATATCTTCAAAAGCTATTGAGCGGGCTAAAGAAAGAATGTGCGAAAAGGCAGATGAAGTAACATGGATAACAGCCGATGCAGCCAACTTTCATCCTGAAAAAAAATATGATCTCTGGCATGACCGTGCTGCTTTTCATTTTTTAACCGGTGAAGAACAAAGAAAGAATTACCTGGAAACCGTTCATAAAGCAGTTAAGCCGGGAGGATATGTGATCATGGGAACTTTTTCGGATAAAGGACCCGAAAAATGTAGCGGACTTGAGGTGCAGCGGTATTCGGTAGGAGATATGTGCAAACTCTTTGAACAGGAATTCGATATGTTGAACGGGAGGAACATAGATCATGAGACCCCCTCGGGAAAAACTCAAAACTTTACTTTTTGTAGTTTTAAGAAGAAACTTTAAAAATTAGAAATATGAAGGAAAAATGGGATGAACGATACCGTGCAGAGGAGTATGTATATGGGGAAGTACCTAATGAATATTTTCATTCGAGATTTACACAATTCGACCCCGGAGAGATTCTCTTTGCTGCCGAAGGGGAAGGCCGCAATGCAGTGTTTGCCGCTAAGTGTGACTGGAAAGTAACTGCTTTTGATCAAAGTGAAGAAGGGAAACGCAAGGCATTAAAACTTGCAGAAAAGCATAAGGTAGAACTGGATTACAGGGTAGGGGACCTGCCCGATCTGGGGTTTGAAAAAGATGATTTTGATGCCATTGTTTTGATCTACGCCCACTTTCCACCGGAAGTTCGCAGTAAATATCATGAGCTGTTGATCTCCTATCTACGCAGGGACGGCTTGATCATATTTGAAGGTTTTAGTAAAAAACACAAAGTCTACCAGGAAAAGAATCCGGGAGTAGGTGGCCCTAAAGAGGAAGAGCTACTTTTCTCGATGGAAGAGATCAAAAAGGATTTTGGCAGCCTCAATTTTTTGGAACTATATGAAGCAGAAGTAGACCTGAAGGAAGGAAAACTCCACGATGGTCTTGGCGCTGTGATCCGCTTTGTGGCACAGAAGAAGTAGAAGACCTGCAGGCAAAAATATTGGCTGCAGATCTTCCCTTTTCTATAATTTACTGAAGCTCCTTTAAGAAGTCTTTAAATTCCGTGGTATCAAAATTTCCCATTCCTAAATGAGTAAGGGCCAGGTTACCTTTTGCGTCGATCACATAAGTAGTGGGAAGACTATTGGAAGAGTAAACAGCGGGAACAGGTCCTGCAGGGCGATAAATTTCAAAGTCATAACCCTTCTTTTCCCTGAAATGTTTGGCCTTTTCAAATTCGCGGTCAAAAGAGAGCATTATAAATTCAATATTCTCATTCTTCATTTCTTCATATAGATTATTTATCCCCGGCATTTCGGCGATGCAGGGTGGGCACCAGGTAGCCCAGAAGTTAAGGAAGACGACTTTCCCGCGAAACTCTTCCAGGTTTACCTTTTCACCTTTGGAATTCACCATATCGAAATTCATTGTGACATTTGTGGCAGATGTTGCCACAGCTAATTCAGCTTTTTCTTCAGTTTTAGGATCCATTAATCCGGTGGCAAGTATCCCCCGTTGCAGGAATCCCAAGACTTCTGTATGGAGTCCGGTGACAAAAAGGCCTGTAAAGACTGCGCCTATGAGTCCGAACTCTATTAGATTTTTCTTTAATTTCTTACTCATGATAGATGGTTTTTTATAGTTCAATACTTAAATACCCTTTCTTCTGAAGTTCAAAATTGTGAAGAATTCCATTTTCCACCACCCGAAGGGCTTCCGGTAATTTTGATCTGTCCACACCGAATTTTTTCAGGGAAAATCCGCAGGCATTAATAGTGACTCCTGCTTTTTCAGCTTTTTCAATAAAGCTGCTCATTATTTCTTTATCGGTAAGATCCTGTACCGTCTTGCCACATACCACGACCTGAAAATCCCCGAATTTTTCTCCATCCTGTGCTGCAAGTTCTTCTGCTGCTAGGAGTATAGGTTTTAATTGTGGGACTTTACGGGTGAGGACTACATAGTTGAAATGGCCGGCATGTTGTTCGTGGTTGTTCTGGGCCTGCACGGAGTTTGTGAACAAGCTGAAGAATAGTGCGAAACTTGCTAAAAATATTATTTTCATTATTTATTTTTTTGAGTGTTATTAAAGTCGTTGATGATAAAAAAGATAAGACCGCCAAGAATAGCGATGTTCTTAAAAAGGGGCCCCAGGGTGGTGATCTGTCCCACCTGAATGGTAAGGGTTATAGGGATCAATACTGCAGCGAGAATGATTGCCGTCCATCGGGTTTTAAAACCCGCGAGTAATCCAAGACCTGCAATAAACATCACGATACCTGAGGCGATCACCAGGATCTTTGGTTCTCCAAAGAAATAGGCAAGGCCTTTAAACCTGGCTTGTTCTATGCGTTCCACCGTTTTCTCCACTTTTACAAGATGGCTGAAACTGGCAACGAGAAAGATCCCGCTGAGCATCATTCGGAATATCTGTACCGAATGACGATTTACTAAGATTTGGGTCATTGTTAAAAAGAATAAGTTTAATTGCTAGCCGGTAAATAGGTGGGATGTACCTGTTTCATATCAGGCTTTAGAAGTTCCCGTAAAAGGAATCAGGCTTTGGGAGGGGGATAGAATTTATACCAGGGTATGGAAAAGTTTGCCGGCTGACGATAAGAATAACTCTCAAAGTTATTTTCTGCAAGAGCTTCCGGCGAATCGTCCATTTCTATATCAAAAGCTGCATGGCATAGATAATCGATCTCGAAACCGGCTGTAAAATCTTGTGAGGTGTAGTTTTCGGTCGGGTCGGTTTGCAGTTGCTTTTTAGGGCACAATTTATTTACCAGCGTCACCCCTGAGGCATTAAATAAAATGTTCACGAATTTTCCATCTATGGTTACCAGTTTTCCGAGAAAAACTAGGATAAAAAATACAGCTAAAAAGTTTTTAAAGTCCATGAGGAACAAACATAGAACTATCTTTCAAGAGCCTTTGTGACATTTGTTACATAGAGAGCCTAATATTTTGGGAAGAGCAGGCTTTTAGGTAAATTAGGGGATCCAAAAGGAGTATCTGCAAAACCAATTTAAATTGAACATATGAAAACCACCCTATTAAAAACTGTAGTATTTTCTGCTATTTTCTTATTCTTTGCCTGTGGCGAAAGTACAGATGTAGTTGAATCGGGAACTTACCAGGGTACTATTCAGGAGGTAGAGCCTTCTAAAACAGAGATCTACGTCGAAACTGATGACGAAAAGACCCTGGAGCTTTATTTTACAGAGAATACCGAACTTACCCGTAATGGGAGTACAATAGATTTTTCGGTCCTTGAGGAGGGAATGAGAGTGGAAGTTGATGTAGAAAAAGAAGGCAAGCGATTGAATCCGTTGGCTGTAAGAGTTCTTGAGTAAAGATGCAAGAAATACCTGATTTTTGGCGGACAGAGGTGTTTCATCCTCTGTCTGTTCATTTTCCCATCGCCCTGCTAATAGCAGCTTTCCTGTTTAAAATTGTTGCTCTACGGTACACCCGGGAAGTTTGGGAGCGGGGAGGATCCATTCTACTTATAGCCGGAGTAATTATGCTCTGGATCGCTATTTTTACAGGAGATCTTGCCGATGGTGTGGTTTCCAGGAAGATCTGTGATCCCACTGTATTAAAAGATCATGAGAATATGGCCTGGACAACGGCCTGGGTCTTTTCAGCCGGGCTCTTACTAGACCTTTTAAGGCAACTAAAATACCCCGTTTTTCGAAATATGCTTACAAGGTTGCTTATGATCTTGTTGCTAGCTATAGGCACAGGTACTCTTAGCTATACAGGTCATCTAGGCGCCACCCTGGTCTATCAACAGGCTGCGGGTGTTTATGTGCCATCGGGAAATTGTGCTGAATTTGAATAAAAGCAAGCTATAGTTGGCTTTTAAAAATCTCCGTAACATGTGTTACTCAGCTACCTGTTAAAAAATAGTATTTTTGCATTCGATTTTTCCATCGGGATAGACCGATAGCTTTTATAAAAACCTAATATTATGAAGATAAAACAATTCAAAGATAGCCCCCTGGCCCATTATTCCTACGCTATAGTAAGTGAAGGTAAAATGGCTTTAGTCGATCCAAGCCGTAATCCGCTGCAGTATTATCGTTATGCCGAAGAAGAAAATGCACAGATCGTCGCTGTTTTTGAAACACACCCACACG
>CAYLZB010000034.1:0-17943 GCA_964388165.1 uncultured Flavobacteriaceae bacterium | reverse complement strand
GAAGCTGAATATGCTCGTAACAGAAGAAGTGAGTTCACCGAGATAACCGGAGAAACTCCATACTTCCAGGATCAGCCTGAAGCTGCAGAAGACAACGAAAACTAGGCTATCTAACTAACCAGCCAAAAAGAAGGCCCTGAGAGATCAGGGCCTTTTTGTTTGCAAAAATATATCTGGAAATTACATTTTTGGAGGGTAACCTTCCAATGCTTTCTCCACTACTACTTCAAATCGCTCCTGTCTTTCCTCAGGACTTGAATTTGGATCAAACTTACTGTCTACCACAGCCTGCCACACCAGGTTATCGGTTTTGGCATCAACGAGATCAAACGTGAGCCTCAAAAAGGTTTCAGGTCCGCCCAGGGGAATTCCTCCGCTCACCCCTACTCCAACGTTCCTGCCTGTACCGCCAATTCCCACTCCTACATTAGTACGACTTGGTTCTCGGTATTCTTCGGTATAAACATTCAGATACAGGTCTGGGATGACTGATCCGTAAAGTTCTTTTCTCCTTAATGTATTTACTACACTGGAAAGTAATCGCTTTTCATCAAGTTCACTTAAACCTGTATTGATTTCAGGATAAACGGCAATGGAAGAATATGAACTAAAGTTAGCCTGTTCATCGTAGTCATAGGCCGCCCTGGGTCCTCCACAGGCACTAAGGAATAGGCAAAAACAAAATAATCTTAGAAATTTCATAGTAGCGTTTTCTCTAATTTAAAGAAAACACTACTGATAATTAAGAGATTAACAGGAATTAAACAGGTTCTTTATTAAGCATTTCCCAAAGCTTATCCTTGAGTTCCGTAAGACCTTGTTGTGCTACAGAAGATATGAACAGGTAGGGAGTCTCCAGGTTTTTATCCAGTTCGGCTTTAAGCTCGGCTTTTAATTCACTATCGAGCATATCACTCTTGGAAATAGCAATAAGCCTATCCTTATCCAGCATTTCAGGATTATATCGGCGTAGTTCATCGACCAGGATCTCGTACTGCTTTTTTATATCCTTCGCATCTGCAGGGATCAAAAATAGTAAAGTTGAATTCCTTTCAATATGTCTTAAAAACCGGTGCCCAATTCCCTTTCCTTCCGCAGCACCTTCAATAATTCCGGGAATATCGGCTACGACAAAGGTTTTGAAATCCCGATATTCAACTATTCCGAGATTTGGTTTAAGAGTTGTGAACTCGTAGTCGGCTATTTTAGGTTTGGCCGCTGTAATTACAGAGAGAAGAGTTGACTTTCCGGCATTAGGGAAACCTACTAATCCAACATCGGCTAGAATTTTTAGTTCAAGAGTAATGTCTTGCTCTTCCCCGGGTATTCCCGGTTGTGCATACCGCGGAGTTTGATTTGTAGAAGATTTAAAATGCCAGTTTCCAAGTCCGCCTTTTCCTCCTTCAGCCACAATGATCTCCTGTCCATCTTCTGTGATTTCGTGGAGGATCTCCTGGGTTTCAGTATCCCTTATTACAGTACCTAGCGGAACATCAACAACTTCATCCTGACCATCGCCACCGGTGCTGCGTTGTTTGCTACCGTGTTCTCCATGGCCGGCTTTAATATGCCTTTTAAATTTCAAATGAAAAAGGGTCCAAAGGTTCTTATTCCCTTTGATAATTACATGGCCTCCCCTACCTCCATCTCCCCCATCGGGGCCGCCTTTCGCAACGTATTTTTCACGGTGCAGGTGAGCAGATCCTTTCCCTCCATTTCCAGATGCAACATGGATCTTGACGTAATCAACAAAATTCCCTTCAGTCATTATCTTCTACTTTTTACCCTATGGCTATTTAGACCAGAGAGTCTATAACTTCTTTTAGACGTGCAGTGATTTCATTGATCGAACCTACCCCATCTACTCCGAAATATTTATTTTGTTTTAGGTAAAACTGCTTTAAGATAGCAGTTTCTTCGTAATAAACCTTAATCCTTTTTCGAATAACCAATTCATTGGCATCATCCGGTCTACCGGAAGTTTTTCCTCTTTCAAGCAAACGCTCCACTAGAATCTCATCATCTACCTCAAGAGCGATCATTGCGCTCACCTCAGTTCCTTCTTCATGAAGAAATTCTGCCAGGGCTTCAGCCTGTGCAACAGTCCGCGGAAAGCCGTCAAAAATAAATCCATTGCCCTCGCTTGCTTGTCGAACCTCAGCTTTCAGCATATCGATAGTAACACTATCCGGCACCAATTGACCCTTATCCATGTAGGCCTTAGCCAATTTCCCTAATTCAGTTTCATTTTTAATATTATACCTAAAAACATCTCCGGTGGAGATATGCTTCAGTTTGTAATGATCTTTCAAAATCGACGCCTGGGTCCCCTTTCCTGCACCAGGAGGTCCAAACAAAACGAGGTTTGTCATTTTACTTTTTTTAAGTTTATAAACCTGGGTGAGATTCCTGCCCAGTCCATTATAATCAAGTCCATATCCCACTATAAAATCATTCGGAATTTCCATCCCTATATAATCTATAGAGAGTTCCTTTTTATATGATTCGGGTTTGTAGAATAAAGTAGCAATTTTGTACCGGTTCACTTTTTCCTTTTGAAGGATCTTGTGAATACTTTCAAGCGTATTACCGGTGTCCACAATATCTTCGATCACCACTACATCACGACCTTCAAGCGGCGCTGTCAAACCCATTAAGGATTCAACATTTCCGGTAGTGCCGGTGCCTTCGTAAGAACTAAGTTTTACAAAATTGACCTCACAATCGCCCTTAAACCTTTTGATCAGCTCGGCTGAGAAAAGGAAAGCTCCATTAAGAACTCCAAGAAAAACGGGTGTTTTACCTTCAAAATCGGCATTTATCTGCGCAGCCACCTTTTCGATACCGTGGTTGATTTCGGCTTCAGAAATAAAAGGAGTAAATTGTAGATCGTGTAATTGCACCAAAACAAAATATTTTTGGGAAGCAAAGATACATATTCATTTCAACCTGAAAGGTCATCTATTGTGCATTTCTAAATGAATCATACGGCATTTCAGATTTTTAAAATTATTTTTGCTGAAATAGCTCAAAAATGACCAACTACTTTTCTTCAAATTTTACCCTTGGAATCCTTGGTGGCGGACAATTAGGAAAAATGCTGCTATACGAGACCCGAAAATATGATATTCGAACCGTGGTTCTTGATCCCAGCGAGGAAGCGCCATGCAGAATTGCCTGTAATGAATTTTTCAGGGGGGACCTAATGGATTTTGATACTGTAATCGAATTTGGAAGAAAAGCAGATGTTCTAACCTTTGAAATAGAAGGAGTAAACGTAGAAGCCTTAGAACAACTGGAGCAGGAAGGTATAAAGGTCTTTCCCTCTTCGAAAACCCTCAAGAAGATCCAGGATAAAGGTATTCAAAAGAGCTTTTTTGAAGAACATGGAATCGCAACAGCTCCCTTTAAAAAATACCCTTCAAAAAAGGCATTTTTGGAAGGTCTTACCAATGGAGATATTACTCTGCCTTTGGTATGGAAAAGTACCACCGGTGGTTATGACGGCAAAGGTGTGGCGGTTATAAAGGATCATAAAACAGCCGAAAATTTACCTGAAATCCCATGTATTGCAGAAGAGCTTATCCCTTTCAAAAATGAACTGGCGGTAATCGTGGCCCGCAATCCATCGGGCGAAGTAAAAACCTATCCGGTAGTGGAAATGGAATTCCATCCTGAAGCCAATCAGGTGGAATACGTGATCTGCCCTGCCAGAATAGATGCTGAAGTGGCCAAAAAAGCCCGGAAAGTAGCCGAAAAAGTTTCCGAAGCATACCAGCATGTGGGATTACTTGCCGTAGAGATGTTCCAGACCAAGGATGATGAGATCCTGGTTAATGAAGTTGCTCCCAGGCCGCACAACAGCGGACACTATAGTATAGAAGCTGCCTTCACCAATCAATTCGAACAGCATTTACGGGCTATTCTCGACCTTCCGTTAGGAGAAACCGAAAGCAAAGCCGGAGGAGTAATGGTAAATTTAGTAGGAGAGGAAGGCTTTGAAGGAAATGTGATATATGAGAATATTGCAGAAATTCTTAAGCTTAAAGGAGTAACACCGCATATATACGGAAAAAGCATTACCCGACCTTTTAGAAAGATGGGACACGTGACAATAGTAAATGCAGACCTTTCGGAAGCCCGTAGGATCGCTGCAGAAGTAAAAAAGACAATAAGAGTAATAAGTGATTAACAGCAACAACTTCACAGAATTTATATCTCCTGGAAGTTTAAAATAAAGAATATGAGTAAAGTTGGGATCATCATGGGCAGTACCAGCGATATGCCGGTAATGCAGGAAGCAATTGACATTTTAGAATCTTTTGATATTGAAGTGGAAGTTGACATAGTTTCAGCTCATCGCACACCGGAGAAGCTGTTTGACTATGGTCAAAACGCTCACAAAAGAGGTTTCAAGGTAATCATTGCAGGAGCAGGAGGCGCAGCCCATCTTCCGGGAATGATCGCTTCGCTGTCACCTCTCCCAATTATCGGTGTGCCGGTAAAATCAAGTAATTCTATAGATGGCTGGGATTCTGTACTTTCTATTCTACAGATGCCGGGCGGAGTTCCGGTTGCCACAGTAGCTTTAAATGGAGCCAAGAATGCCGGTATTCTCGCCGCACAAATTCTAGGAAGCGCAAATGAAGAAGTGCTTAATAAGATTGTGGCTTATAAGGAGAGCCTTAAACAAAAAGTCATTGAAGGCGCCAAAAGTGTAAAAAAGTAAAGCCACGTTTTCACGTGGCTTTTAAGTAGCATTTCGTTGTTTTAATAGTATTTATTAACCATTCTAAATATATTAATCAAAAACCTAAAAGCTACTATAACGAATTTTTTCAGAAATGTGAAGTAAGGGAAAATTTTAGAAACTTCCGAATTTTTTCAGAAAATTTCGTTAAAAGGTATATAACAATTGCAAAAAGGATTGGATATGAATCAGAAAAACCCATTACTGGAGCCCTTTGAAACCGCTCCTTTTTCAAAAATAAAGACCGAACATTATAAACCTGCAATAGAAGAATCTATTCGCCGGGCTAAAAAAGATATTGAGAAGATCACCTCCTCCCGGGATGTTCCCACTTTTGAGAACACTATAGAAGCTCTGGAATTTGCCGGGGAAGAACTTGATCGCATCACGAGCATCTTTTTTAATATTAATTCGGCAGAGACAAATGAGGAAATTCAGAAGCTCGCCCAGGAGATCTCTCCGGTTTTAACCGACTTCAAAAATGATGTAATTCAGGATCCTGAACTTTTTCAAAGGGTCAAAGAGGTCTATGAGAACAGAAAAGCTCTCAAGCTGAATGTCGAGCAGAAAACTCTTTTAGACAAGAAGTACAAGATGTTCACCCGCAATGGTGCCAATCTTGAACCCGAACAAAAGCAGCAATTGCGGGAATTGGACAAAAAACTTGCTGCATTGAGCCTTAATTTCGGCGAGAATGTTTTGGCAGAGACCAATCGATATGAACTGCATCTTACAGATGAAGAAGATCTTGAAGGTCTTCCTAAAGGTGCAAGGACTGCTGCCAGGATGCTGGCAAAGGAAAAGAACAAAGAAGGCTGGATCTTCAACCTCCACTACCCCAGCTATATTCCTTTTATGAAATACGCCAAAAAAAGGGAGCTGCGCAAAAAACTGGCAATTGCTTTTGGAGCCAAAGGCTTCCACGGTGATGAACTCGACAACCGGGAAAATGTATTGCAGATAGTGAAGCTTCGGCACAAAAAGGCGAATTTGCTCGGTTACCCTACTTATGCACATTTCAAACTGGAGGAACGAATGGCAGAAACTCCCGAAAAAGTAAATTCTTTTATGCAGGAACTACTGGAAAAAGCAAAACCTGCAGCCGAAAAAGAATTTAAAGAACTTGAGGACTTCGCGAGGCAGCTGGATGGCATTGACAGACTGGAAAAATGGGACGCCGCCTATTATTCAGAAAAACTGAAGCAAAAACTTTTCGACCTGGATGATGAGCAACTAAAACCTTACTTCGAATTGAACAATGTTATCAATGGGGTATTCATAGTAGCCGAAAAGCTGTATGGATTAAAGTTCCAGGAAGTTTTTGAGGTGGAGATCTATCATCCCGAGGTAAAGACCTATAAGGTCACAGATGAGGGAGGGAATGACATTTCCCTTTTCTACGCCGACTTTCATCCCCGCGAAGGAAAACGGGGTGGCGCATGGATGACTTCTTATAAATCTCAATACCGCCAAAAAGATAAAAATGAGCGACCTCATATCTCTATTGTCTGCAATTTCACCAAGCCTACAGATGAAGAGCCATCTTTGCTCACCTTCAATGAAGTGACCACCCTTTTCCATGAGTTTGGACATGCTTTGCATGGGATGTTGGCAGATACAGTTTATCCAAGCATTTCAGGAACCAATGTTTTCTGGGATTTTGTGGAGCTTCCCAGTCAGGTGCTTGAAAACTGGTGCTATGAAAAAGATGCCCTAAAGCTTTTCGCCAAACATTACGAGACAGGAGAAGTGATCCCGGATGAGTTGATCCAAAAGATCAAAGATTCGGCTACTTTTCATGAAGGAATGGCAACTTTGAGGCAATTGAGCTTTGGAATGTTGGACATGAGCTGGCACAGCAAGGATCCTTCAGATATTCAGGATGTCAAGGCACATGAAGAAAAAGCCTTTGAAGCTACCAAACTTTATCCCGAGGTCAAGGAGAACTGCATGAGCACCTCCTTCTCTCATATCTTCCAGGGAGGATATGCTGCGGGTTATTATTCCTATAAATGGGCCGAAGTACTGGATGCAGACGCTTTTGAATTCTTTACTGAAAATGGCATTTTTGACAGGGAAACTGCAAAAAAATTCCGTGAGACCATTCTTTCACAGGGTGGAACAGAGCATCCGCTAACATTGTACAAACGTTTCAGGGGAAAAGAAGCTGCTCCCGATGCTTTATTAAGGAGGGCAGGATTACTTCCGAAGAAATAATTCAGCAAGAACATCTTACCTCTTAACAGGAAAAGGTTTGGTAAAAGTTTAACCAAATCTTTTCCTATTTTTGAGGGAAACCAGCCGCAAAATGGAAGAGAACAGTCTTGATCCCGAAAAATGGGTTGACAGGTATGCAGATTACCTGTTCAACTACACCATTGTGCGGGTCAATGACAGGGAGGTGGCAAATGATATTATTTCCGAAACTTTTTTGGCAGGTTTAAATTCCATGAAGAATTTTAAAGGAGAGGCATCAGAAAGAACCTGGTTAATTTCCATTTTAAAGCGGAAGATCATTGACTATTACCGCAAGAACAATTCGGCTAAAGGGCAGGCAGAGGTGAAGATGAATTTCCCAAACAGTGAAGATGAAGGAGACTGGCTTGAAGAAAAGGTTGCAGACCAGGCCGATATGACCGCCGAGGATCAAATGGAGAACCGGGAACTGGGTCTGGCTATTCTGGAATGTCTGGATCAACTTAACGAAAAACAGGCGACAATTTTCAAAATGAAAACTATTGAAGGAATAGATACCGAAACAATATGTAATGAATTTGATATTACACCGTCTAACCTTTGGGTGATCATTCACAGAGCCAGGACTTCTCTGGCCAAATGCCTTGAGAAAAACTGGTTTTGATATGAAGAGACTAAATCTTATGAAACTAAGTTGCGCAGAAGCAGCAAGTGTTTGCACAAAAGTCGAATATAAAGAGGCCGGCCTTTTAGAAAAATGGAGATTGAAACTTCATCTTTATTTTTGCAGAACCTGTAAAGATTATTACCACAACAATAAGAAGCTCTCCAGCCTCATCAAAAAAGCAGATATTAAACCCTGTTC
The DNA here is from genome assembly GCA_964388165.1 of uncultured Flavobacteriaceae bacterium. Classification (GTDB taxonomy): domain Bacteria; phylum Bacteroidota; class Bacteroidia; order Flavobacteriales; family Flavobacteriaceae; genus Salinimicrobium. Next base: position 10,132 of record CAYLZB010000034.1, on the reverse strand, counting down.
TTCGCAGGAAAAGGAGTTATTTAAGTCAAAGATCAAGAATGGAAATTCATAAAACTCCCAAGATCACCAGGATCATTAGCCACAATATTGGAATGGCTTCCACCCAAAAAGCTGTAAAATAGCGGGATTGTTCCTCTCTGCTGGCCAGCACTAATAATCCGGTAATAATGCAAATCACTGCTAATGCAAAAGTAGATGCTGAAGTAAAGTTGCTCTTGAGAAACTCCAGAAAGATCACCAAAACAAGCAAGACCAATCCTAATATTTTAGTGGGCGTAACTCCCATTCTTTGAGGTATGGTTCCCAACTGTTGGAGGTCATATTTAAGATCCCGGATCTCAAAGGGAAGTATCCATACCAGGACCAGCAGGAAACGTTGAAGGAGCTCCAGAAGAAGGTCTCCAAAAATGACATTTTTGGCACCTGTTACCGGCAGCACAACCGTTACTCCTGCCCAGACAAAGGCAATAATAAAGATCTTAAGTCCCGAGATACTTCTTAAATTGCGCTTCTTATTTAGGACCGGCAGGGCATACAACAGGGTACAGGCTCCAAAAATGGCACTCCAGACAATTATTTCGAAGCTTAGGAAAAAGAGGGTCACTAAAAGGCCTACGAAACACAAGAAAGTCAAAAGCTGAATATATCTTAAGCTTTTAGCCACCCTGCGGTGGTATAATCCTGTCACTTCTGCATATTTCACAAAGTTGTATCCCACTACAGCTCCAAAAAAGATAAAAAGCAAGAGAACTTTCCTTACTCCAACGTTAAAATTGAGCATAGTGACCAGGCTGAGGGAGACTACTGCGAAAGCCACATGCATACTGCTGTTGATATAAAAATCGATTATCTTTTTCACGTGGTGAAATTCATGTTTTTAAGGAATAAAACCTTAACAAATCTTGCCGGTCTAAATCATTAAAAATTAGGTGGAATTTGCGTAATTTCGCACCTCAAAACACAACTTTTATTTAATGAATACTTATTCTTTTGCAACACGTCATATAGGCCCCAGAGAGCATGATCTGCAGGACATGCTAAAGACTATTGGAGTTGATTCTATGGATCAGCTCATTTATGAGACCCTTCCCGATGATATTCGTCTGAAAAAGGACCTAAACCTGGCTCCGGCAATGAGTGAAAATGAATACATCACCCATAGCATTTCATTGGCAGCCAAAAATAAAATTTTCAGGAGTTATATAGGTCTCGGATATCATGAATCTATTACTCCACCGGTAATTCAGCGAAATATACTGGAAAATCCGGGATGGTATACTGCCTATACCCCTTATCAGGCAGAAATTGCCCAGGGAAGACTGGAAGCACTTCTTAACTTCCAGACCGTTGTTGCCGATCTAACAGGAATGGAACTGGCCAACGCCTCTCTTCTTGATGAGAGTACTGCAGCAGCCGAAGCCATGTCCTTGTTATATGAGGTAAGGGAGCGTGACCAGAAGAAGAACGAAGTGAATAAATTCTTCATTTCTGAAGCTGTACTTCCACAGACCATTGATGTTCTAAAGACAAGAGCTATCCCTCTTGGAATTGAATTAGTAATTGGAGATCATGAAGAATTCGATTTTTCTAATGAATTCTTTGGAGCAATGCTTCAATATCCCGGAAAACTGGGACAGGTCTATGATTATGCCGATTTCGTAAAAAAAGCAAAAGAAAACAACATAAAGACTGCAGTTGCTGCAGATATACTCAGCCTTGTAAAACTTCGTGCTCCGGGAGAGTTTGGAGTAGATGTGGTAGTAGGAACTACCCAGCGTTTCGGAATCCCTCTAGGTTATGGTGGTCCACACGCTGCTTACTTTGCAACTAAGGAAGAGTACAAGAGAAGCATTCCCGGAAGGATCATTGGCGTGACCAAAGATACAGATGGCAACTTCGCTCTTCGTATGGCCCTGCAAACAAGGGAGCAGCATATTAAAAGAGATAAAGCGACTTCAAACATTTGTACTGCACAGGTACTGCTTGCTGTTATGGCAGGAATGTACGCGGTATACCATGGCCCGAGAGGCTTGAAATTCATTGCCGGCCGGGTCCACAGTGCTGCTGTTACAGTTGCTGAAAATGTTGAAAAATTAGGTTTTTCTCAGCTGAATTCGACCTACTTTGATACTGTTCTTGTGAAAGCCGATGCAGCAAAGATCAGGAGCATTGCAGAAAAGAATGAGGTAAATTTCTATTACCCTTCTTCAGATGTAGTTTCGATCTCTGTGCATGAAGCAACAAACCTTGATGATGTCAACACCATCATTTCTATTTTTGCTGAAGCTGCAGGTAAGGACACTATTAAAGCTTCAGAATTTTCAAAAGAAAATCACATTCCTTCTTCTGTTGAGCGCAAAACTGAATTCCTGAAAAATGATGTTTTCAATTCATATCATTCAGAAACAGAGTTGATGAGATACATCAAGAAACTGGAGCGCAAGGATCTTTCCCTTAACCACTCCATGATCTCACTTGGCTCATGTACCATGAAATTGAATGCCGCTGCAGAAATGCTTCCAATAAGCTATCCGCAATGGGGAAATATACATCCTTTTGTACCTGTAGAACAGGCAGAAGGTTATCAAATAGTTCTTAAGAAGCTTGAAGAGCAGCTTACAGAGATCACCGGTTTTGCAGGTACTTCATTACAGCCTAACTCAGGTGCCCAGGGAGAATACGCCGGACTTATGGTCATTAGAAAATACCATGAATCAAGAGGAGAATCTCACCGAAATATCTGCCTGATCCCATCTTCTGCCCACGGAACAAACCCTGCTTCTGCTGTAATGGCGGGAATGAAAGTAGTCGTGACTAAATCTACCGACACCGGGAACATCGATGTTGATGACCTAAGAGAAAAAGCTTTAAAGCATAAAGATAACCTCGCAGCTTTAATGGTTACTTATCCTTCCACACACGGAGTATTTGAATCGGCTATTGTCGAAATTATAGATATCATCCATGAGTATGGCGGGCAAGTTTATATGGACGGCGCAAATATGAATGCCCAGGTTGGCTTGACCAGTCCCGGCGCTATTGGGGCCGATGTTTGTCATCTTAACCTCCACAAGACCTTTGCTATTCCTCACGGCGGCGGTGGTCCGGGTGTTGGTCCTATCTGCGTGGCCAAACAACTGGTGCCTTTCCTTCCGGGTAACCCGGTGGTTAAGACCGGAGGAGATGATGCAATTACAGCTATTTCTGCAGCTCCATGGGGTTCTGCGCTGGTTTGTCTTATTTCTTACGGCTACATCAAAATGCTTGGAGCCGAAGGCCTTAAAAAGTCAACCCAATTTGCCATACTTAATGCCAACTACATCAAAGCCCGTATTGAGGAGCATTATAAGACCCTTTATAGCGGGGAATGTGGTAGAGCCGCCCATGAAATGATCGTAGACTGCCGTCCTTTTAAAGCAAAAGGTATTGAGGTTACAGACATAGCCAAGAGATTAATCGACTATGGCTTCCATGCACCTACGGTTTCTTTCCCTGTGGCAGGAACTCTTATGATAGAGCCTACAGAAAGTGAAAGTAAAGCTGAACTGGATAGATTCTGTGATGCCCTCATTTCCATTAGAAAGGAAATCGAGGAAGCAACTGCCGAAGAACCCAATAACGTCCTAAAGAATGCTCCGCATACTCTTCGAATGCTTACCGCAGATGAGTGGAATTTCCCTTACACCAGGGAGAAAGCAGCTTACCCATTAGAATATGTTGCCGAAAACAAATTCTGGCCTGCCATTCGCAGAGTGGATGAAGCATACGGAGATCGAAATCTTATCTGTACCTGTGCTCCCATAGAGGAATACATGGAGGATTAAAAGGTAAAAGACCGAAGGAAAATCACCTTCGGTCTTTTTTTAACCAATCAGCCTTAACAACTTCTTAACTAAAGAGCAGAATTTCTCTTAAAATTTGATCATTAAAAAATTTTTGACGGGATCTTTTAAAGATGCCGCAAAAGTGGATTTTTAATGTTATAAACATAGGGAAAACGGCATAACATTTCTTAATTTTGATAATTGTCGACCCTTTAACTGACACAGAATGAGCATAAAGATCACAGGGGTAGGAAGCTACATCCCAAGCAGAGTTGAAAAAAATTCAGATTTTCAAAAGCATGAATTTTTATATGAGGACGGATCTAACTTTCCGCAGTCAAATACTGTAATCATTGAGAAATTCAAGGCCATCACCGGGATTGCAGAGAGACGTTATATTCATAATGAACTCAATAATTCGGATATTGCTTATCTCGCAGCCAATAGTGCTATAGAAAACGCGGGTATAGATCCCGAGGAGCTGGATTATTTGATCGTGGCTCACAATTATGGTGACGTGCTTCACAATGACCTGCAGAGTGATACTGTGCCGAGTTTGGCTACGAGGGTAAAGCACAAACTACGTATCAAAAATCCCAAATGTGTAGCTTATGACATCCTCTTTGGGTGTCCGGGTTGGGTAGAAGCGGTTATACAGGCCAAAGCCTTTATCCAGAGCGGTATGGCCAAAAAATGCCTTGTCATAGGATCTGAGACCCTCTCAAGAGTTGTAGATAAACACGACAGGGACTCCATGATCTATTCAGATGGCGCGGGGGCTACCGTCATCGAAGCCAGTGAAGAATCAGGTGGAATTCTTTCTCATGAAAGTGCAACATACTCCTTTGAAGAAGCCAATTTTATTTTCTTCGGAAAATCCAATAATCGTGAAGCTAAGGACGATCGCCGCTATATTAAGATGCACGGTCGTAAGATCTATGAGTTCGCTTTAAGCCATGTACCCGATGCCATGAAATCTTGTCTTGAAAAAAGCGGCAAGCAAATTGGAGATGTAAAAAAGATCCTCATTCACCAGGCCAATGAAAAGATGGATGAAGCTATTATAAAACGCTTCTACAGGCTTTACGGCATGCAGGTGCCGGAAGGTATCATGCCAATGAGCATTGACAAACTGGGCAACAGTAGTGTTGCAACTGTTCCCACCCTACTCGACCTCATCCTGAAAGGCAAAATGGAAGGACAGTCTTTAAACAAGGGAGATGTGATCATCCTGGCAAGTGTGGGCGCCGGTATGAACATTAATGCTATTGTGTACCAATTCTAGGATGTACGAAAAGACTTTTCCGGACAAGCGCTATAAGGAAACCATTGAATTTTTAGAGAAAGTTGCTCCTCCACCGGCCAGTGTTTTAGACCTGGGGGTAGAAAATCCTTTTTCAAAGATCATGAGGGAACATAATTATAATGTTACCAACACCCAGGGGGAAGATCTTGATCTGAATACAGAAAGTGTGAAAAATTCTTCTGCAGAAATTGTCACTGCCTTTGAAATTTTTGAACATCTGTTGGCTCCGTTTAATGTTCTAAGGGATATTCAGGCTAATAAACTCGTAGCCAGTGTACCTCTAAAGCTATGGTTCTCTCCTGCCTACCGAAGTAAAACCGATAAATGGGACCGGCATTACCACGAATTTGAAGACTGGCAGTTCGATTGGCTGCTGGAAAAAGCAGGTTGGGAGATCAAGGAGCGCCACAAATGGACGAATCCGGTGAAAAAGATCGGAATACGCCCCCTGCTCCGAACCTTTACTCCGCGCTATTACGCAGTTTATGCCGAAAGAAAAGAGTAGCCAAAAATGTCATTTTTGACACTCTATTCCCGTTCTTCCTTTTCCACAAGTTCCAGAGATGAATTACCTGCTCAAAAATTGTAATTTAGCTGAAAGTTTCTGCTGAATTGAAATTCTACATCATCATTCCCGCTCATAATGAAGCGGAGTTCATTGGTCGCACACTACAGTCCCTTTCGGAACAAAGCCTGAAACCGGACAAGCTGTTGGTGGTAAATGATCAATCTTCAGACGAAACTGCAGAAATAGTAAAAATATTTGCTGAAAAGTATTCTTTTATCTCCCTTCTCAATATTACTTCTTCCGAAGCACATTTGCCCGGAAGTAAAGTGATCAATGCCTTCAACCACGGACTTTCACAGCTGGACAAGGACTATGATGTCATCTGTAAGTTTGATGCAGATCTTATTTTTCCGGAGAACTATCTTGAGACCATCAGCAAACACTTTCAAACACTCCCCAAAATAGGAATGGCAGGTGGTTTTTGCCACCTGGAAAAAGATGGGCTGTGGAAGCTGGAAAGCCTCACAGATAAAGACCATATTCGAGGAGCTCTAAAAGCCTATCGTAAAGCTTGTTTTGAAGACATTGGAGGACTAAAACCCTCCATGGGTTGGGACACTGTAGATGAACTCCTGGCACAGTACCACGGCTGGAAAATTAAAACAGACCCCGCTTTGGCAGTAAAGCACCTGCGCCCTACAGGTTTTACCTATAATAAAGCAGCTAAATGGAAGCAGGGGGAAGCTTTTTATAAGCTGCGTTACGGCTGGTTCATCACAGCTATAGCTTCAGTCAAACTTGCTTTGAAAAAAGGAGACTTTAAACTAGCCCTGGATTATCTTGAAGGTTTTAGAAAAGCCAAGGCCTCAAAAATGCCATTTTTGGTAGATAAAAAAGAAGGAGCCTTCATTAGAAGGCTCCGCTATAAAAAAATGCTTTCAAAAATTTTCTGATCAGTCTTCCATAACCATGTAAAGTGGCCTTCCGGTCGCACCATTTGGAAATGGAATTCCGAGTAATGCCGAAATAGTTGGTGCAATATCAACGATCTCTGTTCTCTCCAGGCTGTTTCCGGCTTTGATCCCTTTTCCGTAGAAGATCAATGGAGCATGAGTGTCGTAGTTATTTCCCGATCCGTGTGTAGAGCCGGTTCTGGAATAGGATATGACCGAAGGTTCCAGGATGATGACCACATCCCCACTTCGTTTTTGATTGAAACCATTATCTACTGCCGATGCGATCTTCTCAGTAAAATTGGCCGACTGCAATTGATCTCTTGTGAAAATTCTATTGATCCTTTCGTATTGCAAAAGAAAATGTGCGATCTCCCGCTGAATTTCTTCAGAAGAAACCTCCATTTTTAGGACCTCATCATAATTCAAGAAGACCTGGTTATTCGAGATGTGCTCTACAAGGTCATCATTATTAAATTTTCCGCTAAGGAAAGCGTTGAGCTCTTTTTTTAACTCATCCCAATCAAAATATCCGGCAGGGATCTTTACCGATTCAAGATAGGCCGGCACATGCACTCCGCCATGATCTGACGTAAGGAAAAGAGTGTAATTCCCTTTTCCTACTTTTTCATCAAGAGCCTTGAGAAGTCTCGCCAGATCTTGATCGAGTCGCAAGTAGCTATCCTGAATTTCCTTGGAGTTCACGCCGAAGTTATGCCCCACATAATCTGTAGAGGAATAGCTCACGGTTAAGAAATCTGTATGATCATCCTTCCCTAATTGCTCCCCTTCAAGTGCCGCAATCGCAAAATCTGTTGTAAGGCTGTTCCCGTATGGTGTGACTTTGACAATATCGTAACCTCCATTATTTTCCTGTAATTTTTTAAGATCATAAGGGAAACCTGTGTCTTCCTTACCAGAAAATCCTCCCTCAAACTGGTTGATATCCACACCACTTTCCACATAAGTATTTATATCTTCAAGAGTAGTCCAGGGTTTTAAATAGGAATCCACCTTACCTGAAGCATTGAATTTTTTCACCCAGTCGGGAAGTTCTTCAGTATAAAACGAACTGGTGATCCATTTACCTTCATCTCTTCCATGGAACCAGTAGGCTGCATTGGCCGTATGACCTGCAGGTAAAACTGCTCCCCTGTCCTTCAATGCTACACCAATCGTTTTACCTTTCATTTGAGTGTGCAACCGGTTCTCATCGGCAACCGTGGTTGTGATAAGCCGATGCGGCGACATTTTTCCGGCATTATCTGAAGTACCCACGGGCGCTACCGATTTGTCTTCCACACAGTACACATATTCTTCGTCGAATTTATCATACCAGTTATTTCCTATGATGCCGTGGGTCCCGGGTGCGGCTCCCGAATATACAGAGGCATGGCCGGGTCCGGTGTAGGTGGGAATGTAATTGAAGTGGTTATTTCGAAGATTAAAACCTTCAGAAACAAGCCTTTTGAAACCATCACTTCCATAGCGGTTCCAAAACCTGGTGATATAATCGTAACGCATTTGATCTACCACAACTCCAACAACCAGTTTCGGATTTGTATATAGATCTTTTTCGGGATCAAAAGAACCTTGATCTTTTTGCTGAGCGTGTAAATTAAAACTGAAAATAGCAAAAAAGAGAAGGGGGATAAAATATTTCATTCTGGTAAATTTTATGTTGCAAAAATACAAAGTTCTAAGGGTTTAAAGATTAAGTTAAGCTTAAATACATTCCTTCAAAAAATTAGTATTTTAGCCGCAACAAAAGCTTAAAATGAGGTACCTGCAGTCTATTGGGGAATATTTCTTGATGTTAAAAGGTGTGTTTGGAAGAATGACCAAACGCAGTGTCTTAAAGGAATTAATCTTTAAGGAAATAGACGAGCTTATTATAGGCTCCTTAGGAATAGTCGCATTCTTGTCCTTTTTTATTGGAGGAGTTGTAGCATTACAGACAGCGCTTAATTTAAATAATCCTTTGATCCCTAAGAGTCTAATTGCTTTTGCTGCAAGACAGTCGATTATTCTTGAATTCTCGCCAACCTTTATATCCATTATCATGGCGGGTAAAGTGGGTTCCTTTATCACTTCCAGTATTGGTTCAATGAGAGTGACCGAACAAATTGATGCCCTTGAAGTCATGGGAATTAACTCTCTAAATTACCTGGTTTTCCCTAAGATCATTGCAATGCTTACCTATCCCTTTGTCATTGCTATTTCCATGTTCCTGGGGATTCTTGGAGCTTACACTGCAGCCGTAATGGGAGGATTTGTACCGGCAGATGTTTTTTTACAGGGCCTACAGGAGGAGTTTGATCCATTTCATCTTTTTTACTCTTTCTTTAAAACATTTGTTTTTGCTTTTATTCTTGCTACAATACCATCTTATCATGGTTACTACATGAAAGGTGGCTCCCTTGAAGTTGGAAAAGCCAGCACGACCTCGTTTGTCTGGACCAGTGTGGTCATTATTGTTATGAATTACATTATTACTCAGTTACTACTCAGCTAATGATAGAAGTAAAAAATTTACATAAAGGTTTTGGTGATGAGCAAATTCTCAAGGGTATAGACTTTGTATTTGAAACGGGTAAAACAAACCTTGTAATTGGCCAGTCAGGTTCAGGTAAGAGTGTTTTAATAAAAAGCATGCTTGGGCTTATCACTCCGGACAAGGGCACGATAGAATATGATGGTAAACCCTATTCTACTTTTTCCGACGAACAAAAGCGGGAACTGCGACAGGAAATGGGAATGTTGTTCCAGGGAGGAGCCTTGTTTGATTCCATGACCGTAGAAGAGAACGTAATGTTTCCCTTACGAATGTTCACAAGGAAGAAGAAAAGAGAATTACAGAAGAGGGTTGATGAAGTTTTGGAGAGAGTAAACCTTGTTGACTCTGGCAAAAAATATCCTGCAGAGATAAGTGGTGGTATGCAAAAGCGGGTAGCAATTGCCAGAGCAATTGTCAATCGTCCCAAGTATCTGTTCTGTGATGAACCTAACTCAGGTTTGGACCCTCGGACTGCTACCGTTATTGATAATTTGATCCATGAACTTACAGTGGAGTATGATATAACTACAGTAGTTATAACCCACGATATGAATTCCGTTATGGAAATAGGAGAAAATATTGCCTTTCTAAAAGATGGCGTTTTGGCATGGAAAGGAGATAAAGATGGGGTATTTAAAACCGAAGACAAAGCAGTAACAGACTTTATCTACTCATCGAACTTGTTTAAAAAAGTCCGGGATGCCCAGCAGCAGGGTCTCTAATTCAAAGTCCGAACGGTTAGCGTATCCAGTGCCAATCTCACTTGCAGCCATTGTTCCAGTTTATTTCTCTCAGTCCTTCTTGCAGCTGCACTCAGGTTTGATGACCATCTAACATTGAATGTTGGAATGGTATCAATTTTAGAGAAGTTGGTCACAATGTTGTTCGCATAGCTCATCTCCTCAATTCCGGAATAATTGATCTTTGCTTCTTTTGAAAGAGTTGCAAAGGGAATACCTGCGCTTCTATATTTTAAAAGCTCCT
>CAYLZB010000033.1:15812-18167 GCA_964388165.1 uncultured Flavobacteriaceae bacterium | reverse complement strand
TAAACCCACTGCACATGTGGGGGGAGACTCATTAATATACTTTCTATCCTGCCGTTTGTCTTTAATCCAAACAAGGTGCCTTTATCATGCACGAGATTGAATTCAACATAACGGCCTCTCCTTATTTCCTGCCAGTTACGATGCTGTGGTTTATATGATAGATCCTTTCTTTTTTCGACAATGGGAAGATAGGCTTCAAGGAAGCTGTCTCCTACATCGGAGACAAAGTCATACCATTCCTCTTCATTTTTTTCTTCTGAAGGTCTTAGGTAGTCAAAGAATAATCCCCCTATTCCCCGAGCCTCGTCGCGGTGGGAATTCCAGAAATATTCATCACATCTTTTCTTAAAATCCGAATAAAAAGATGGATCGTGCCTGTCACATGCTGCTTTACAGATGTTGTGAAAATGCTGTGCGTCCTCTTCAAAAAGGTAATATGGAGTTAGATCTTGTCCACCACCAAACCAGCTGTCTACTGTCTTTCCGGTTTTATCGTACATTTCAAAATAGCGCCAATTGGCATGTACAGTGGGGGCCATCGGATTTTTGGGGTGTATCACCAGGCTAAGGCCACAAGCAAAAAAATCCACATCTCCCACGCCAAAGTGCTTCTGCATTGCAGGTGCAAGAGGACCATGGACCTTTGATATATTAACTCCTCCTTTTTCAAAGACGGCACCATTTTCTATGACCCTTGTGCGGCCTCCACCGCCTTCTTCCCGGCGCCATAGATCTTCTTTAAAAACTGCATCACCGTCAATGGCTTCAAGATTAGCAGTGATCCTGTCTTGCAGGTCTTGTATGTATGAGTAAAATTTTTCTTTCATCATGGTCTTCTAACTTCTTCTATAAAAACCAGTTTCTCCCTTACTTCTTCAAGGTCTGATAAAGTCCGGACTTTGACTGCTTCTGTTGTCTTTTGTTGTAGAAGAGATGCAATATCTTCCTCTTTGTCAAAGCTATTTAAAAATAATTCTCTGCCTATCCTGTTATTATGAAGGTCCATAGCTTTTGCCAAACCCGTATTAGGGGATAGCAGCTCGTGCAGATCGGTAATTTTTTTGCTCCAGCTCATTACTTTTTCTACTGATCCTGCGATCGGCAAACAAAATTTGCAGATAAGGTAATTCCACAGCGCATGACGAAATGCATTGGTCCTGTTGTCTTTGTGATGTAGATCTCCAAACAACCTGTTGCTGATGCTTATCGTTCTCCTGGTAGCTCTATATGTGGGGTAAAGGTATTTGGGATGCTTTAAAAAGATTCCGCCAAGAACAACCAGTTCCCTTAATTCTAGAGAGGCTATTCTTTTACCTATTGCCACTGTTACCCGGCTTTATATTCCTTTACAGCTTCAACAAAAGCGATCGCATTTTCAACCGGAATATCAGGTAGGATCCCGTGACCGAGATTCACAACATACCTGTCTTTTCCGAAGTCATCGATCATGTGCTTCACCATCCTCTTTATTTCAGAAGGAGGTGAATACAATCTGCTGGGATCAAAGTTCCCCTGCAGAGTGATATTTCCACCCGTTAACTTTCTTGCCATTTTCGGGGAACAGGTCCAATCCACCCCAAGTGCAGAAGCCCCAGATTTTGCCATAGTATCCAAAGCAAACCAACAGCCTTTTCCAAAAGCAATAACAGGAATTTCAGTTTTTAGGGCATCTATGATCTGCTGAATATATTTCCATGAGAACTCCTGGTAATCTTCCGGAGAAAGCATTCCTCCCCAGGAATCAAATATCTGTACTGCATCTACTCCTGCCTCGACTTTAGCTTTTAAATAAGCAATGGTGGTATCGGTTATTTTTTGAAGCAGCGTATGGGCAGCTTGCGGATTTGTAAAGCAGAATTTCTTGGCAATGTCAAAATTCTTAGAACCCTGACCCTGTACTGCATAGCACAGAATTGTCCAGGGAGAGCCGGCAAAACCTATAAGGGGAACTTCATCATTTAGTTCTTTCTTGGTCATTTTTACAGCCTCCATTACATAACCCAAAGTTTCGTGAACATCGGGCACTATCACCTTCTCAACATCGGCAGTTGTTCTCACGGGGTTTGGAAGCCATGGTCCCAGTCCCGGTTTCATTTGGACTTCAATATTCATTGCCTGTGGCACTACAAGAATATCACTAAAAAGGATAGCAGCATCTGTGCCTACCTGGTGAATAGGCATAACCGTAATTTCTGTGGCCAATTCCGGGGTGCGGCATCGGGTAAAGAAATCATACTTATCCTTAAGCTTCATAAAATCGGGCAAATATCTCCCTGCCTGTCTCATCATCCATACCGGTGGACGTTCCACCGTTTCGCCTTTTAAAGCTCTAAGAAAAAGATCGTTTTTTATCAT
>CAYLZB010000033.1:0-15712 GCA_964388165.1 uncultured Flavobacteriaceae bacterium | reverse complement strand
GACGTTCCACCGTTTCGCCTTTTAAAGCTCTAAGAAAAAGATCGTTTTTTATCATTTTTGAAAGGTTTGTTCTATTTACGTCAGTTTTTTCACCACCTGTACGATCACATTTTCAATAGACGGGGTGGAGGCGATGACAATATTATTAGTATAATTCTTTGCTTCTGTTGCTGTGGTTGTCCCAATGCAAAAAGCTATGCTGTTCCTTAGATCATTTCTGGAGCAGTAGCTTTTCACTGCGCTGGGGCTAAAGAACAGAACACCATCAAAGATACGGTCAATTTTTTGGGACTTCGTATGAGTATCATAGACTTCCACTTCAGTGAACTTAACGCCGGCTGAGGTCAATTGTTCCGGAAGCTCCGCATGTCTTCGTTTCCCGCAGAAAAACAGGAACTCTTCCTTGCGGTGGTTGTTTATTATTTCGGAAGCTAAATTCGCTCCGTAATTTGCCATTTTTGAAACCCGGAAGCCGTTTTGTTTCAGAAATTCAGCTGTTTTTTCTCCGACACAAAAAATATTTCTTTCCTGAATCTCCTTTCTTAACGGATGCTTCAGAATTGCCCTGACAGAATTTTTGCTGGTAAAAATGACATTTTCGGGAAGATGTTCTACATGAAAATGGAGCGGCCGGATCTCAATGAAATTTGCTTCTACCAATCCAATCCCTTTGTTGAGGAGTAACTCCCGCTGACCTTTAGTCAGTTTTTTTGTAGAAAGCACAGTCGCTGCCCTTCCTCCCCGGGGAGTTCGTTTTGAAAGGCTGTCGCTGTCTTTAGATCTTGACAAATTGTATGAGAAGGTTTGTTGGCGATTAGCCTTTGGTGTTGTTAACGGCTTGTTTTATTTCCCGCATAAGTTCTGCACCTCCGGCTTCCAGAACCTCTTTGGCACATGCCTTACCAAAGCCTTCGTGTTCTGAAATATTGATTTTTTTCTCTACTCCAATTCTCTGCTGCCCGTCGAGACTAAAGAGAGCAGCTTTGAAAGAAATTTGATCTCCATCAATCTTCGCAAGAGCACCTATAGGAGCGGTACAGCCACCTTCTAAAACCCGCAGGAACTCCCTTTCAATATGTACACATATCTCCGTTTGTTCATGGTTTAGAGCAGCGAGGGCATTTCGACAAAAATCATCTTCCTCCTTTGCCACAACGAGCATCGCACCCTGAGCTGGCGCAGGGATCATCCACTTAAGATCGATAAAAGAATCGGGTTTAAGGTTGATCCGTTCCAGGCCTGCCGCAGCGAAGATCGCTCCGTTCCAATTATTATCCTGAAGCTTCTGTAGGCGGGTATTGACATTGCCTCTCAGGTCCACGATCTCATGATTGGGGTATTTGTGGAGCCATTGGGCTTGTCGTCTAAGACTTCCCGTAGCAACCACTCCTTCCTCATTGAGAAAATCGGTGCCCTTGTGGATCAAAATATCCTGCGTATTTGCCCTTTTTAAGATCGCAGCCTCAACAATTCCTTTGGGGAGTGCTGTTGGGACATCTTTCATGGAATGTACTGCAATGTCAATTTGATCTGTGATCATTGCCACGTCCAGGGTTTTGGTAAAGATCCCCGTGATCCCAAACTCATACAGAGGCTTGTCGAGCACCAGGTCTCCCTGGGATTTCACCGGCACTAATTCCGTTTTATGACCCAGCTTTTCCAGAGCATTCTTAACGGCATTTGCCTGCCAAAGGGCAAGTTCGCTGTCCCGGGTCCCTATTCGGATCACCCTGCTCATTTCTTTACGGGCTCTTCCAGTTGAAATACTTTTTGTATCAATTCCAGACTTTCATCAGTAGAATTCGAGTCGCCTTTAAGATGGTTGGCAAACTGGTTCATGATCTTTTGGATGATCCTGTCGCCGAGAACTTCTGCCTGGCGATCATTGAAGTCCTGGATCTTTCTACGTTGAAAATCTACTTCGGCATCTTTCATGGCACGAAGTTTCTTTTTCAGTGCTTTTATTGTAGGGGCAAATTTTCTGGTCTCCAGCCAGGAGTTGAAATCGGCTTCCATTTCGTCGATGATCTCCTTCGCTTTTGGGATGGCTGCCTTTCTGCGTTCGAGAGTTTCATCTGTCATTTGAGACAGGTGATCCAGGTGGATGATCGAAACTCCCGGCAGTTCAGCAACTTCATCTGAAACATTTTTCGGGATCGAAAGGTCCAGGATCAACAGGTCTTTCTTATTGTAGATCAATTCTTTTGTAATGGTAGGATTCTGTGCACCTGTGGCAACGATCAAAATATCGGCCTGTCTTATTTCTGCCTGTAGATCGGCATAATCTTTAACCGTAAGGTCAAATTTTCCCGCTATTCTTTCAGCTTTATCCTTTGTTCTGTTGATCAGTGTTATGTGATGATTCTTGGTGTGTTTTACCAGGTTTTCGCAGGTATTGCGACCAATTTTTCCGGTTCCGAAGAGGAGGATATTTTGGTCTGCAGGATTTTCGTAGTTCTTCAGGATGTACTGTACAGATGCAAAACTAACTGAAGTAGCTCCCGAAGAAATGTCGGTCTCATTCTTTATGCGCTTGCTTGCTTGTATGACCGCATTCACTAACCTCTCTAAAAAGGGATTTGAGACTCCTATATCCTTTGAGTGATTAAATGCAGATTTTATTTGGCTAATTATCTCAAAGTCACCGAGGATCTGACTATCAAGTCCGGTACCAACGCGAAACATATGAGAGATTGCATCTTTATTTTTGTAGACATAAGCTACCTTTTCAAATTCCTCAACCGTACCGTGTGTATGTTCACATAGCAACTTGATCAATTGAAAAGGGTGCTGGGCAAAACCGTAGATTTCGGTTCTGTTGCAGGTAGAAGTAACAATAAGTCCGTCGATACCTTCAGCTTTTGCCTGCTCAAGCAAATTTTTCTTACCGGTTTCGTCTAAACTAAAATGCCCTCTTATTTCTGCGTCGGCTTTCTTGTAACTAAGCCCTATCGTATAAAAATGCTTTCCTCTTGAAATATTGTAATCTTCCATGTACCTGATTAGGAATTCAACAGGCAAATTTAAGATAACGTTAAAGTAAAAAACAACGCTCAAAGTACATTTTTTGTCGCTGCACGTGATTTTAGCTCAAAAACTGATCAAAATCATATTTTTGGGCTAATTTTACCTATGAAATCTGGCAACACAGATATTCTGTTTAGAATGTTTCTAAATAGAAGCCGCCAAAAAACCTATTTTACTATGGAAGAAAATGTCGCTCAAAGTTCCTTTGAAAAGACAAAGCTGGAAGAGGGATTTTATCTGCTTAAGTTTCAGAATCCGTCGAAGCAGGCGCTGAAGGTGCAGCGGAACATCAACAGCAATTTCATTCAGTTTCACTTTTCCGGAAAGGGAGAAGGAAGGTTTTTCTTTAATAACGGGAGTTATAAGATCCCACTTCTGGAGGAGAATGCGCTCCTCCTGTATAACCCCAAGCGTGACTTGCCAATAGATCTTGAGCTACAGCCACAAAGTTGGGTGATCTCTATTGTTATATCGATCAAAAAATTCCACGCGCTTTTTTCTGAAGAAGCGGGATACATAAGTTTCTTAAGCCTGGAGAACAGGGATAAGCAGTACTATAAAGACAGCGTACTTACTCCGGGGATGGTCATTGTTCTCAATCAGGTAATGAACTACAACGTCATTGCTTCCATTAAAAACCTTTACCTCAAGGCAAAAGCTTACGAATTACTCAGCCTCTATTTTAACAGGTCTGAAGAGCCCGATGTGGAGCAATGTCCTTTCCTAACAGATGAGGAAAACGTCCTAAAGATCAGAAAGGCTAAGGAAATTGTTATTGCTAATTTGGCCGAACCGCCTTCCCTGCAGGAACTTTCCAGAGATATTGGTTTGAGTATGAAAAAGCTGAAGGAAGGCTTTAAGCAGATCTACGGGGATTCGGTTTTTAGCTTTTTATTCGACTATAAAATGGAGTACGCAAGAAAGCTGCTGGATTCGGGGGAGTACAATGTCAATGAAGTGGGTTTAAAGGTTGGTTACAGTACCTCCAGCCATTTTATCGCTGCTTTCAAGAAGAAATTTGGGACAACACCTAAGAAATATCTTATGTCTCTTTCTTCTGAAGCCTGATCTATAAATTCCTTCAATGGGACCATTTTTCTAAAGCTTTCGCAAGCATTTTCAGCCGAACTTATTAATTGTATTTTTGAAGCAAATTTAAAAGATGAGCAAAGGAGTTTTACTTGTCAATCTTGGTTCTCCCGACAGTACAGATCCAAAAGATGTAAAGAAATATCTCGATGAATTCCTCATGGATGAAAGGGTAATAGACGTGCCTTACTGGGCCCGCACCCTTTTGGTAAGAGGAATTATTCTCAACACCCGTCCAAAGAAGTCGGCAGAGGCTTATGAGAAGATCTGGTGGGAAGAAGGCTCTCCGCTGATTGTTCTTTCTGAAAGGCTTCAGGAAAAGGTAGATGCCCTGACTTCTGTTCCCATTGCCCTGGCCATGAGATACGGGAAGCCATCCATCAAAAGCGGGCTCCAGGAATTGCAGGATAAAGGTGTGGATGAGGTGTTGATTTTCCCGCTTTATCCGCAGTTTGCTATGGCAACTACAGAGACGATCCTGGTGTTGGCAGAAGAACTTCGCAAAAAGCATTTTCCGCAGATGACCTTTACTTCTGTCCCTGCATTTTATAATCATGCAGATTATATTAGGGTACTGGGTACAAGTATTTCGGAAGGATTAAAAGGAGTGGATTTCGATCATCTTTTATTCTCTTACCACGGAGTACCAAAAAGGCACATTAGAAAGAGTGATATCACCAAGTCTCATTGCAAAATAGATGGCAGTTGCTGTCAAACCCCTTCACCGGCACATCAATTCTGCTACCGCCACCAGTGTTACGAAACCACAAAATTAGTAGCCGAATACCTGGGGCTTGAAAAAGGTAAATATTCGGTATCCTTTCAATCAAGACTCGGTTTTGACCCATGGCTGCAGCCTTATACAGATCGCACGATCGAGAGAAAAGGACTCGAAGGCGTAAAAAACCTTGCTATAGTTACTCCGGCATTCGTTTCAGACTGTCTGGAAACCCTTGAGGAGATCGCAATGGAAGGAAAGGAGATCTTTGAAGAAGTAGGTGGTGAAAAATTCACTGTTGTGCCTTGTCTCAATGACCGCGAAGACTGGGTGAAAGTGCTGGCTCGCTGGATCGATGAATGGGCTCACCAGAATGTAGCTGTATAAACCCTTTTTTGGCACCTCTTGAAAAACAGTTTTCTTTATCTTTGTGAGGATATGGAAAATGTGAGGCTGCGGGAAGAATTTTTCAGAAGAACCTTGAAATGATTTTCCCGAATTAGAAGACGAAATCTTTTTCCATTCCGTCTTCTATAGCCACTTCACCAAAACCTTCAGCAAAAATTGGAATACTACAACTATATCAAAGCCCTGCATCTCATTTTTGTGATCACCTGGTTTGCCGGTTTGTTCTATATACCCCGTTTATTCATTTATCATATTGAAGCCTGGGCAAAACCGGAGCCCGAAAAAAGCATTTTAAGCGATCAATTAAAGATCATGACCAAAAGGCTATGGTACATAATTACCTGGCCTTCGGCTATTCTTGCTACCTTGTTTGCAGTTTGGTTGCTTATCCTGGTACCGGGTTGGTTAGAAATGCCGTGGATGCACGTAAAGCTGGCCTTTGTGCTGCTGCTTTTTGCCTATCATGGTAAGAGTCATCATATTTTCAAACAACTTCAGCGTGATCAAATTACCTGGTCTTCAAATCAAATGAGGCTGTGGAACGAGGTATCAACCTTGATCCTTTTTGCAGTAGTTTTTCTGGTGATCCTAAGGGATGCCCTCAACTGGATCTATGGGGTAGCCGGGATCTTTTTACTAGCCGGAATGCTTATGCTGGGAATAAAGATCTATAAGCGGCTGCGCTCTAAAAATCCCAATATGTAGAATGGTTTAATAATTGTTAAGTATTTTGCCACTTTAAACAAGAACATTTGAAATTCTCTTTAAGAACCCGAATTTTCCTTTCCATGATCGTGCTGGTACTGCTGGCTTCGATCCTAATTGGAGGAATTACGGTACTTCAATACAAAAAAGAAGCGCAAACTTATCACAGGGAAAGACTAGAAAGGAAGGAAGAGGCCATAAGGGAGCATATTAAGTTTGTGGTAGAAAGTACCACCTACGAGGTGAGCGAGGAGAATGTTTATCTCATTCTTAAGGAGAGGGATAAGATCCACGAGGTTTCTCAGGTGCACAATATGCCTATTAATGTGTACAGTCTGGATGGAGATCTAATTTTGAAGTCCAATCAGTCATTCTTTCCCGATACTACAGACCTAAGGCTGGATGACCAGGTGCTGGAGCAGCTACAATCTTCTTCCACAAAAAGAGTTATTCGGCACATTGTCAAAAATGACAAAAGATTTCAGTCTTCTTATACTTTCATCACCGATAATAAATTCAGGCCGCTCGCAATTCTGAATCTTCCTTATTTAGAAGATGATTATTTTATAACCCGTGATCTCCGGAATTTTCTAGTAAAACTAATAGAAGTTTACCTGTTCATGCTGGTGCTGGCGATCCTGCTGGCCTATTTCCTTTCAAAATATATTACCCGAAGCTTAAAGACCGTTTCAGAAAGGATACATCAAACGCGGCTTGATAAAAAGAACCAGAAGATCGAAATTGGTAATGTGAGTGAAGAGATCTTTACGCTTGTAGCTGCCTACAATTCTATGATAGACGAGCTGGAAGAGAGTGCAGCTAAACTAGCCACAAGTGAGCGGGAGCAGGCCTGGAGGGAAATGGCAAAACAGGTTGCTCACGAGATCAAAAATCCGCTTACGCCAATGCGGCTGAGTGTCCAGAATTTCCAGAGGAAGTTCGATCCCAATGATCCGCAGATGCAGCAAAAAGTAGATGAATTCAGCGATACCTTGATCACCCAGATAGATACTATGAGTTCAATTGCTTCGGCTTTTTCCAATTTTGCGAAAATGCCGGCACAGCAGAATGAAACTCTTAATGTTCCAAAAATAGTAAAACTGGCTCTCGATATTTTTAATGAAGATTACATCCTGTTCTCTTCAGAAAAAGAGGAGATCATTGCTAAATTTGATAGAACCCAGTTGATAAGGGTGGTGACAAATCTGGTGAAAAATGCAGTTCAGGCGGTTGATAAGGAGAGGAATCCCGCAGTGCTGGTAACAGTGACCGAAGAAGAGGGCCGTGCCTGCCTGGTGGTTTCAGATAACGGGGTGGGTATTTCTGAAGAAAATAAGGATAAGGTATTTGAGCCGAAATTCACCACTAAATCCAGCGGGATGGGTCTCGGCCTCGCCATGGTCAAAAATATCGTGGAGAGCTGCGGCGGAAGCATTGAGTTTACATCGAAATTAAATAAAGGCACTATCTTTAAGGTGCACTTTCCAAAATAATTAGAAATGGATTTTGAAAATATACTTTTTGAAGAGAACAACAGCATAGGCTATATTACTATCAACAGGCCTTCTAAGTTAAATGCATTGAATAAGGCTACCATTGCAGAGCTTAATGAAGCTTTTGAATCTGCCAGGGAAGATCGCGATATTAAAGTGGTCATTCTCTCCGGAAGCGGTGAAAAAGCTTTCGTTGCAGGTGCTGATATCAGTGAGTTTGCTGAATTTTCGGCGGAAGAAGGACGGCGTCTCGCGGCTGAAGGTCAGGACAAATTATTTAATGTAGTCGCCAATTTTCCAAAGCCTGTTATTGCTGCCGTAAACGGATTTGCACTGGGCGGCGGACTCGAATTGGCAATGGCGGCACATTTCAGGATCGCCAGCGACAATGCACGAATGGGCTTACCTGAAGTTTCTTTAGGAGTGATTCCCGGCTATGGTGGAACTCAACGGTTACCTCAATTGGTAGGTAAGGGCAAGGCCATGGAAATGATCATGACTGCCGGAATGATAGATGCGAAAGAAGCGAAAGAATATGGTTTAGTGAACCATGTTACAACTTCGGAAGAGCTCATCCCTCTGGCAGAAAAACTGGCAGGGAAGATCATGAACAATTCAATGGTGGCAGTTGCTGCAGCGATCAAAGCTGTGAATGCAAACTATGAAGCAGGAGTAAACGGTTTTGAAGTGGAGATCGACGAATTTGGAAGCTCTTTTGGGACCGAAGATTTTAAAGAAGGAACTTCTGCTTTTCTTAATAAGCGAAAGGCAAGTTTTCCAGGAAAATAGGATAATTTCCAAATAAAAGGAAAAAATCCTATTTTTGTTCCTTATGGAGAGGAACGATTTTATTAAAGGAAGGGGAGCGCAGCATCAGGTAAAAAATCGATTTGATGCGTTATCGTACGAGATGAGGGATGACTTCCTTAACTACTGTGCGGCCGAGGGTGATGAAGCAACACCTTCAAAAACCTCCTTTATTGAAACTTTTCCAAAAACCATAGTCAATAAAGTCACCAGCCCAGATGTGGGTCTGGAATATTCCCTCAACCCTTATCAAGGCTGTGAGCATGGCTGTGTGTATTGTTACGCCCGCAATTCCCATGAGTACTGGGGCTATGGTGCCGGACTTGATTTTGAGCAAAAGATCCTGGTAAAACGGAATGCAGTTGAACTATTAGAGCAAAAGCTGCGAAGCAAGAGCTGGAAAGCCGTTCCTATAGTGCTTTCCGGAAATACAGATTGCTATCAGCCGGTCGAAAGAAAACTGCAGATCACAAGGAAACTGCTTCAGGTTTTCCTGAAGTATAAACATCCGGTAGGAATCATTACCAAAAATGCCCTTATTCAGAGAGATGTTGATATACTCGAAGAATTGGCAGCCGATAACCTGGTGCGGGTGAATCTTTCCATTACTTCGCTGGATGAAAAGACCAGGCAGTTGCTGGAACCACGTACTGCAAGTATTAAAAAACGACTACAAACGATCGAATTCTTAAGTTCAAAAGGAATCCCGGTGAATGTTATGATGGCACCCATTATTCCCTCGATCAACAGTCATGAAATACTTCCGCTGGTTAAGGAGATCTCAGAAAGAGGCGCCTGCGGAGTGGGTTACACTGTGGTAAGACTTAATGGCGCTATTGGAGAGGTTTTCTCCGCCTGGATCAGAAAAGCCATGCCCGGAAAGGCCGAAAAAGTGCTGCATCAAATAGCAGAATGCCATGGCGGAAATCTTAACGACAGCCGCTTTGGAACCAGGATGAAGGGAGATGGTAATATAGCCGATCAGGTGGCACAGCAATTTGCAATTGCAAGGAAGTTATATCTAAAAGGGCAGGAGCGACCGGTTTTGAACTGTGATCTTCATGAACAGTACAAGGATGGCCAGATGAAGCTGTTCTAAAAATCCCATTTTTGAGAGGGTAAGCCCCACTCCTTATAGAATTCCTGAAGGAAGTCCTCCATGAATTCGTGCCGCTCTTCGGCAAGCTTTTTTCCGGTTGTTGTGTTCATCCTGTCCTTCAAAAGAAATAGCTTCTCATAGAAGTGGTTAACCGTTGGAGCTGTTGAAGCTTTGTATTCCTCCTTGGTCATATTGAGGTTAGGCTTTACATCGGGATCAAAAATGGCTCTTCCTTTAAAGCCTCCATAATTGAAGGTGCGGGCAATACCAATGGCTCCGAGAGCGTCAAGCCTGTCTGCATCCTGCACCACATCGAGTTCCGGAGATCTGAACTGTTGCTCTTCATTTCCGCCTTTAAAAGAGATCCATTTTATGATATTTTCGACGTGGAAGATGACTGCTTCCGGTACCTGCTGTTCCTCTAAAAACTTTCGGGCCATTTTAGGTCCTACTGTTTCGTCTCCATCATGGAACTTCGAATCTGCAATATCGTGCAGTAAAGCCCCCAAAGCGACAATGAATTCATCAACTTCCTCGGAAGCGGCAATTTTTTTGGCATTTTTGAATACCCTTTCAATATGGAACCAATCGTGCCCACCCTCGGCATCCTGCAGAGTCTGCTTCACAAATTTTTGAGTTTCAGAAACGATCTTGTTCTTATCCATACTTTCTAAAAAGGGCATTTTTTAAACCTACTTAATATCGGTTGTAATTATCCGCTCCACTTGCGCTACTAAGGCTTCGGGATCTTCGGAATTGGCTGCAATAGGCTTGTGGACCTTCAGTATTAAATGAACCCCTATTCCCATTGGAAAACTGCCGTAACGGAAAAGCTTCCAGCTGTTATTGATGGTGATGGGAACTATAACAGCTTCGGGCATTTTCTTGATGAGCAGCTGCAATCCCTGAACTGCGAATTTCTTGGGAGCCCCGGTGCGGCTGCGGGTTCCTTCAGGAAAAATAACGGCAGATCGCTTGTGCTCATTCAGATAATCGGCAAATTTTGACATTTTTACTAAAGCTTCCCTTCCGTTCTTTCGATCTATGAGTAAGTTTCCGCCGTGTCTCAGGTTATAGGAAATACTCGGTATACCTTTTCCGAGCTCCTTCTTGCTCACGAATTTTGGATGGTGTTTCCGCATATGCCAGATGATGGGCGGTATATCATACATCCCCTGGTGATTTGCCACAAAAATGCAGGATCTATCGATTGGCAGGTCGTAAGGATTTTCAAAGGTATAGCGGGTCCCTAAGATGTTGAGGCAGCGTAAAAGAAAAAAGTTGAAGATGTCCACGCTCTTTTTATGAGCCTCATACCCTCCTAATTTAAGAGAGATCCACTGAATTGGGTGAAAGACCAACAGTGTAATAAAGAAGAAAATGTAGAATATTACCGAAAGCGGATAGGAAAGGATCTTTTTAAAAGTCTTCATTTTTACTTGCTTGCAAGAGGCTGCAATTTCTGCAAATAATTCCTACCGTGCAACAGCCGTGGAATTCTGCCTTGTTTCAGGAATGGTTTGTAGCGACTTTTTGAATTTATAGCAAAAAAAAAAGAGCACTCAAAAATGTCATTTTTGAATGCTCTTTCTTGTTCAGATTCTTTGCTCTGCTTAGCAGAACTCGTTGTAAGCTTCAGTAAGATTATCTGCAATAACCTCGGCCGGACGACCTTCAATGTGGTGTCTTTCCAACATATGGACCAACTCGCCATCTCTGAACAAAGCCATAGATGGAGAAGATGGAGGGAAAGGAACCATATAATCACGGGCTTTCTCTGTTGCCTCACGGTCAACTCCCGCAAAAACGGTCACCAGGTGATCTGGGCGTTTGCTATTCTGTAAAGACATTCTTGCAGCGGGACGGGCATTTGCAGCGGCACAACCGCATACAGAATTCACCACCACCAGGGTAGTTCCTTTTCTGGCAATTGCCTCATCAACCTGCTCTTCTGAGTGTAATTCTTCAAAACCAATGCTGGTAAGATCCTCTCGCATTGGCTTAACTAATTCCGGTGGATACATATATCAATTTTTTATTGTTAGAACTAAAGATGCAAAGATACCAAATTAAACTAAGAGCGTAAATTTTAGGGAGATATGCCGAAGGTCATGGAAATGGGCACGTATTTGCCGGGGTAAATGTTATCTTTGCGACCCAAAGTTCCTGAAATGATTAAGTGGTTTGCCGCCTTTGTCGGCCTTATGTTTTATGGTTATCGTGGCGCTATCCTCGGTTTTATAATTGGTAGTATAATTGATTCGCTTACCTCCCGCAAAGGAGGCTTTAGTATCTTTTCTGAAGAAGAAGAGCGTGTAACTCCCGGAGATTTTGAATTGCATCTGTTGACACTTTCTGCCATTGTTATTAAAGTAGATGGTAAGGTTAGTCAGCAGGAAATGGATTATGTGCGCAATTACTTTGTACAGGCTTATGGAAAAGAGCGTGCAAATGCTGTTTTTCGCACCTTTAATGATGTGGTCAAAGACAGGCAACTCGACGAGAGGCGAATAGCACAATTTTTAGCGGCCCGTACCCAATATGCCGCAAGGTTACAGATCGTTCACTTTCTGTTCAGCATAGCAAATGCCGATGGCAGGGTTAGCCAGGCTGAAGCAGGTAAAATAAGACAAATTGCAGGTTACCTGCGCATAGGGGTGAAGGATTTTGAGAGTCTTTATGCCATGTTCTTTCAGACTACCGATAATGCCTATAAGATCCTGGAGATCGATAAATCGGCGACAGATGCCGAGGTGAAGAAAGCCTTCAGGACCATGGCTAAAAAATATCATCCCGATAAGATCCAGCACATGGATGAGGCTTATATCAAAGGAGCTGAAGAGAAATTCCGGAAGGTGCAGGAAGCTTACGAGAAGATCCAGAAGGAGCGGGGTTTTTAGGTTCCAAAAATGACCTTTACTGCAGCAATCTATTTCCGAATTTCAAGCCAATAAAAGCTGTTCTCGGTCTTGATGGTCCGTAGACATAATTTGCATCACGGTCAACTCCCCGGTCAAAATCCTGTTGATATTGATTAAAGATATTCTGAACTCCCAGGTTCAATTCCAGCTGGAAACCTTTGGATAATTCAAAGATGTAAGCGGTTTTTAAATTCACCTCCATAAAATCTTTAGTTTTTTCGAGTCGGTCCTCTTCAATATATCCTGCCAGGTGAGGGACGTACATGCTTCCGGTGTAAACGCCTGAAAGGTTGTTCTGCCAGTTCTTTACAGGAGCGTATGTTAGTATAAAATTTCCGTAGATGTTTGGGGATTTAAAGAAGTTTTCGGCATTTTTCAGGGATACTTCAGGATCATCGCTGAATTGTACTGGGGAATCATATAGGGCTCGCTGCAATGTCCCTCCCAGTTGCAAGATCCAATCGGGATTTGGCGCAAAGACCACGTCCAGATTGATCCCGTAGACATCTGCACCTTCCCCGTTCCTTTTCTCAAAAACAGTTTCAGAAATTCGCTCCAGGATGAACGGGTTCTGAAGTCTGGTGTAGAAGGTCTCAAAAGTAAGTCTGTAGTCTTCGTCCAACGTGGTTTTGCTCCACTCTGCAGAAGCCAGAAAGCTATGGGAAGTTTCTGAAGAAAGATCATCAGAAAACTGGACCAGGCTCACTTCTCCCGCAGCGATCCTTGCGTGGATGTCTTCTGTAAAGACCTGTGGTGCCCTGAAGCCTTTTGCGTAGCTGGTACGAAACTGCAGCTGTTCACTTGCAGCAAACAGCAGATTTAACCGCGGATTGAAAATAATATTTTCTTCTGCCGCGTTGTGAATGTCTGCCCTTAAGCCACCAAGGACTTTCAATTTTTCGGTGGCTTGCCATTCCTGCTGCGCATAGATTCCAAAAATGTTCAGATTCTGATCAATTTGTGCATTATACCCGGGCTTGCGATCTTTCATAAGATTGTTCTTGAATTCACTGCCTACGGTAAATATAGCTGTGGACCCAAAAAATTTTTCCTGATCAAAAGAGAATTGACTGCCAAGAAGGTAGGTGTTATCCAGGGAATTTCCGTAGCCTTTTAAGCTCTCTTCAAGGGTTTCACCTTTTCCACCATAGAAATTCTCATTTCGGGAGAGTTGAGCCGTGGTGTATAGGGAATATCTGAAATTGCCATTTTTTGAGAAGGCTTCGTAAGTAAGTCCGCCGCCTATTACATCACTTTCGATCTGCTCGGTAATGTCGGCTTCGAAAGGCTGCAAATCCAGATTATTTCCCCCGCGGCGGAATTCATTGATCGTATGAAAATCAAGGTTTAATTCACTGCGATCATTCGGCTTGTAAAATGACTTAAATCCGAAGGTTTTATTTTCCACCTCTGTAAGTTCTGTAAAGCCATCACCATTATGGTCGTATGGATTGCGGTCTCTGAACATTCCGTAAATATTGATCCCGGCATTGTAGTTATCCGTCAAAACAGTTCCATTAAGGGTGACAGCTTTATCTGTTGATTCACTGTTTATAGCGGCAAGATTTCCTGCTACCTCAAAATAATCCTCGATTGGAACTTTGGTGATAATGTTTATTGTTCCTGCAATGGCATTGGAACCATACAAAGCAGAGCCGCCACCGCGTACTACCTCAATTCTCTCAATTGAATTCGCCGGGATCTGGTCCAGACCATATACACCATTCAAAGCACTAAAAACGGGCCTGCTGTCAATGAGAATTTGAGAATAGGCCCCGTCAAGTCCGTTCATGCGCACCTGGGAAAAACCGCAGTTCTGGCAGTTGGTTTCCATTCTTAGGCCCGGCTGAAAATTGAGTCCTTCGCTAAGACTGATAGATTGGGTAGCCTTAAATTCTTTAGCTGAAGTTACAGAGACAATTACGGGAGCTGTGTGTCTAAGCTGGCCGGTACGACTGGCAGAAATTACGACCTGGTCAAGCCCTGTGATATCTTCCTTAAGGCTGAAATTGATGACCTGATCCTTAGCGTCCAACACATCCAGATGTTCTTTCACGGTTTTGTAACCTATCGCCTGAAGTATGATCTCGTGGTGACCAAAGGGAGCTTCAAAAGAAAAAGAGCCTTTCTCGTCTGTGGTGGTTCCTGTTGTTGTTCCTTCAAGATAAATACTCACCAGGGGCACCGGCTCCCCGTTAGCTAACACCTTTCCTGAAATCGTGGCGGTCTGGGTTTGAGCGGTAAAGGAAACAAGTAATCCAAGGATGAATAGCAGCGTTTTCAATTTAAATAAATTTTTTACAAAGGTATAACTCATTTTTAGACAAATCTAAAAATTGTTTATGAGTATTAAAAAATGTAATTTTGACCTGTAAAAACTAATACTGTATGTTCAGCCTTTCAGAAGAAAATTACCTTAAGGCCATCTTCCATTTAGAAAAAAGATACCCAGGTGGAGTGAGCACGAATGCCCTTGCCGAAGAAATGGAGACGAAGGCTTCTTCGGTCACAGATATGGTCAAGAAGCTTTCGGATAAAGAACTTGTGAAATACCGGAAATATCAGGGTGTTCATCTAAGTGATAAGGGAAAGCAGGCTGCTATAGAAGTCATTCGTAAGCATCGTCTATGGGAGGTGTTCCTCGTCGAAAAATTAAATTTTTCCTGGGATGAGGTACATGACATAGCGGAACAACTGGAGCATATCAAGTCCGAAAAACTTACCGATGAGCTGGACAAATTCTTAGGGCATCCAAAAAGGGATCCCCATGGCGATCCTATCCCCGATTCAGATGGAAATTTCAGGATCTCCAACAAAATGTTACTTGCCGACCTTAATGAGGGGCAGGCAGGGATCTGTGTCGGAGTAAAGGATTCTTCTACAGAATTCCTCAGATACCTGGACAAGAACGGGGTCACCCTTGGAAAATCTATTGAAGTAGTGCAGCGGGAAGAATATGATGAATCCCTGTTGATACGGATCAATGAGAATGATCTGCGAGTTTCGAAAAGCATTTCCACCAATCTATTTATAAAACCCACAGAATAATGAATAATATAATTACATATTTTGAATCCCTGGATCCCGTAATGGCTGCTTTCTTAGCTACTTTGTTTACCTGGGGACTTACTGCTCTGGGAGCTTCCCTGGTTTTCTTCTTCAAGAAAATGAACAGAGCTCTTTTTGATGGAATGTTGGGCTTTACAGGAGGTGTAATGGTTGCAGCCAGCTTTTGGAGCTTGCTCGCCCCGGGAATTGAAATGAGTGAAGGAGAGGGATTTGTAAAAGTTATTCCTGCAGTAGTCGGTTTTGGTCTTGGGGCATTTTTCATCTTTGGATTGGATAAGGTCCTGCCTCACCTACACGTGAACTTTAAAATGGCCGACAAGGAAGGGGTGAAAACGCCCTGGCACAAATCTGTGCTTCTAACTCTGGCCATCACCTT
>CAYLZB010000032.1:0-18495 GCA_964388165.1 uncultured Flavobacteriaceae bacterium | reverse complement strand
TTCCAAAAATGGGATAAAAGCCAACGCCTATCACGCCTGAAAATGCGGCTCCAATTAAAAAGCCATACCACTGCCTAAGCAGGTATCCATAGGTCATTCCGCTGAAGTAGAAAACCGCAATGATCGCAAGCACAATGCTTAGAGAAATAACAGCTCCTTTTTTCGCATCGTCGGCGAGCCGGTGCCTTTTGAAGATAAAAATGAGCCCGAACAGTAGCACGAGAAATGCTGCCGATCCCAAGAGGAACACATTCTTGTCCAGCCAGAACTGGTCCGGATTTTCATTGAGAAATGAATAAACAACTGCAATGGTCATGACCACGACAAGAACCAGGACCGTATGAATGATATACCTTTCAAATTTCCATGCTGCCCGGCTTTTATCTGAAAGGTGCCTGTAGGGATCCCCGGCAGTTTCCGCGAGTCCGCCACAACCGCAGACCCAGGAGCAGTACCATCTTTTCCCGTAGAAGTAGGTGAGGATAGGGGTGATGACAAATATTGAAGCGATTCCGAAGAAAAGCATGAGAAGACCGATATTACCGGCAGAAAAGAATTCCGACAATTTGTAGCCCGCAAAAAGATCATAGTTGAGCGGCCAAATATTCACCGGATTGAAATACGGCTGATTAAGCCGCATAAGTAGCTCCGGAATAAGAAACGCAAATCCCAGCTGAAAGAACATCACCGAATAGGTGCGCAGTACTTCGTATTTGTTATGCCGGTATTTAAGCAGGAACTTATATCCAAAGGCCAGAATTGCGAGGGTGTAGAGGGTTCCATAAACAAACCACTGACTTGCCGGTTGCCCGCTGATCAACCTGCTGAGTGGATCAAAAAGAGCAATGAGCCCGCTGTTGGCACCGTCGGCATTATAACCAAGGTACTCCGGAAACCAGTAGAGAACGATGTAAAACAGAGTAAGTATGATTCCGGTGCCCCAGGCCAGTACACCACGGGCGGTCATGGACCTGAACCAAATTCCGTCGTTTTTTACACCGGCAGATCTTCCAATATAAAGGTCATTGGCAAAAATGATCACTCCCAGTGCTATAAGCGCGATCGCTACCCATAAAAAAGCTGAAGGAAGTTGCAGGTTGAGCAGCGCCAGGACTAAGATAAAAACCCCTGTCCAGCCAATCCCTGCCGCGACCTTTTGAGTGGTGGAGAGCTTTACGGGTGGTTCTCCCGTGAGGGACATGTTGTTGTGTGAGGACATTTGTGAGGATTAGAAACCTAACAGGTTTTTAAAACCTGTTAGGTTTGGGGTTTCATCATATTCTTTTTAAAACTACTAAAAATCTCTTTCTCGTGGCGGTCGTAAAATTCAGGATCAAAATTAGCTTGTCTCAAATGTCTCAGGACATATGCAAGGTCCCGTTCTTCGGTAAGCCAGCGATCAAAAACCTCATGACGCAACCTTATTCCGAAGCTGTTAACACCTAAAAATCTTTCAGAGGTGCGCTCAAAAGCTATGGTCAATGCTCTGTCTCCCTTTTTATTTTCCCAATGAAAATGTTGCTCGTCTTCTTCCGGGTTAGCGCTTACGTTTCCGTAGGTTTGATATTCAATGTCAAAGAATTTCGCGCTGTTGAACCAATGCCCCGGCTTATACTTAAAAGGATTTCCGCAGATGGTCTGCGCCACAGTTTCTCCCATCATACGGGCGGTATACCACACGGCTTCAATAGGCTTACGGCCCTTTACCGGTTCCCGGTGCTGCGCACAATCGCCTATGGCATATACATCGGTCATATTCGTTTTCAAAGTGCGATCTACGAGGATCCCATGTTCGGTTTCTATCCCTGAACCTTCCAAAAAAGTAATATTTGGCTTTACACCTACAGATATTCCAAGGAGATCACAGCCAATTTCTTCTCCCGATGAAGTTTCTACTGAACTCACTCTGCCATTTTTTCCATGGATACTATTTAGCTCAGTTTCGTGCTTTAAGGTAATTCCGTGACTCTGGATATGCCGCGAAACGAATTCAGCATCCTGAAGCGGAAGGACATTCTGCCAAAAAGCCTTTTCCCGAATTAGCATGGTCACAGGGATGTTGCGGGTGTGAAGCATTTCGGCCAGTTCCACGCCAATGAGTCCGCCGCCAACGATCACTGCACCCCGGCAGTTTTTGGTGTTCTCTTCCAGCAGCTCGAGATCCTGTTTGGAAACCAGTCCCTGAACTCCTTTTAGATCCTCTCCTTCCCAACCCAAAAATCGTGGAACAGATCCTGTGGCAAGGATAAGCTTGTCGTAAGAAATTTTTTCCTCACCTTCTAAAATGAGCATTTTTGAAGAGGTTTCTATTCGCTCCACCCGTGCCTTTTTCAACTCAATACGATTCTCCTTCCAAAACCAGTCTTCATAAGGCTTCAGGTGTTCCCATTTCATGTGGCCCATGTACACGTACATCAGAGCAGTGCGGGAAAAGAAGTAATCACTTTCCGCAGAGATGACCGTGATCCTTTTGGAAGAAATACGGCGAATATGACGCGCAGCCGTGATCCCGGCTACGCCGTTGCCTATAATGACCACATGTTCCGGGGATGACATTATTCTGCCGGTTTAAGTTCTATCCTATTGATCAATTCTTTGAACAGGGTGATCATTTGAGGTTCGGCTTTTCCGGCTGTCTCAATGATCTCCTGAATATTCACTGGCTTAAGGTCATCGGGATTCCCTTCATCTGTAAGAACAGACACTGCTGCTATTGGAATTTTCAAATGATTGGCAACGATCACTTCAGGCACAGTACTCATTCCAACAGCATCGGCCCCTATAGTGCGTAAAAAGCGATATTCGGCTCTTGTTTCCAGTTGGGGTCCAACCACTGCTACATATACTCCTTTGTGGAGCGGGATATCTTTCTCCTTCGCAATTTCAAGCATCAGCTTTATGCTTTGTTGATCATAAGGGGCACTCATATCTGTAAACCTCGTCCCCAGTTGTTCCACCCCTTTAAAAGCCAGGGGAGAACCTCCCTGCAGGTTGATATGGTCATCAATTAGCATGATCTCACCTTTCTTAAAATCGGGATTGAGAGAGCCTGCAGCGTTAGAAATGAGGAGCTTTTTGATACCTAGCCGCTTCATTACGCGCACAGGAAACGTTACATCCCAAAGCGAATAGCCTTCATAGATGTGAAAACGGCCCTGCATTACTACCACTTTTTTACCTTCAAGGAGCCCATAAATAAGTTTTCCCCGGTGAAATTCCACCGTAGCCGTTGGAAATCCGGGGATGTGGTTATAACTTACTTCGGAAATTATCTCTATTTCATCAATTAATTTTCCCAGGCCGGTGCCCAGGATTATCCCGATTTCAGGGTCTTCAAAACCTCTTGCCTGCAGGAACTCGGTAGTGTCTTGTAGCGACTTTAGCATTAATTTTTTTATTTTTTTAAATATCCATTTGTTTAAAATCCAGTGCCAGGGAATTGAGGCAGTGGCGTTCTTCTGTTGGAACTCCTTCATAAGGGAAAATATGTCCCAGGTGGGAATCGCATTGGGCGCAAACAACTTCAACCCGCTCCATTCCATAGCGGCGATCCATCTTCCTCTTTACAAGTTTTGGATCTATGGGAGCATAGAAACTCGGCCAGCCGGTGCCCGAATCAAATTTTGTATTGGAACTATAAAGAGGCAATCCACAGCCTCCGCAGTAGTAAATTCCCTCTTTTTTGTTGTCGTAATACTCATTTTTAAAAGCAGGTTCTGTACCTGCTTCCCTAAGGATATGGTATTCCTGGGGACCAAGCTTCTGTTTCCATTCCTCTTTGGTCATAGAAACATTGCCCACCTCAATAGTATCGGCTTTAACAGGATCATAGCTCCGGGTTTGCACAGGAACCTCTTCCACTTCGGTCATTACAGTACCGCCATCAATTTTTGTCTCCTTTTCCTTGCAGCCAAAGATCAACGCCGTGATCATTAAAACTGTCAAAAATGTCATCTTCTTCATAATTCCTCTCTTTTATCAATTAATCTCATTAAATCCTCATGGGGCAGCATATCTTCAAAAGTATCAATATCATTGCGCATCGGCAACAGTTTTACCTTTTCCTGTTTCAGGTCCTCAAGGGTTTGCTTAAAAACTTTATCTGTACTCCAGTCCTTGTTAGAGAATAGCTGCGGAGTTTCTCTTTTCATCCCCAGCAGGTAATAACCTCCATCCTGCGCCGGTCCCAGAACATAATCGTGAACATCAAGTGCCGAAAATGCCATTTTTATATCCTCTTCAGTGATGTCATATAGATCGCTTCCAATGATCACTACTTTGCTGAAGCCATTTCTAAATGCTTCGGAAAATGCTTTTTCCATTCGCTCCCCAAGCTCTTTTCCCTGCTGAAGCTTTTTCCTGAAGGTTCTTTCGGGCCAAATATCTTCTTCCGGAATTTCTTCGGAATAAAAAACCCATTTTTCCACCTGAAGGTTCTCCGTCACTTCAACGGTGTGCTTCAGTAAATATTTATAAACTTTTAAAGCCGATTGATCACCTATACCTGCGGCCAGCCTTTTCTTGACTTTTCCTAATTCCGGGTTTCGGGAAAAGATCAGCAGGAGTTCTTCCGAATGATTTTCTTTTTCTTTCTTCATTAGGTCACGCTTCCCTGGCAGCTACTACCGGCACCTGCAGTACAGCCGTAACAGTGCTGTGAAATGCAGATCTCCCGCTCCCGGAGCAGTTCCGGTTCAAAATCTTTTAAATGTTTTACATCAGAAGCTACTTTTAAGCCCAGCATTTGATTGAAATCACAATCATAAAGCCAGCCGTCCCAGCTCACTGAAAGTGTATTTGTGCACATCACATTCTGTACTGCAGCAGGATTAAATGCTTCCACCAGCGCAGTCATGTAATCTTCATAATTTTCTGAAGCTATAAGATACTCCAAAAACCTGCTTATAGGCAGGTTGGTAATGCAAAATAGTTCGTTGAAGTCTATGTCAAAATCCTCTTTCAGGGCCTTCTTAAAATCCCGTTCCAAAGCCTGCTGGCTGGCAGGTAGAAATGCTCCGGATGGATTGTAAACAAGATCAAGTTTGAGGCCGCTGTCCTCCCGGCCATAGCCAACTGCGTTCAGCATTTTCAAAGCCTGTATGGATTTATCAAAAACTCCGCTGCCGCGCTGCCGGTCAGTCTTATCCTTTTTGTAGAACGGAAGTGACGAAACTACATGTACGTTGTGTTTCTTAAAGAAATCGGGCAGGTCGTAATATTTCTTATTGGCTACAATGATCGTGAGGTTAGAGCGTACGATAAAGTCGCTGATCCCCGCTTTTGAAGCTTCTTCCACAAACCAACGAAAATCCGGGTTCATCTCAGGCGCTCCCCCGGTAAGATCGAGCGTATGTGCGCCCGATTTTCTTATGACCTCCAGGCACAGTTTCATGGTTTCTCTGGTCATGATCTCTTTTCTATCCGGACCTGCATCAACATGGCAGTGGGCGCACACCTGGTTACACATATAGCCAAGGTTGAGCTGCAGGATCTCCAGCTTCTTAGGCTTCAAAGTATATGTTCCCCCGCTGGCGATCTTATCTTTAAAAAGCGGCAACTCTCCACTCCCAAAGATGCCGTTGCTAAGGTATTTTAGCTGTTCGGCCGGGTTGGAGAGGTTGCTTTTTCGGGCTTGTAGGGATTTTGAAGGCATGTTGTGTGATTCTGTTGGGCCCTTGTATGCAAGGGCTTTATTATGGATGATGATCTTATTGATGCGCTGGTACCTTCCCTTGGAGCGGTTGCATGCAACGGCTTTACAAGAGATCCCTCCTTTGTCGGGATGAGCGACTCCTAGGTCAGCACTTCGTGCTTCCCTGGATTTGCTCACATGGACAACTTCTCATACTTGTTCATCATCTGGACACCATGTACAAGGGTCGCACCACCTTTTATTGCGGCTCCCACATGTACGGCTTCCATCATTTCTTCTTTTTCAATTCCCCGTTCCAGGCCGTCTTTAGTGTAGGCATCAATGCAATAAGGACATTGTACCACATGTGAAACGGCAAGTGCAATGAGAGATTTTTCCCGTGCGGTCAAGGCACCTTCTTCAAAAACACTATTGTAGTATTCAAAGAATTTGCTACCCAGCTCTTCATCCCATTCAGATATTTTTCCAAACTTCCTGAGATCGGCGGGATCGTAATATGTTTTTGACATAGAATAAATTTTGAGGCCCTAATATAACAAGAGTGACAGGAACAAAAGAGCTTCAAAAAATAAAACCTCTCAAAAATGACATTTTGGGAAGGTATTATGCGAAGACGTCTGAAAAGAATAGGAGGCCGAGCACCACAATTGCTATGATCACTACAATAGCGATCATTCCCAGGTTTCCGCCAGTTTTTTCTTCGGTCGACTGGTTGACGTGGTACTTCTTATCAGTTTTTTTGCTCTCTACGGGTGTAGATTTCTTATTTTCGGTTCTGTCGTTCATTTCCATAGTAATGACTTTAGAATTAGAAGTTACAAAAATGCCTTCAGAAATGAAGGTTTACCGGGTCCCTCTGCTTCAGAATTAAGAAAAGTTTAAAACTGAAGTGCTAATAAAGTTCCTTCCAGTTGATCTTTTGCAGAATTTCCTCAAGCTCCTGCTTCGGGATATCTTTCGGAAATGCAGGAAGTTTATCGCCTTCCCCGGGGGTAAGCGGATATCCAAAAATGCGCATTAAGGCCCCTGCTTTGACTGAAGCCTTTTCAATTTGATCTATGGAAAGTAGATCGACCCATTTCCGGCTTTTCCCTTTTTGTAAGTGCCGCGGACTTTCCTCTTTCATGCTGGAAAAGCTCACTTCTTCTTCCACTTCCTTTTTTTCGGCTTCAGTTAAGTCCAGTTGTAAATACTGCAGCAGGGAATCGTACTCCTTCGGAAAAGACTTCAGTAGATTTTCGTAAAAGACAAAGTGGAGATCCAGTTCGGCAGAATGCAACAGGTAATTTCCGTAGAACCACACCCACTGCTCCAAAAGCCGCTCATATTCTCCTTCAAGAAAATCCTCCACCGAATTATAGGAGCTGGGGTAATGCTGCTGCATGTAAGGCGTAAAAGCAAATTTTGCTGCCGATAAAGCTGTGTCGCGTGGATCGCGAACTATACAAACTTTCCTGTCAAAAAAGGCAAAAACTTCGGCTGTTTTGCTACACCATGTAGAATGCGTCCATGCCAGAGTTGCCTGTTCTGCGTACTGCTGAAGGTTGGGAACAGGTTTTTTGAGCAAGGAACTTACCCGGTAGAACGTCTTGTCCTCTTCAATGTCGATCATGTCTGTACCAGCCTGTTCTTTAAAGCTCAGTTTCCGGTCTTTTAGATCTTCATATTCCGGCTGCTGTCTTATGAAAAAAGAGATGTCCTGACCTTTCTTCTCAAGTGACTTTTTCAGGATCGTATTGAGCCAATAGCTTCCGGATTTTGGAGCACTAACTTGTAAAATGTTCATTATTTCCTGCTTTTCGGAAGAATTTATAAAATTCTCTCTAAAGGAAAACCTTTTCCATGTTAGGAGCATCCTAAAGTTTGTGCAGCCGGCATAAAGTATAGTTAAATACTTTCGCTAAAATCCTGCTTTGTTTAATTTTAAAATGCAGTATATCAGTCAGATGAAGATCTTTGCTGAACTGCTTCGCTAGTAAAAAAGAAAAACTTACCAATATGTTAGCAATGAATTATCGCGGTCCTTTTAGGATCCGTGCAGACCGTGACCGTCCCTTTCCGGAAATCGAACATCCCGAAGATGCCATTGTAAAAGTGATGAGATCCTGTATTTGCGGGTCTGACCTCCACCTGTATCACGGCCTTGTGCCAGATACCCGCGTGGGCTCAACTTTTGGCCATGAATTCATAGGGGAAATAGTAGAAGTTGGATCACAGGTAACCGAAGTGAAGGTGGGGGATAAGGTGATGGTGCCTTTCAATATTGCCTGCGGAAAATGTGCTTTTTGTAAGCAGGAAATGTATGGCATGTGCCATGAGGCTAATCCTCAATCCACCGCTGCCGGCGGAATATTCGGATATTCCCATACCACCGGGGGTTATCACGGTGGACAGGCCGAATATGTGCGGGTACCATATGCAAATGTGGGACCCACAGTAATTCCCGATTGGATGGATCCCGATGATGCCGTACTGCTCACAGATGTGGTGCCTACCGGGTACCAGGCAGCCGAAATGGGAGGGATCCAGGAGGGAGACACGGTTGTTGTTTTTGGTGCCGGTCCCATTGGGATAATGGCGGCCAAAAGTGCCTGGCTCTTTGGAGCAGGAAGGGTAATAGTGATCGATAAACTGGATTACCGCCTCGAATTCGTGAAGGAATTCGCTCAATGTGAAGTGTATAATTTTACTGCACTCGAAGATCCTGTGGTATTCATCAAAAAAATAACAGACTCGTTAGGTGCAGATGTATGTATAGATGCCGTAGGAGCCGAAGCAGCGGGAGACACCATGAATACCATGCTGGGCAGAAAACTGCTGATGCAGGGAGGTTCTACAACTGCGCTGCACTGGGCGATCAATTCGGTCAAGAAAGGCGGAATTGTTTCCATAGTTGGGGTATACGGACCTATTGATGCACTGGTGCCGATAGGAAATGTAGTAAATAAAGGGATTACGATTAGGGCCGGACAATGTTCAGTAAAGAGATTGTTGCCTAAGATGATCGAGCATGTGAAGTCGGGAAATATCAAGCCTAAGGAAATGATCACACACAGGATTCCTCTGGAGGAGGTAGCCGAAGGTTATCATATCTTCAGTAATAAACTGGACAATTGTATCAAAACAGTTCTTATTCCGCCAACGGCATAAGAATAGAAATAAAAATTAAATAAGAAAAAAATGATCGGAGATCAAACAAAGCCCGAAGAATTCAGGAATGAAAGAGGGGGCGACCATAGCCATATCAAAGGATGGGGTGTAGACCGGGATCCAAAAAATGATCCGACTTATCCCATGAAGAACCGAACAGACGAAGAAATTAGAGGCTACAGCTGGGAACGGCCGGAACAGCAGCCGGTTAATATTGAGGTATTGCGGTCGGTAGAGCGGCCCAATATTCCGGCGGTATTTGGAAGTACGTTGCCGCCAAAAGGCCTGAGCGGCGCCTTGCGCAGATTCGCTTTTAAGTACAGTGAATCCAGCTATGGCCGATGGCTTCCTCTTGTCATGGCCGATAGAGTGGGAGAGATTGAAGGAATTATTGATGACCTCAAAAGTGGACATGTTCCCAATCTCTTCGCTGAACATGGCCTGAAATCTGAATGGAAATACAACCGGAAGAATTTCGTGCTTAAATCTGCTGTTACAGCAGCTGCCCTGGCAGGAGTTCTACTATTTCTTACCCGGGACAAAAAGGAATAGATTAAGTTAGTCTTTACCTAAAGGAATTAAAGGGAGTGTAACAGTCAGGTTATTCTCCTTTTTTTCGGTTTTGATCGTTCGCTCTGTGAACAATTCATAGGTGTGCATCAAGTGATCCACGAGGGGTAATATAGCATCGTAACTTTTTGAAGGCCCCGTGATTTCTACCGTCTGGTCTTCGGTGGAAATTAAGAGTTCAGGTATTTTCCCCGGCTGAGCTTCTGAATGGTCTACAAAGCATTCGGCCATTTTGTACAAAGCACCCGGAGGAAGCTGCCAGTTTTTATGGGTGTCTGAAATGTCATATCGAAACAGAATTTTTTTACCCGGTCTTACCTGCAGTAGTTGATCATAAGCTTCCACGAGTTCCACTTCAGTTCTCAGTTCCACAAGTTGTTCCTTGTGTTCTAAAAGTTGCCTGTACAGGTGTGACAACCTGTTCACCAGCTCCACAGATCTTTCTTCATCTTTTTCCACCAGCTCATCAAGAGCGTCTAAACTTTGGAAAAGAAAGTCAGGATTAATCTGATTTTTGAGGGTGCGAAGCTGCCATTCCATAAATTCTTCCTGGATCTGTGCATTCTTGAGGTATTGCGCTCTCAAATTCTTTTTTATCCTTTCCCGTTCTACAAAATAATAAATGAAAAGGGCAAGAATGGCGTGTAAGATAATATTCTGCCGTACAGAGTCCTGGTCAATAGCCAAATTTACTTTATCCGTCTGAATATTAATAATTATTACGATGACCCATAGTGGTAGAAGCTTCATAACAATGGTCAATATTGTAGTTAAGACTACTACGACCGTCCCCTCTATCAGATTGACATAGATCGACCTGATGTTTTTAAAAAAAGGGGAATGAAAAGCTCCTGAGATCTTTGGATAGATCCAGAATAACGAAAGGAAGTACAAAAAAGTGAAAAATAATTCCAGGCCGAGGGTGAACTCGTATGATCTAAAGATCTCCCCGTATTTGACGAATACGAAAACCGCTTCTATAGTAAGGGTGATGAGAAAGGAGACCAGAATCCTGTTCCGCCAATTTACCCCTTCTGGTTTTTGTATTGTAGTCTCCTCTGCTTGCATTTTATTTTTCAGTTTTTACAGGTCTAACCATTGCTTAAAAGAAGAAGCTCTACTGCTGCTTATAATTTGTTCTCCTGCAAGAGGCGGGTCTAAAGTGAGGTGTAGCCGCCCTTTAAAGTAGGGACTTACTTCACTTACTGCTCGAATATTAGATATTAACTGTCGGTTTACCCTAAAGAACTTTTTGGGCTCCAGTTGTTCGTCTAATTGATCTAAGGTGTAATTTACTACGTACCTTTTTCCCTCAAAGGTGAAAAGTAAGACTACTCCTTCTTCGGCTAAAAAATACGCCACTTCTTCACTGGGTATGGTTCTTATTGTTTGCCCGGACTTAACCATGAACCTGGATTTCACTTCCTGATCTTTTGAAGCAGAATCAAGCAGGTTACGAAGGTTCTCTAATCCCATCGAAATTTCATCCTTTTGAAGGTCTTCATATTTCCTAATTGCCTTAGCAACCTCCTCCTTTTTGAGTGGCTTAAGTAAGTAATCAATGCTATTTACCTTGAAAGCCTCAATAGCATATTCATTATATGCGGTTGTGAAGATCACCGGAGTTTTCATTTCAACCTGACGAAAGATCTCAAAGCTGCTTCCGTCGGACAGGTGGATATCACAAAAAATAAGGTCGGGTTGAGGCTGTAATGTAAAATATTCTACTGCTTCCTCTATGGATTCCAGTCGCTCCAACACCTCGCTTTCCGGTCTTAGATCAAGCACGATCTTTTCCAGTGCATCGGCAGCAAAGGCTTCGTCTTCAATGATCACTATTTTCATAGGTCTTCAATAATGGCAATTTAACAACAAATTTTTCAGCAGTTTTATCGACTTCTACCTCTTCACTACTTAAGTAGCTATAGCGGCTGATGATATTCTTTAATCCGGTTTTGGTGGAATGAATATGTTCTTTTCTTGGCTGGAGATCGTTCTGTACTACCAGCTTATTCCCTTCAGAAAAGATCTGTACCCGGAGCGGCTTCTTTTTTGTAGAGCCGTTATGTTTTATTGAATTCTCCAGAAGCATTTGCAGAGCACCCGGAGGAATTTGATGCTCCAGATGTTGAGGCGCTATATTCTCTTCAAAAATAATTGAATTACCAAACCGGGTTTTGAGCAGGTAAATATATGCTCTCGCTGTTTCCAGTTCTTTTTCCAGGGTTATTACATGGTGCTCACCGTGTTTTAAGAGAGCCCGGTAAAGATCTGCTAACTTATTTTTAAAGGTGAGGGCTTTTTTCTTGTCCTGTTGGATGAGAGAACCCAGGACGTTAAGACTATTAAACAGGAAATGAGGATTGATCTGACTTTTTAGACCTTCCAGCTGGGCTGCAAAATTCTCCTTCTGTAGTCTTGCAGAATTAAGCATCTCCTGCTGTAATTCCTTTTTGGTGCGCTCCCTTTCTACCAGGTAATAAAAGAAGAGTGAAACTATCACGCTTACCATAATAGCTGTTCTTACCCTTATCGGGATAATAGCTTCCTCTCCAAGAATTAAGAGAAAGGGTATTAAATTTAAGATAACAGTAAGGAAGATCGTTACTGCAACCACTAAAGAGACTTCCAGAAGTGCCTTTTTGAGAGAACCGATTTTCTTAAACTTTTGAGAAGCAACGAGTCTGGAGATTTTCTCATGGGATAGAAACAAACAGAACAGGAAGAGAAACACCAACGGGATCTCAATTAACATTTCTCCTTCCGGTATTCTAACTGTTCCCAGATTTAGGTACACCACCAGGGTATAAAGCAGGATCGTAGTAATTGCTGCAATACCAAGCTTTTCCAGAATAACACGTATCTGGGAGCGGGATCTTTTCTTTAGCTTGTCTTCTATGGCGCGATCGACTTTTGCATAAAAGTAAAAAATTAAAACATCTTCTTTGTTCTTATTCATGGTTCCTCTTTTATTAATTTTTAAGGCATAGTATTTCTCCCTTGGCTTACCGTATTATAATGTCTTTTGTCAAAATTCAGCATTTACATAAAAACCTCTTTCCATTTCATTCGGTTTAAATCCCATTTCGTAGGTCGAAAATCCCGCTTCATCTTAAACAGCTTTCTGTAGTGGTCATATGCCCTCACATTTGTGGTGTTAGCTAACAAGAATGTCTAACCAAAACACAAAATGATGAAGTTGTATAGCGTATTAACAATAGTATTTTTTAGCCTTTTTGGAACCCTGGGCGTTCAAGCCCAGGAAGAAGGTATCCTTACCGGAAGTCTAAGTGACCAGAAAGAAGAAACCATTCCATTTGCTACCGTAGCAATGATGAAGTTACCCGATTCTACCATCGTAACAGGAACCACTACAGATATGGACGGAAGTTTCCAACTTGATACTCCTGAAAAAGGTAATTACCTGTTGCGTTTTAGTGCCATAGGTTTCCAATCGAAATTCACAAATGAATTTGAGGTCTCCTCTCCAGACTACAGGAAGAACTTTGGGAGAGTGATCCTGCCTGCAGAAGTAACAATGCTTAATGAAGTAATGGTACAGACCTGGAGACCAAGAATTGAAATGGAAGCAGGGAAATTGGTAGTTCAAATAGAAGGTACTGCCATGGCTGCCGGAAGTTCGGCTTTTGAAGTTATATCGAAGTCTCCTGGTATTTCCGCCGACCAGGATGGGAACCTAATGTTAAACGGAAAGAATGGTGTGAGGATCATGATCAATGGCCGTTTAACCTATCTAAGCGCAGAGCAGCTTATGACCCTGCTGGAAGCAATGCCTGCCGAAAACATCAAGAGCATAGAATTGATCCATAACCCGTCGGCAAAGCATGATGCAGAAGGTTCTGCCGGAATTATCAATATCGAACTGAAGAAGAACATAGCATTGGGCCTTAACGGAAGTATATATGGCGGAGCGGAATTTAACCGGGAAAACTGGTATAATGCAGGTGCGAACCTTAATTACAATGTTGGAAAGTGGAATAGCTATTTTAGCGCCGATATTGCCAAAAGAGGAAGGACCCGTACCCAGGAAGTAGTACGGAATTTCACTTATGACAGTGAATATGATTATTACCATCAAACAGGAGATCAATTTATTATCAAATGGGCGCCTTCCTTTATGGCGGGTGTAGATTACGAGGTAAATAAAAACCACACTATAGGTGCAATTGCCAATTACACCTTTTTTGACGAATCGGGAAGCTGGGACACCCAAACTCAACTTGGA
Organism: uncultured Flavobacteriaceae bacterium; assembly: GCA_964388165.1. Taxonomy (GTDB): domain Bacteria; phylum Bacteroidota; class Bacteroidia; order Flavobacteriales; family Flavobacteriaceae; genus Salinimicrobium. The sequence continues at coordinate 4,876 of CAYLZB010000032.1, read as the reverse complement.
ATATACGGCCAGGGTGACCTTCAGGAAATTGCCTCACTCAATCGCTCTGATAGAGATTATAAGAATGGCCGCTTTAATCTTCATTACACGGGGGAGCTGGATACAGTGGGAACAAAGCTTGCAGCAAATCTGGATTATGTTCGGCTCTCCACCGATAGGGATTCCGATTTTACCAATAATTATTTCTTTCCTGTAGAGGACATTAGGGAGACAGAATCCCTTTATAACAGTAGCATTTCAGAATATGATATCATTGCAGGAAAGGTCGATCTTGCTTTGCCTCTAAATAAAACCTCTCAATTTTCTATTGGGGTAAAAGGAAGCCGCGTCATTTCAGAAAGTGATCTAAGGTTCTATTCTGGCGAAGAGGGAGCCAGGGAATATGATGAAACCCGTAGTAACAGCTTTAGATATGAAGAGCAAATTTATGCAGCCTATGCCATATATGACAACAAACTGAGTGATAACTGGAATATCCAGTTGGGTCTTCGGGCAGAAAAAACCCTGGGGAAAGGAATTTCAGCAACTATGGAAGAGATCAATGAAACAGATTATCTTGATCTTTTTCCAAATCTTCAGGTAAGCCAGAAGGTAAGCGATAACTATGAGATCAACTACTCCTATAGTCGCAGGATCAACAGGCCTGACTACAGTACGTTGAATCCCTTCCTTTTTTATCTTGATCCTTACAGTTATATAGTTGGAAATCCAGACCTGGAACCGGAAATAATTTCTTCATTCGGAATTTCTCAAAGTCTCTTCGGAAAGTATCTCCTCAATCTCAGTTATGATTATACCGATCGTGTAATGGGAGAATATCCAAGAATAGATAAGGAAACAGGACAGACCATTTTCACCACTGCCAATATGGATGACCGAAGGATCTTTTCAGGAGTCCTGGTAGTACCAGTTGAGCTGGCGCCTTTCTGGAGCACAGAAAATACTGCTGTGCTTACCCAAACCTACTATGACATACCCTTTGAAGAAGGCCTGGTGGAGAACGATCAGCTGTACTATTCCCTGCAGTCCAACCACAGGATTAGCCTTCCATGGGACATTAATATGGAGCTCAATGCCAAATATTTTGGTCCCGTGGCTGCAGGGATCTACACTGTTGGGGAGAGGTATTTTGTTGATCTGGGACTTAAGAGAAGCTTCATGGATGAAAGGCTTGATGTTACTTTAAAAGCCACCGATATCTTTGAAGGTATGAGAATGGATGTTTATGCCGAATATCCCGGAAGTACGTTTGATATGAACCAGTACTTCTACAACAGAGGGGTGAGCGTAAATTTGAGATATAGTTTTAAAAATGGTAAGTCGCAGAAGCAAGCCCGCCAGGAAAGTCTGGAAGAATTGAACAGGGCGGGAGGCTAAAAGTGTTCATTCTTCTGCAACTTCATCAGGAAACCCGGTCATGCCGGGTTTCTTTTTTACTTCTTTGACTGCTGAAATGATCTTGTTAAAAGCCTTTTTTCCCTCCTTCATGACGGGGAGTATTGGCCAGATATGAGGCATTCCTTCACCAAAGTAGATCTCAAGATCCACGTTCTGATCCTGCATTTTTTGTGCAGCCAATTCCTGGTCCGGTCGGGTGATATCATTCTCTGCAATGTAAAGCAGGGTTGGGGGAAAATTCTTGAAACACCCGTAAAGAGGAGAGATCACTGGATCTTTAAGATCAAGGTTTCCTGCTGCCATGCGTTTAGCACTTAAAGCGCCGCTTTTGGAAAGGATAGGATCCTTTTTTTCTAAAGTTGCGATCCCGGTGTTTGTGAAGGAGGCGTCCATAACAGGAGAAATTAGAACTAAAAGAGAAGGTAATCGTTGTTCTTGTAAAATCAGCCGCTGCACCAGTGAGGTTAGGAGAGTTCCTCCCACAGAATCCCCCACAAAAATGACATTTTTAGAAGGATATTTTTCCCGGGCGGCCCGGTAGGTCTTGTCAATGGTTGAAGAGATTGTGCGAATATCGGCTTCAGGGGCTTTGGGATAATTTATCATCCATACTGTGCTACAGGTTTGTGCTGCCAGCTTAACAACCGATGTCCAGTGGTAACTAACAGGTCCGTAAACAAAGGCACCGCCATGGCAAAAAATTATGAGATCATCCTTAGAATCTTTCGGTTCAATTTCAGTCACTTCAGCTTTATCTATATGGAATCTTCGATAAAGATTTCCTCTAAAAAAATACAGACCGGGATTGGAAACGTTCTGTTTCCGAAGTGAGTTATAATCAATGGGATCCTCCCCGAACTTCTTTTTGATGCCCTGTAATTTAATTGCAAGGAGAAGAAGATAATGTGTGAAACTTTTCATGATTTAAAAGGCTTGTAGATAAAGACGATCATAGCTGCACTTTGCTTCACAATTATGCTGAGAAGGACGTTTTTCGGGAGTCAGGCGCGAAAAGGACTGTTAAATCATTATTAATGAAACCTTTGATTTTGCTAATTAGCAAAGCATTAACTGCCATTCCCTATAGTACTGGTTACTTTGGGGTCAAATTAAAAAAAAGCAATTATGAAATTAAAAAAGTTCTATCTTTTAATGTTGCCAATGATCCTGAGTCTTGGATTAGTGGCTTGTAGTGATGATGATGACGAAATAGTAGACCCGGGTATTCCTCCAACGGGTGCGATTGTAGTCGAAGATGATGTAATGTTGGAAAATAACACCTTGACCATTAATTCTGTAAGTATGAGTAATCCGGGATGGGTCGTATTACACAGAGACAATAATGGTGCTCCTGTGGTACCGGAAATCATTTCAGTTCCCAAGAGAGTAGAGTCAGGTCCCACTGCAAATGTGGTCATTGAACTGGCCGAAGGAGAAGAAGTTACAGATGGAGAGACCCTTTGGGTGATGCTTCACACTGATGGCGGTACCCTCGGGACTTATGAGTTTGAAACCGTAAATGATATTGATGCGCCTATTACTGATGCTCAGGGAAATCCTGTGGCAGAATCTTTCATGGTTTCTGTAGAAGGTGGTGCAGTGAGTTCTTTTACTGCTAACGATCAGGATCTTGTAAATGGAGTGGTTTATGTTGAATCTATTACTATGGAACAAGACGGGTATGTAGTAATTCATGCTTCTAATGAAGCCGGTGACGGACCTATGGTACCTGAAATTATTTCTGAACCTGTATATCTGGAAGCCGGAACTTATTCTAATGTGGGTGTTCCGTTGACAGATGATGCCAATGTAGAAGCCGGTGATACCCTATGGGTGATGCTTCACGAAGATACCGGGGCAGAAGGAGAATATGAATTTGATGGAAGCAACGGATTGGATTTGCCAATTATGGACGGTGACAATGTGGTAGTTTCTGCTATTACTATAAACAACGTGACCACAGCTGCTATGAGCGGTGTACTTACTGTAAACGACCAGGCTCTTGTAGATAATACTATTACTATCGAAAATATCAACCTTGATATGGACGGTTGGGTTGTAGTACATGCTTCTAATGCAGCCGGTGACGGACCTATGGTACCTGATATTATTTCTGTACCTGTTTATCTTGAAGCAGGAGACAACGCTGATGTGGAAATTACTTTTACCGAAGATGCCGATGTTGAGGCAGGAGATGTTGTTTGGGTAATGCTACACAACGATACTGGAGTTGAAGGAGTCTATGAATTTAATGGTCTAAATGGACTTGATCTTCCGATCGTGGATGCTGATGGTGTGGTTGTTACTGCAATTACCATTCAATAATAAATTTTGACCTTTATTAAAAAAGGCTGTCCAATTTGGGCAGCCTTTTTATTTTAGCTATATCTGTGGGTTTCTTAATTTACATTCTTTAAACCCGGTATTAAAGCTAGTAGACCATTATGCAAAAAATAATTAAACCTACCCTTCTCCTCGATCACAAGATCTGTCAGGCCAACATCAGGAAAATGGTGAGAAAGGCAGAAAAAAATCGTGTTCAGCTTATACCTCATTTCAAGACCCACCAGTCTGCAGAAGTCGGGGAATGGTTTAAAAATGAAGGCGTGAGCGCGATAACGGTGACTTCTGTCAAAATGGCTAAATATTTCGTGGAGCACGGGTGGAAGGATGTGACCATTGCTTTTCCGGTAAATGTGCTGGAAATAGAGGAGCTTAATTCACTTGCTTCAAGAGTAGAACTCAAGATCTTTATTAATAGCAGGGGAACAGCAGCACTTCTAAAGGAGCAGCTAAACGAGCAACTTGAATTTTATATCGAGGTTGATACAGGAGATGGAAGATCGGGTGTGAATTCAGGGAATATTGAAGAAATTTCTGCAATCCTCGACATTACCTCAGGGTCAAAAATGAAATTCTATGGGTTCTATTCACATCCGGGGCACACTTATAGCGCTTCATCTCCACAGGAGGTGAAGGAAATTTCGGGAAAAGTCGTACAAAAATTAAGGGCTCTAAAAAGACACTTTAGAGAGGTATATCCTGAGATGAGGCTCGCAATAGGCGACACACCATCCTGTAGCCTTGCAGATGATTTTCAGGATATTGATAGCATGCATCCCGGGAATTTCGTCTATTACGATCTTGTGCAGAACAGCATTGGAGCAAATAAAATGGAAGAGATCGCAATTTGCCTGGCTGTTCCTGTCGTTGAGGTCCATCCCGATAGAAATGAGGTCATCGTACACAGCGGATGGGTGCACCAGGGAAAAGATTCTCTTACCGATGAATTGGGAAATATCCATTACGGACTTGTGGTTCAATTGAATGAGAGTGGTTGGTCAGCGCCCATTTCCGGGGCAGAGGTGATCAAGATCTCCCAGGAGCACGGAGTAGTTCGACTTCCGAAGGAGATGATCGGAAAGGTAAAAGTGGGAGATGTGCTTGGGATCCTTCCTGTTCATGCCTGTGCTACTGC